>REEQ01000032.1 GCA_007695005.1 Wenzhouxiangellaceae bacterium | reverse complement strand
CTCGCGAGCTGGCCAGGCGAGCTCGTCAGGCCATCATCGACATGCTGGAGTCTGAAATTTAACCTGGCAACGAAGTACCTGCGGTATTCGTTGCTCGGCATTTGCGGCACATGTCCGCAAACGCCTTCGCTGCGCGGTCCCGGCCGTTCCGGCCGGGCATTAACCCGGCAATCTATTTGATTGCCGGATTGATATTTGATTGCTGCGTCAATAGCACCGTGACCGGCGGTCAGACTGTTTTCCTCGTGATGTCTAGGGCTCGTTGTGCTGCAGACGCAGCCGGACGGCGCCATTGAATGCTTCTCTCAACTCCTGCAGCTCGGCGCCGCCGCGGTCCAGATGGCCGCGGATTTCGCGTGCCAGACCGTCTGCTGGTTCCAGCTGTCCGAAGTTGACCAGCAGTGCGAATTTCCGTATCGCCGAGGCAAGTGCTTCCGGTCGGTCCATCAGTGCGCCGTCGCGCGCGCCATCGAGATGTGTGTGCCGCCACTCAAGTTCCAGCTCGGGCTCATCCAGTTCTTGATAGAGCTCGGCAATTCGCTGGCTGCTGGCCAGGACAGCCGGGTGGCTGGGTCCGTTCACTTCCAGCCTGAGCTGATGGAGTTCCAGCGCCAACTCCAGAGCATGCCCAGTGTCATTGAGCGCAAGCTGGGCGCGAATGACCTGGTCGAAGG
Source organism: Wenzhouxiangellaceae bacterium (assembly GCA_007695005.1). GTDB lineage: Bacteria > Pseudomonadota > Gammaproteobacteria > Xanthomonadales > Wenzhouxiangellaceae > Wenzhouxiangella. The sequence continues at coordinate 17,317 of REEQ01000032.1, read as the reverse complement.
CATTCAGGGTATCGCGGTGCCTATTGCCCAGCTGGCGCTCCCGTTCAGCAGCCACGTGGGTGAACCGCTGCAGCGCGGCCTCCGGATTTCCGGTGCGCAGCGCGATCCGGCCAAGATTCAATTCGGTGCGCAGTGTCAGGGGGTGATCAGGGCCCAGTGTTTCCAGGCGCAGAACGTGGGTTTCTTCCAACAGCTGGCTGGCTTCTTCGTAGCGGCCGAGATCGAGATAGGTCAGGCCGAGGTTGTTCATCAGACGCAGCGTGGCCTGGTTACGGCGCCCCAGATTGGCGGTGAGAATGTCCAGGGCTTCGACCTCCAGTGCCAAGGCCTCGTCATGCCTTCCGAGTTGCCCGAGGGCTGCCGACAGGTTGAGCATGCCGCCATAGACTGCGGGGTCGGCGCTGTCGACGAGTTGTCGCGCAAGTTCCAGGGATTGCTGGTAGCTTTCCAGGGCCGCCTCGACATCGCCGCTGCGTGCCTGGGCATAGCCCAGCGTGTTGAGCGCCTGCACATAGTCCATGTGCATGGTGCTGCGCTCGGCCCGGACGCGGTCCATGTTGTGCTGGGCAACACCAATCGCTTCGGCCCGCTCACCGCTTTCGACAAGAACGAACACGAGCTGATTGCGGGCCTGGAAACGCAGCTCGCGCAGACGTCGGTCATTGCTGTCCGCCCGTGCGATGATGATGTCGAGGACGCCGCGGGCGCGAGAGAACTGGGCTGCCTCGAACAAGGCTCGTGCCAGGTGCAAGCGAGCTTCCAGAACGCTGGCGTGGTTCGGCCCCAGTTCCGACTCGCGCAGCTCGACAATGCGCTCTGCCAGATCCAGGCTGGGATTAACCATTCCGGTTGATCGATAGACCTCAAGCACGGACTGAAACAAGTCGGCCTGAACCAGCGGCTGGTCGATAAAGTCGGATTCGATTTGAGTCACCGCACGCTGCAGCATGAACTCTTCAATCAGCTCCCGGGCCAGATCGGTCGGACGTGTCCGGCCGACCGCCGCCTCGAATGCCTCGCTGGCGGCGCTGGCTTCAAGATCGTCGGCCTCCTCGATCAGGGTTGCCAGGTACTGACGGCGCAATCCGTCCACCAGGCCCTCTCCGAAAGCTCGTGGATCAAGACCGCCCAGCATGGACTGCTGGAAGCTGACGACTCTTTCCAGCTCACTCTGGCGCTGCTCGGCAAGCGCTTGCTGGCGTTGGGCCTCGAACATGCCGTAGACGGCCAGCCCGAGGCCCAATCCCAAGCCGATGATGACGGTGCCGAGGCTGGCCAGCAGCAGTTTGTTGCGGCCGGCAAATCGTCGCAAGCGGTAGCCATGTGCCTCGCCCATGGCGCGTACGGGTCTGCCGTCCAGGTAGTTCCAGATTTCATCGATCAGCTCGGTGCCACTGGCATAGCGATGCTCTCGATCCGGGTGCACGGCCATGGCCGCTATCGCGTCGAGGTCCTCGCGCAGGCTGGCTTCCAGCCGCCGCAGCGTGGTCCTGCGGCGCTCAGCGATGGCCTGTCCATGCTCGCCGGCCGATCGGACAAGCTGGGACGGGATTCCGGGCTGATGACGTGCCATGGCGTCTCTGATCGCCAGTGCGCTGGGGTTCTTGAACAACTCCCTGGGGTAGGGACGCTGGTCACAGAGCAATTCGTAGAGCATCACGCCCAGCGAGTAGATGTCACTGCGCGTGTCGATGCTGACCTGGTCGCCGAACAGTTCGGGGCTCATGTACATGGGTGTGCCGGCCGAGCTTTCCGAGTCGCGACTCTGGGTCGGAAAAGCGGCGGTGGCAATGCCGAAGTCGATGATCTTGGGGACGGGCACGCCGTCAACCCAGGACACCAGCACATTGGCCGGCTTCAGATCACGATGGATGATCCCTTTCTGGTGGGCGTGCTGAACCCCCTGACATATCTTGATGAACAGTTTCAGGCGCTCGTGCAGGCTCAAGCGATGTTCGGCGCAGAAGCGATCGAGCGGCTGCCCGGGCACGTACTCCATGACAAAGTAGGGAAAGCCATCGGCGGTTTTGCCGGCATCGAAAATCTGGGCAATGGCGGGATGATACATTTGTGCCAGCGCCTGGCGTTCGACCAGGAAGCGCTGCTCGGTGGCCGGGTTGCGCATCTGCTGAAGGATCACCTTGATTGCCACATCGCGCTCTACCGGCTCGAGCTGGCGTGCCAGGAAAACCTGGCCCATGCCGCCGCGGCCAAGCTCGCGTTCGATCCGAAAACCGGCCAGCCGCAGCCCCTGCTTTCCGGCTTTTTCAGTGGGGTCGGCGCTGAACAGGCGAGTCTGCTCTACTTCGGTGCTGTCAGGATCGCGATCGGATCGTTTGCTCATTGCCGCTGGTCGCTTTCAGGTGGAATCAGTATAGGCCTGCTCCCATGCCTGGTGAAGCCGGTCAAGGCATTGTTGGCCGAACTTGCCGGCAACTGCATCCGCTACAATGCGAGCACCTGTTCTGATTGCTGCATGATGATCGATCGACTTCGCCTGTACCGGGCCGGCATCTGGGCCCTGACCGCGCCGCTGCCGCGTGCCCGCCGGGTTGCGCTGCGGCATCGCCTGCGCGCCGAGCTGGACAACCGTCGCGTGCTGGCGGCCGATATACTGGTGCTGTCCCGGGCCAAGAGTGGACGAACCTGGCTTCGGGCCATGCTCTCGCGCCTGTACCAGGCCCGCCATGGCCTGCCGGAACAACAACTGCTGGAATACGATAATTTCCACGCCCAGAACGCGGCCATTCCAGTGATTGCAATGACCCACGGTCATTACCTGGAGAAGCTGGCTGCCAGTGAGCGCCATGGCAAGGCCCTGAAGGCCATGCCGGTGGTTTTTCTGCTGCGCGATCCGCGCGATGTGGCGGTGTCGGAATACTTCCAGTCCACGCGCCGGGCCAGCGCCTACAAGCGCGAGCTCTACCAGGTCGAGGACTCGGGCTCGATGTTCGAGTTCGTGATGCAGTCACCGCTGGGCCTCGCCGCGATCTGCGACTACCTCAATCACTGGCACCAGGAGCTTGCAGGCTGGGACCGCGTCTATCGCCTGTATTACGAAACCCTGCGCGCCGAACCCGAAGCCGAAATGGCCCGGCTGTTGGCGTTTCTTGGTGCCGATTTCAGCACTGAGGAAATCAGCGAAGCGGTTGCCTTCACCTCTTTCGAAGCGCTAAAGCGCAAGGAGCGCGAGAATTTCTTCAAGAATTCGCGCTTGAAGGCTCGCAATGTTGAAGATCCGGATTCTTACAAGGTTCGCCGCGGCAAGGTTGGCGGCTACCGCGACTATTTCAGCGACAGCGAGATCGAACGCATCGACCGCTACGTCGAAGAACGCCTGTTGCCCGACCTGGCCGAGCGTTTTCGTATCGCGGCGGATTGATCTGGCTTCATGTCTATCGCACCGCGCACGCTGATTCTGCCCTGCGAAACCCGGGTCCGTGAATTCGATGCCAAGTTACTGCTGGCCCTGCTGGCCTCTGATCGTGGCATTCCCGCCATAGTCGGGGCGAAGAAGGCGATCGATATCAACCTCGATCGCTATCCGACCGGGGTCTATGTCGGCAAGAGCGTCACCGCGCGCTCGCGCCATAATCTGGATCTGGCCCGGCGCTGTGGCCACCGTGTCGCCCTGTGGGACGAGGAAGGTCTGGTCTGGGCTTCGCGCGAGGTCTACTGGCGAACCAAGGTCGATGGCGCAACCCTGAATGAACCTGAGTTGCTGATCGCCTGGGGCGAGGATAATGCCGATGCCTGGCGCGAGCACCCCGACTATGCCGGCATTCCGATCGCTGCCTGCGGCAATCCCCGGGCCGACCTGCTGCACCCGAAACTGACGGCGCTGTTTGATGACGAAGTGCAGCAAATACAGGCCCAATTCGGCCGTTTTGTGCTCATCAACACCAATTTTTCCCGGGTCAACCATGTCCAGCCGCGCCAGAACCGCCACCTGAAGTGGCTGCGCGAGCAGCGTCCGGATGACCCCCGCGGCGGCTTTGCCGCGCACAAGTACGAGCTGTTCAAGGCTTTCGTTGAGGCCTTGCCGGAGCTGGCCCGGGCCTTGCCTGATGTCAGTTTCGTGCTCCGCCCGCATCCCAGCGAGCGGATCCAGACCTGGCAGGACATCGCCGCTGACCTGGGTAACGTCCGCATTGCCGCCAAAGGCAACGTGGTGGCCTGGCTGCTGGCTGCCGACGGCCTGATTCACAACGGCTGTACCACGGCTGTCGAGGCCTTTCAGCTGGGCCGCCCGGCGCTGGCTTACCGGCCCGTCTTGAACCCCGGCTTCGACCATCCCTTGCCGAATGACATCAGCTTGAGCTGTATGGCTTTGCCGGCTTTGATCGAAGCGGTTCGGGCCTGCACTGACGACCCGGATACGGTTTTTGCCCGCCAGGCCGAATCCGGTGGCCGCGGCATCATGGCCCGCGCCCTGGCCGGCCTTGGCGAGTCACAACTTGCCAGTGAACGGATACTTGATGTGCTGGCACCCATGCTCAACGACCTCGCTACTGGTGTTGACCGACCAGCCGGGGCAGGGCAACTGGCCATGCGCCTGCGCCGCCTGCTGCGGCCCATCGAACGGCGCCTGCCCGGCACTGCGAATTACGGCCCGTATCTGGCGCATATGTTTCCGGATACGAGTCTCGATGAGGTGGTTGAGCGGAGTGGCAGGCTGGCTGGATGCCTGGGGATGGATGGGGTGCCGGATATTGAGGAGCTGGAGAGGAATGTGTTTTTGGTGGGGAGACGGGTAGAGGGATAGTCCGGGTTCGTCTAATCCCGAAGCCGGAATCGGAAGCCTGGCCTGGCACAGATGGTTGGGGTGGGGCGGTTTGCCGGCGGCGAGAAGCTGCTCAGCGGAAATCGGTCGTGCTGGTGTCCGGGGGCGAAAAATAAACGATCGACGCAATCGGCTTGGATGATGCGATAAGTTAAAATGTCGTTGTCTTTCCCAACCAAGCATTCAGCATGATTCGAGCGAAGATTCTGGGGGCCGGGTCGATCGGCAATCACCTGGCCCATGGCGCGCGTGAGCGTGGTTGGGCGGTGACCATGTGCGATATCGATCCGGCGGCCCTGGCGCGCACGCGCGACGACATCTACCCGGCCCGTTATGGCCAGTTTGACGAAGCCATTCGTCTTTGTGATCCGGAAGCGGTGGTCGGTGAAGTCTTCGATGTGGTCATTATCGGCACACCGCCGGACAGTCATGTGCCGCTGGCGCTGGCCGAAATGGCAGCCCAGCCTCCCCGGGTCATCCTGATCGAAAAGCCATTGTGCGAGCCCGACCTGGAGCCCTGCCGGCGCCTGGCGGCTGCAGCCGCCGAGGCAGGCGTGCGTGTACTGGTCGGCTACAACCACCGCCTTACCGAGCACACCTGCCTGGCCGCAAAATGGCTGGCCGAGTACTCGATCGGCGAGATCACCACCCTGCGTGCCATGACCCGCGAACACTGGGGCGGCATCTTCGGTGCTCACCCCTGGCTGGCCGGGCCGGCCGATACGTACCTGGGCTTTACCTCGCGCGGCGGCGGGGCCTTGGCCGAGCACAGTCATGCGATCAATATCTGGCAGTACTTTGCCGAGCTGGCCGGCCTGGGCCGAATCAGCGAAGTCATGGCCATGCTTGATGAAGTGGAAGCGCAGGGCGCGGCCTATGACCGCGTGGCCCAGCTTTCGGTGCGCACTGACAAGGGCCTGGTTGGCACCATCGTCCAGGACGTGGTCACCCAGCCTGCCCAGAAATGGATGCGCCTGGAAGGCAGCGAGGGCTACCTGGAATGGCAGGTCAGCATCGATGCAAACCATGACCTGGTGCGCCTGGTGCGCCACGGTGCCGAGCCGCTGGAAAAGCGCGTTGCCAAGACCCGGCCCGATGATTTCCGTGGCGAGATTGCCCATATCGAAGAAGTGGTCAAGGATCCGTCCCTGCCGTCGCCGCTGGACCTGGAAACCGGTATCGACACGATGAAGGTGATTGTCGCCGCGCTGGAATCCTCGCGCCAGGGCCGCCTGGTCCGGATCGACGACTGATCCATGCTGGCAGAACATCGCATCCTGGTCGTGGTGCCGGCGCGCGGCGGCAGCAAGGGCATCCCCATGAAGAACCTGCTGCCGGTAGCCGGCAAGCCGTTGCTGGTTTACACCGCTGATCTGATTGCCGGCCTGGACTGGGTCGACCGGGCGGTGGTTTCCACCGATCACCTGCTCATTCGGGAAACCGCGCTGGCCCACGGCCTGGATGCCCCGTTCATGCGCCCGACCGAGCTGTCCGGTGACCGGATTGGCGATGTCGACGTGCTGCGCCACGCGCTGGAAGCCACCGAAGCCGATGACGGCCAGCGCTATGACATTGTCCTCATGCTGCAGCCGACCTCGCCTCTGCGCAAACCTGATGATGTTCGCGCCACCGTCGAGCGCTTGATCGAAGACCGGCTCGAAGCGGTCTGGACGGTCAGCCCGACCGATCTGAAAGCCCATCCGCTCAAGCAGCTCAGGGTTGATGCCAACGGGCGCATGGACTACTTCGATCCCCGCGGCAAGGACATCATTGCCCGCCAGCAGCTGGAACCCGTTTATCACCGCAACGGTGTGGCTTACGCGCTGCGTCGGGACACCCTGCTGGACCAGGCCTCGCTGATGGGCCAGCGTGCCGGTGCGGTGGTGATCGAAAGTCTCCAGGTCAGCATCGATACCCTGGATGATGTAGCACGCGTCGAACAGGCGCTGGCGGCCAGTGGCGAATCCATTCTGGCTGAAGCTCCCCGCCCGGCGTCGGAAAAACCACGCCGCCTGGTCATCGACATCGACGGCGTGCTCGCCGAGCCGGTGCCCGCGCTCGACTATGCCCAGGCCGGCCCGATCAGCGAAAACGTGGCGCGGGTCAACGCGCTCTACGATGCCGGCTGTCATATCACGCTGTTCACCGCTCGCGGCTCCGGCACCGGCAAGGACTGGCAGGCAGTGACCGTCGATCAAATGCAGCGCTGGGGCGTGCGTTATCATGAGCTGCGTTTTGGCAAGCCGCCGGCTGATTACTATGTCGACGATCGTCTCGTATCATTGCCCCAGGCATTGGCCCTGAGCGGCCTGAGCGATCCCGGCGACCAACACTGAGCACAGGACCTCCATGAGCAAGCTATTTGAAAACCTGCACATCTTCGAGATGGCCAACAACCACCAGGGTGATGTCAATCACGGCCTGAAGATCATTGACGCGGCCGCACGCCTGGCCCGCGAGCATCGCGTTCGCACCGCTGTCAAGCTGCAGTTCCGGGAGCTGGACAGCTTCATCCATCCGGCCGCCAAGGGCCGCGATGACATCATGCATATCCCGCGCTTCGAGAGCACCCGCCTGGACGAAGGCCAGTTCCGCCAGCTGGTCGATGCGATTCGCTCGGCCGGCCTGGTCAGCGTGGCCACGCCCTTCGACGAGCCCTCCGTGGGCTTGTGTCAGTCGCTGGGTGTGGATGTCATCAAGGTTGCGAGCTGCTCGGCCACGGATTGGCCGCTGCTGGAAGAAATCGCCAAGGCCAACAAGCCGGTGATTGCCTCCACCGGCGGGCTGTCGATTTACGAGATCGATAACCTGGTCACTTTTTTAAGCAAGCGGGTGCCGGAGCTGGCGGTCATGCACTGCGTATCGCTGTATCCCACGCCGCTGGACCAGCATGCGATGAACTTCATGGCCAAGATGATTCGCCGCTACCCCTACGTCACGATTGGTTATTCCGGCCACGAAGCACCGGACAACACCGATGTGGTGATGGTGGCCGTGGCCCAGGGCGCGAAGCTGCTCGAGCGCCACTTCGGCGTGGCCACCGATGAAATTACCCTGAACAAGTACTCGATGGATCCCGAGCAGGCTGGTGAGTGGATAGCCGCGGCCCAGCGCGCCCGGGCGGTCATGGGCGTCGACGATGGCAAGCACGTCAGCCAGAAGGAATTCGAGTCGCTGCTGCAGCTGCAGCGGGGCGTGTTCGCCAAGCGTGCCATTCGCAAGGGCGAGGAAGTGCGTCGCGAAGACGTTTACTTCGCCATGCCCTGCCAGGACGGGCAGCTGACCTCAGGCCAGTTCGGCCAGTATCGGGCCAACTTCGTTGCCTCAAGAGACTATGGACCGGACGCGGCCCTGTTTGAACGCGCTCAGCCGGACAAGTACACCCAGATTCGCGGCATCCTGCACGATGCCAAGGGCCAGCTCTACGAGGCCGGCATTGCCCTGGGGGATGACATCAGCATCGAAATCTCGCATCACTACGGCATCGATCGCTTCCGTGAGACCGGCTGCGTGCTGATCAACTCGATCAACCGCGAATACTGCAACAAGTTTCTGATCATGCTGCCGGGCCAGAAGCACCCGCATCACAAGCACAAGGCCAAGGAAGAAACCTTCCACATGCTCTGGGGCGACCTGGAAGTGGACCTGGAAGGCGACATCATTCACTTGAAGCCCGGCGACAAGCTCCTGGTCGAACGCGACCAGCTCCACGCCTTCCGCACCCGCAAGGGCGCGATCTTCGGCGAAATATCGACCAAGTCCATTCGCAGCGATTCCTACTACGCCGACGAGCGCATCGCCGCCATGGACCCGATGGAACGCAAGACGATTGTTGAGTCCTGGTGAGAAGGGCGGGAAGAGGGAAGATTTGAGAAGAGAGCGTAGGGGCCGTTCCAGCCCGGACGTCTTCTGCCGCGCAGGTTCCTTGCCCTCCTGATTAACCTGTGGCGGATTTTGGTGGCTGCTCGCGCATGGAATCAAGGGCGGCAACGATCTGGTCGATATCTGCTTCGCTGTGGGCGGCGCTCAAGGAAATGCGCAGCAGATTGAGGCCGGCGGGGGTGGCAGGGGGAATCATCAGGTTGGCATACACCCCATGCTCAAGCAATCCGCGCCAGTGGTTCAGGGCGCTGGCGCGATCAGGCAGGATGATGGCCATTACCGGACCGGGCTGTTCGCTGCCCAGCTCATGACCCATCGCTTTCACCTCGCGGTAGAGATGCTGAATGTTGCGGTGCAGGCGCTCGCGCAGTTCCTTGCCTTCAACCAGCAAGGCAAGGGCCTGGCGTGTGGCCGCGATCACGGCCGGCGAGGGCGAGGCAGTGAAGATATAGGGCCGGCTTGCCAGGCGCAGCATTTCGAGCTCGGCGTGCGGGCTGACGCAGAAGCCGCCGATCCCGGCCAGACTCTTGGAAAAGGTGCCGACGATGAAGTCAACCTCGTCGAGCAGGCCCATTTGCTCGGTCAGGCCAAGGCCGCGCTCGCCGAAGACGCCGAAGGAGTGTGCTTCGTCGACCAGCAGCCATGCGCCGTGGCGATTCTTGACTTCGACGAACTCGTCCAGCGGTGGCTGGTCGCCGAGCATGGAGTACAGGCCCTCGACCACGACCAGGGCCTTGCGCGCATCATCGCCCAGGCGGGCCAGGCGCCGATCGAGATTGTCAGGGTCATTGTGGCGGAAGCGAATGGTCTGGGCCTGACTCAGGCGGCAGCCATCATAAATGCTGGCATGGCTGTCTGAGTCGACCAGCAAATATTCCCCGTCGCCGACCAGGCCTGACAAGGCGCCCAGATTGGCCTGGTAACCAGTGGAAAAGACGATGGCAGAGGGCCAGCCGAAGGCACCCGCGAGCTCTGCCTCCAGGGCGCGATGATCGGCATAGCTTCCATTGGCCATGCGCGAGCCCGTGGTGCCGGTGCCGAGTTCGGTCAGCGCATCCTGGGCCGCCTTGACTACCGATGGCTCGAAGGTCAGACCGAGATAGTTGTTGGTGCCGGCAAGAATCACTTCGCGGCCGGCAATAACCCCGCGGGTCGCCGAGAGAACCCGCTCGATCGGGGTCGCGATCGGCGCCGGACCACTGTCGCCCAGTGTGGCGCGCGTCGCGGCCAGCGCGGAAAATTTTTCGAACAGGCTCATTACGTATCTCCAACCAGGGCACAGAGTCGATCGGCAAGCTGATTGAGGGAGCGGACCTCAGCCAAAATATCCACGGGGACGGAAACATCCAGGTTGTCCTCGATTTCCATCACCAGGTTCATGATCTGAACTGAATCCAGGCCCAGGTCGCCGGTCAGGGCTGCGTCTCGATCGACCTGGCCCAGCTCTGGAAGCGCTGCGGCCATTGCCAGATCGATGGCTTCGTCAACACGCTTGCGGGTTTCATTCATCGGTAGCGACTCCAGCCGGGCAGATCAACAAGACAGTCTTCAAACATTCTTCGCGGTTTCCAATCAGGGCAGCCTGGTAGCTGCGCATTATCGCAAACCCAGTCCGGGTGGACCAGTTCGGCGACCTTTCCAGGCACCAGGACGGGCGGAGTGCGCTTGCTCAGCCTGGCACCGAACAGGTTCAGGCCGCCAACCAGGCGCAAAAGCGCAGGTGGAACGGCAATGGTGCGAATCTTGCCTCCGCGGCGTTGGCTGGCGATTTCGGCGATGTCCTGCCAGCTGTAGCCGCCGGGCCGACCATCGTGCAGACACAGTTTCGAGCAGTCACGATTACTCGCCAGGGCCGCAGCGACCAGGGCGTCGGCCAGGTCATCGACATGCAGCAGCGAGAAGCGGGCATTCGGCAAGCCGATTCTCGGCAACAGACCGCGTGCCAGCAGTTTCCACAGCGGTGCCAGCGCCGCATCGTCCGGCCCGTATACGGCAGGTGGCCGCAAAATCAGCCAGCTCAGATTGCTGGTTTCCACCAGGTCTTCGCCGGCGCGCTTGCTGGCTGCATAATCCGACAAGGCCGGTTCACGAGCAGCCAGGCTGGACACATGAACCAGGCGAGCCTGTGGAGCTCGCCGGTTGACAGCCTGAATGAGGCGTTCGCAACCAGCTGCGTTGGTCCGGGCAAGGTCGACATAGTTTCGCCCGCTGACGCTACCGGCAATGTGAATGACTGCCGAGCAGCCGGCAACAAGCTGATCCAGGGATTGGCTGTCATCAAGACTGCCGGATACGACCTCGATCTGCTTCGCCGCGGTCACCTGACGGCCGTCGCGGACCAGGACCCGGACTGCCTGGCCGCGCTCGATCAGTCTTGCCAGGGTGGCGCCGCCGACAAAGCCCGTCGCTCCGGTTATGGCAATTGTGCTCACCACCGGCAATCCTGGCGCCAGGGGCGGGCATGCTGCGCGAGTGCGCGCATCACGAGGAGTCGGGCAGGGTCAGCGATCGCTGGTTTCTTCCACGGCCTCGGTGTGCGGAGTCCGGTCGACCAGCGCCTGTGGCAGGATTTGATCACGCTCCAGGCCATTGCGCTTGATGAAGTCCAGCCTTGCGCCGCTGCGAGATAGCTTGCCGGAAGAGGTGCGCGGCAGGGTGTGCAAGGGGACCAGTTCGATCAGGCAGGCGATGCCGAATTCAGACTGGATACGCTGTTTCAGCCGCTCGACCAGGCTGGCCTGGCGAAAAGCATCGCGCTCGCGACACTGAACCACGAGCACCGCGACTTCGCTCCCGTCTTCGCCGGGGATGGAAAATGCCGAGGCATCTTCGGGTCGGATTTCCGGTTGCTGCTCGGCAACGTATTCGAGATCCTGCGGCCAGATATTTCGGCCATTGATGATCAGCAGATCCTTGGCGCGGCCGGTAATGAACAACGAATCACCGGCGCGGTAGCCAACATCACCGGTATTGAGCCAGCCATCGCTGCTGAGCGCGGCGCTGCTGGCTTCCGGGTTGTTGGCGTAACCATTCATGACGCTGGGACCGCGCAGGAAAATCGTGCCGCAGCGACGTTCGGGTACCAGCGCGCCGGTCTCATCGCGAATTTCGACTTCGTATTCCGGCAAGGGTCTGCCGCAGTTGACGAAGGCGCTGATGCGATGACGCTGGTCTGTCGGGCCCAACGGTTCGGCACGGCGCTCCTGCGCCAGCACGTCGGCATCCAGCAGGTCGACTTCCAGGCCCTGTCCAAGCGGTGCGAAGCTGACAGCCAGGGAACATTCAGCCATGCCGTAGCAGGGCAGGAATGCCGAAGACTGGAAGCCCGCCTTGGCCAGAGTGCTGGCAAAACGATTCAGCCAGGTGGCACGGATCATTTCCGCGCCGACGCCGGCCACGCGCCATGCCGAGAGGTCGAATCTGTCCAGGTCGCTTTCGCGCAGACGGCGAGCGCACAAGGCATAGCCGAACGGCGGGCTGAACGAGATGGTTGAGCGATTCTCGGTCATCAGGCTCAGCCAAAGGCGTGGCCGCATCGCGAACTCTCGCGTGCCCAGATAGTCGACAGACAGCTGCGAGACCACGGGGCCGAGGATCAGGCCGACCAGCCCCATGTCATGGTAGAAGGGCAGCCAGGACATGAAGCGATCGCCGCGTCGAATCTGGACGCCGTATTGCAGAATTCCCGAAAGATTGTTCAAAACGGCGCGTTGGGTGATCATCGTGCCGCGTGGAAAACGCGTGCTGCCGGAGGTGTACTGCAAGTAGGCCAGTTCCTCCGGCTCAGGTAGCGCAGGCAGCTCTGTAGCAGGCTCCAGGCTCATGAACTCTTCCACGTTGCCGGCCAGTTTCAGGCCAAGACCGGTCGATGCTTCCTGCAGGAAGCCGTGGAACGAGCTCGGCGCGAAGGCGGCCTTGGCGCGACAGTCGCGCAGCATCGCCCGCAGATGCGAGACGAAGGCCTCGCGACCGCCGAGGTGAACCGCCGCTGGCAGAGGCACGGGCACCAGGCCGGCGTACTGGCAGGCGAAGAACAGGACCAGAAAATCAGGGTGAGTGTCGGCGACCAGGGCCACCGTACTGCCGCGCTCGAGGTTCAGGCCATGCAGGCGCAGGGCCAGATCACGGGCCTGGCGACGCAGCTCGGCGTAGGTCAATACGCAGGAAAGCTGGCCACGACCGTCGTAAAAGTTGCAGCCGGTGGTGCCTTGGGCTGCATAATCAAGCGCTTCGGCCAGACTCCGGTAGCCGGTCGTTTTCAGGGGCAGGGAGTTATTGGTCGGAGTAGGATGCTGCATCAGAGTTGTAATATCCCTTGTTGTTGTAGCGTCCCGCAAGGGCTTCTTATTATAGTCGCACAATAACCCACCATTATAAGTGCCTGCCTCTCCAATGGAAACCATGAATTATCGGCAAACCGGCCACAATGCACCCTGCGGCCCCGCAGACGCCTGCTTGAAACGCTGGCAATGCCCATGAATAGTGCTGCGGCAGCCGCGACAAGCGTCGCTGCGTCTTCGGTCACCGTCGAAACGGTCGGTAATCGCGCGACCTGGAACGCTTTTCTGAAGTTCGCGCGGCAAGTATATGCCAACGACTCGCATTGGGTCGAGCCGCTGCGTTTCGAACGCAAGCGCCAGTGGTCGCCGCGAAACCCCTGGTTCGAGCATGCCGAGGCCTGTGCCTTTACCGCCTGGCGCGACGGCCGGGTGGTCGGAACGATCAGCGCCCAGGTCGACCGCTTGCAGCCGGACGAGGACGGTCAAAAGCTAGGCTACTTCGGCCAGCTCGAGGCCTTCGACGATGCGCTCGTATTCCAGGCATTGCTTGAGGCCGCCCGGCACTGGCTGCTTGCGCGGGGCTGCAGGCTGATGCGCGGACCCTATGATCTGGGAATCAATCAGAGCTGTGGTCTGCTCGTGGATGGCCGGGAGAGTCCGCCGATGGTGATGATGGGGCATGCCCCAGGCTATTATGCCGAGCGCTTGCTGGAGGCGGGTCTGCAGCCGGTCATGGACATGCTGGCTTACCTGTTGGCCCCGGATTTCCCCGCCCCGCGGACAATGACGCGACTACTGGAGCGGGTCGGGTCTCGAATCCGCTTCCGGCCGATGGATTTTTCTCGCTACGATCAGGAAACCGGCTTGCTCAGATTGCTGTTCAACGATGCCTGGTCCGACAACTGGGGCTTTGTTCCGCTGACCGAGGCCGAGTTCCACGCCACCGGTCGCGAGCTGCGTCAGATCATCCGACCGGGCTATACCTGCATCGCTGAGGTCGATGGTGAGCCGGCCGGCTTTATCGTCGCCTTGCCTAACATCAATGAATTGATCAGCGATTTGAACGGCCGCCTGCTGCCACTGGGCTGGCTAAAGCTGTTGTGGCGCTTGAAGCGAACTGCCGCGACGACCGCGCGGGTGCCCTTGATGGGCGTAAAGCGCGCTTACCAGCGAGGCCCCCTCGGCGCGGCAATCAGTTTCGGGATGATCGATCAGGTTCGGCATGCCCTGCATGCCGATGGCATCCGCGAAGTCGAGCTTTCCTGGATCCTGGAGACCAACCAGGGCATGAACTCCCTGATCGAAGCCATGGGCGGGCGTCTGTACAAGCGCTACCGCATGTTCCAGCAAGCGCTGGAGGCTCAATGAGCGGACTGGATGTCATTTTGCTGGCCGGCGATCGCGGGCCGGACGATCCCCTGGCCCAGGCTGCCGGCGTTGCCGGCAAAACCCTGGTGCCGATTGCCGGCACCGCCATGTTGACCCGGGTCCTGCGGGCCCTGGCGCGCTGGCCGCAGCTGGGGCGAGTGTTCGTACTGGCACCGGACAGCCCTGCCTATCATGCAGCAATCGCAGCTGCCGGGATAGATCAGCATCAATGCTTGCACCTGGCACCGGAAGCATCGCCCAGTCAGAGCGTGGGCAAGGCGCTGGTGGCCGCAGGGGAAGCACGGCCACTGTTGATCACTACGGCCGATCACGTACTGCTGGATCCGGTCTGGCTTGACAGTCTGCTTGCCGCCGCGAGTCAGGCTGAGCTGCTGGTCGGGCTGGTAGACTATGACCGGGTAATGCAGCGATTTCCCAACAGTCGTCGAACCCGTTATCGATTCAGTGATGTCAGCGTTTGCGGCAGCAATCTGTTCTTGCTGAGCAGCGCCGCGGCTGACCGCGTCGTCCAGCGCTGGCGCGAAGTCGAAAAAGAGCGCAAGCGACCGTGGAAGATCATCTCCATGCTCGGCTGGGTCAACCTGGGACTTTATCTGGCGGGCAGGCTCAGCCTGCGCTCGGCCTTCAAGGCCTTGTCAGCCGGCATGGGGGTGAAGATCGGAGCGGTGATCATCGACGATCCGCTGGCGGCCGTTGATGTCGATACCGCGGCCGATCTTGCCCTCGTTGAACAAGCGCTGGCAGCCGGGAACGACCGATGCTGATCATCGAGCGCTATCTGGCCCGGGAAATCCTTCGGCCCGCCTTGGGCGTTTTCGCGTTCCTGGTGGTCGTGGTCCTGGTCTTTTATGCCAGCCAGCTGCTGGGACGGGCGGCCGTTGAAGGCTTTCCGATGGAGATCGTGGCCAGCATGGCCTTGTTGCGATTGGGCATCTTTCTCGATGTCCTGATTCCGATTGCTCTCTTGCTGGGCATTGTTACCGGACTGGGTCGGCTGCAGGCAGCGCATGAGATCACCGCCCTGGCTGCTGTGGGTGGCGGTCGGAGACGGGTGGTTTATGCGCTTGGCGTCTGGGTCTTGGCGCTGGCGATTGTGGTCGCCGGGTTGTCGATGCTGTTTCGACCCTGGGCCTATGCGATGGTCTACGAGCTGGAGCGTCAAATGCTGGCCGAGCTCAATCTGGAACGGATTGAACCTGGGCGCTTCCAGGTTGGCGACCAGATTTGGCTGCTGTATGCCGAGGGGCGCAGTGATGGCGGCCTGGACGACGTCATGGTTCACCAAAGGATGCCTGATTTCGACGGCCTGCTGCGGGCCAGACGGCTGGAGCAGGTGGAAGAAGCTGAAGGCGTCATCCGCCTGGTATTCAGCGGCGATGTCAACAGTTACCGCATTGAGCATGGCGGCAGTGGCGACCTGATCGGCCGATTTTCTCGCTTCGATGTGCTGTTCCAGGCACGGCCTCCACCCGAGCGCGAGCAGTTGCGGCGAGCGATGTCTACGCTGGCGCTGGCTGAGAGTGTCGAGCCGATAGAAATGGCGGAGCTGCACTGGCGGCTGGTAAGCCCTTTGTCGGTTCTGGTACTGGGGCTGGCTGCCATCGCCATGAGCCGGATCAACCCACGACTTGGCCAGTCTGCCAGGGTGCTCAGTGCCTCGGTTGTCGTTACGATCTATTTCAGTGTGCTGGGCGTGTTGATCAACTGGCTGGAGCAGGGCAGTCTGGGTCCCTGGCCGGGTGTCTACATGGCGCCGATGGCGGTGCTGCTGATCCTGGCCGTACGTTACTGGCTGGTCCAGCGCGGCCCTGGAGCACCGCTGTGAGAATTCTTGCCGGCTACATCATTGATCGGCTGATTCGCTCGTTCCTGGTGTCGGCAGTGGCGGTGGGCGCGCTGCTGTGGCTGATGGAGCTGCTGCAGATCATGGAGCAGGGTGTCAGCGGCGCCGGTGGTGCATTGCTGCTGGCCTTTGAAGCGCTGTTGATCGTGCCGGAAGGTCTGATTGATCTGCTGCCTGTGATCACTGTTCTGGCTACGGCCGCGGCGATGAGCGGACTGCAGGCTCGCAATGAGCTGACCGTGATGCGCGCTTCCGGGCTGTCGATCTGGCGCTTGACCACGATTGCCCTGGTGCCGGGCTTCGGCATCGCCTTGCTGGCCTTGGCCGCACTGCAATGGCTCACGCCTCAGGTTCACCAGGGCCCCGAACGGGTGATTGGTGCGGCGCTGGGTGAGAGTGGCCTGTGGCATCCCTGGCATGGGCTCTGGATGCGGCAGGACGAGGAGTTTCTGAATGTGCAAAGTCTCCACCTGGGACGGATTCCAACCGGAATCAATCTCTATCAGTTTGGCCCTGGCGGCGATCTGGAGCGCCATGTCAAGGCCGAGCAGGCGTTGGTTCAGGCCAATGGGGTCTGGCAAATGGAGAATGTCAGTATTCGAGACTATTCCAATCGCGGCAGCGGCTTTATCGAGCAACGAGAGCAGCTGCAGTGGGATTCTTTTCTGGGTGCGCGTCAGCTGGAGCTGCTGCTCAGCCCGCCGGCGACTCTGCCGCTGATTGATCTCTGGCAATACGTCCATGGTCTCAAACAGCGCGGGCAGGAAGTTGCAGAGTTCGAGATGGTGCTTTGGCGCCGCCTTGCCTTGCCCCTGACCTGTCTGGGCATGGTTCTTGCCGCAATGGCAACTGCGGCGGTGCCGCTGAAGAGTCGTGCGGTCAGCGTGCGACTGGTTGGGGCGTTGACTCTGGGGCTTGGCTTTCAGCTGCTGGCTGAGCTGGTCAGCTACGCGGCCCTTGTCATGGGCTGGCCTGTTGTGCCGGCGGCGCTTGGGCCGCCAGCCATCCTGGCTGTGTTTGCTTGGTGGCTACTGAGCCGCGCGCGCTAGCGCGCCCGGCTCGAGAATAATCATCCAGCGCGCTGTACCCAGGCGTTGCACCAGCCTTCCTTGGCAACCAGTTTGCCGGGGAAAATGCTGC
>REEQ01000022.1 GCA_007695005.1 Wenzhouxiangellaceae bacterium | reverse complement strand
GGGCCTCTTCATGCTCGCCGAGAAAGCTGGCCAGGCCACCGCGGGCCTGGAGAATGTGGGCCAGCAGCCGCGGTTCGTCAGTGCCGCGTTCGTCCATCAGCGCCAGGGCGCGCTCGATGTAAGGACGGCCAGCCGGCTGCCGGCCGCGGCCGAACTCGATCGCGGCCTGGTCGATCAGGATTCGAGCCATCAGGACTGGATCCTGTTCATCCTTCTGGTTCAGCAGGCCAGCTGCCTGTTCCAGCAGGGCCATGGCCTCGTCGGCGCGACCCTTGCCATGCAGGACGGTGGAAAACTCGCGCAGCAGTTCGGCCTGGATGCGCGGATCCTCCGCGAAGTGCTCGGGCACCTGTGCAACGGCATAGTCGAAGGCTTCGGCCAGGGTCAGCTCGTCAGCGAAGTCGCGGCGGAAAGGGTTTTCCTGGCGGAAGATGGTGATCAGAAAGTCACGCATGCTCAGCGAGCGCGCCGACTGCTGCCGGGCCAGCTCGGCCTGGTGCTCGGCGATCGTGGCCTGCGCGCGCGCCTGCTCAGCCTGATTGAGGGCTGCGGCAAGGCCACCGGCAAGGGCCAGCATGACCAGAGCGGTGGCAGCGACGGCACCACGGTAACGACTCAGGAATTTTTTCAGGCGGTAACGGGTGCTGTCGCCGGCGGCCAGCACCGGTTCATTGTCCAGCCAGCGGCGCAGGTCGGCGGCCAGGGCGCCGGCGCTGGGGTAGCGGCGCTCAGGCTCTGGCCGCAAGGCCTTGAGCAGCACCAGCTCCAGATCACGGGTCAGCTCGCGACGGTAGCGGGCACCGGACAGGTCCGGCTGGGTGCCGCTGGCCCGTCGTAACACCTGACTGGGACGCTCGATGTGGTCGCGGTCCAGCTCGCTGGCCAACTCGATCAGAGATACCGTGCCGCGCCGGTGCGGCAGGCTGTCGGTGAGCAGTTCGTAGCCCAGCAGGCCCAGAGCATAAACGTCGGTGGCCGTGCTGATGGTTTGTCCCAGGATCTGCTCGGGTGCGGCATAGGCCGGCGACATGGCGCGCAGGCCGGTGGCGGTGACCCGGCTGTCAGGCTCTTCTTCGAGCAGCTTGGCAATGCCGAAGTCGAGCAGGCGCACGCGACCGGTTTCATCGACCAGCACGTTGCCGGGCTTGAGATCGCGATGCACCACCAGGCGCTGCTGGGCGTAGGCCACGGCGTCGCATACCGCCAGCAACAGGCGCACGCGCTGGCGCACGGACAAGGCCTGCCGGCATGCATGCTCGGTAATCGGCAGGCCATGGACTCGCTCCATGACGAAGTAGGGCAGGCCATCGTCGGTCATGCCGCCGTCGATAAAGCGGGCGATGCCGGGATGTTCCAGGCTGGCCAGGATGCGTCGCTCCTGGATAAAGCGCTCGACAATATCCTCGCTGTTCATACCGCGGCGCAGGATCTTGAGCGCGACCTGCTGGCTGCTGCCGTCGGCATCCTCGCGCCGGGCCAGCCAGACCTCGCCCATGCCGCCGCGGCCGAAGAGCTCCAGCAGGCGGTAACGGCCGACAACGGTGCCGGTGCGATCCTGATCCAGCTTGCCGGTCAGCTCCGGGGCAATGACCTCCATCGAGCGGTCAAGCACGCCTGAGGCGGCATCGGCGGTGAACATTCGCTCAAGCTCGGCTGCCAGTTCGGCGTCTTCGCGGACAATCGCGGCAAGGCGCTCATTGCGTTCGCCTGGCGAGAGTTCCGCGAGTTGGTCGAACAGTTCCGCCTGGCGCCGCCAGCGCTGATCGTTGTTGTCCCTCATGGCCGATCCTGCTTCTACCCTGGCACTGGACGGCTCTCGAGAATATCAATTTACTTCAGGTTGCGGAAAAAAAGTTCGTGGCCGCGTCCAGGTCGGGGCTGCGGCCACGCTTACCGCTTGTTGAATAGCTTGGTTCGCGATCCGGGCTCAGTTTCGGCAGTCGTCGACCGGCACCAGGTTTCGGATGGCAAAGGACTCGGTTGGCAGCTCGACACCCGGGGCGATATCGTGGAAATATGCCTGAGCCTTGTGGCAGCTTTCGAATTCCACGGTCAGGCCTGCCACCGGGGTCAGGATTGGACCGGAGCCGTTGTCAAGCTGGGCTGCCATCACTGAAACGGTTGCGCGGATTCCGTCAAAGCCCAGTTGATCAGTGGTGGTGAGCTCCGGGCTGACGGCCGAGTCCAGCGCAAACCAGGTCGCAGAGCCGGAAGCATCATGACCGTACCAGTTGCCGACCATCCGCTGCTGATCCAGCGGAAAGGCGACCTCCATGCCTTGTCCGCCCAGCGCCGGGTTGAACCAGTGGCCTGCGAACGGGAAAGGCTTCGGCGGACGCGGAGTTTGTTCGGATGCGCCGGGATAGCTGATCTCTGTGCGCAGGATCGGCGCGCCGGTCAGGCCCAGGGTCTCGGCTGCGGCCAGCGTGTGGGTCAGGGCAAAGCGGTTGCCGTCTTCAAACGTGCCGCTGGCGGTGATGTGGATGAAGGGATCGGTTTTCACATGGCCGAGCTCAATGAAGGTGTCAGCCATGCCGATGCGCAGGGACGGCAACGCCTCGATGTCGACCAAGCGCAGCACGCCATCGCCGGCGGCATCCAGTAGTTCGTCGGTGCGCACGAACAGCACCGGCAGTGGTTCATCTGTCTGCAATCGATAGTAGCGTGGTGACATGTCAATGCCAGGCGGGTTGTCCCAGATTTCAAATCCGCTCAAGCCGTCATTGAGAGCGCAGCCAAAAGCGTTCGGAAAGTCGAGGCCCTGCAACAGGTTGTAGTCTTCGGGGACGCAGTCTGGCTGGCGGTAGGCGATCACGGCCGACCAGATGCCGTCCGAGGGTGCAAGCAATGGCGCGAAGTCAGGCGCCTGCAGGCGCACGTAGTAAGGCAGGCCAGGGACATCTTCGGGAATGGCCAGGCGCAGTTCGGCCTGGACCGGGCTGGCAGTCATCCAGGTGACGGGCAGACAAGCCAATGCCAGTGCAGCCAATGTCTGGCGACGTGTTCCTCTTGGTGCTGATTGTTTCTTGAGCATGATGGTTTTCTCCTTGGTTTCGATCTGATTGCAGACGCCAGGGCGCCGTATGCGCCTTGCCGGAGCGAAGCGAACATGAATGGCCCTTGCCAGAAAGAACGTAGAGAACAAGCTTCAGGGATCAGCTTTGCTGTCCGGCTCGCCTGGGCCGTCGCCGGCATGGCTGATGGGCTCAATGTCCATTACCAGCAGCGCGAGGGTGGTTTCGAGAATGCCTGGCTCGCGCTGGTCTGCGGCCAGCATGGCTGCGACTTCGGCGACCAGCTCAGGCGCTGTGACGGCCATGACCTCAAGACGCCGCTGCCTTTCAGCCTCAGGCAGCTCCAGCAAGGCGTCAAACAGGGCGATGACAGCCTCCCATCGGATGTGAGAGGCCGTCACTCGAGTCGCCCCTGGCGGGCGAAAAAGGCTGGTTTGTTCACGCTCGAATCTCACGCTCGCTCTGTAAGGAATTCAACGAGATTCGCCGACGATCGGGGTCAGGTCTCTTGCGGGGTGCCTTTCGAGTTTTCCCGGCGATCTTCCGAAATGCGGGCGTAGAGAAAGGCTCGGGCGCGGCGCCAGTCGCGC
>REEQ01000033.1 GCA_007695005.1 Wenzhouxiangellaceae bacterium | reverse complement strand
GCGTGATCCCCATCAATGAAACAATGGAGCGTCTGGCGCTTCGGGTTGAGGATCAGTGGGGCAATACCGTCAACAGCTTCGACGGGTCGTTGGGGCTCGGTATTCGGGCCGGCGTGAATGTCTTCGGTATCTTTGCCGAAGGCGCCGAGCCAAGTTTTGCCGGCGGCGAGCTAACCATGGAAGCTATTGACATCCCCGAGATCGCCTTCATTATCGGCAGCTCCAGACGTCTGACTGCATCGATCGTAACGCCCGAAGGTTTTCCAAGAGTTGCCGACACGGCCACTTTCGAGGTCACGAAGGCGATGCCCGAGCTGACGCTTGAGCTTGACCCCGCGATCGGCGTGGTTGGCGAAAGCATTACCGCCACGATCGCGCTGAGTGGAGCTTTGGATGCAACCGGAGTGGTAGAGATCAGCAGCACCAGCTCATCTGCCGATGGTTGCACCATTTCGCTGCCGCAGCCGGAGCCGTCGTGTACCTTTGCCATTTCCAGCAGCGGAGAGTTCGACGTCACGGCCTTCTACGCCGAGAATGACTTCAATGCTCAGGCGGTAACCGTGATCGAAGGCTATGTGGTTGCCGATCCCCTGGCACTGACCATCGACGGCAACAACGAGGTTCTTGTCGACAATGAGGAGGTCTACACCGTCAGCCTGGTCAACAACAGCGTGGCCCTGAGTGATAACGTCGAGATACTCTTCGAGATCACGCCGCCTCAGTCCGGACAGGGCGCGCGCGGCACCGCCGACCCTGTCGAGTTGTCCTACTGCGCAGACTCCGAATCCGCAGGTGCTCCTGGCGACTGCGTCTGGTTGCCGCTGACGCTGACCCCGGACAACGGCACCCTGACCGGCCGCTTCGGACCCGAGGGTGGCTTCCCGGTTGCAGAAGGCTACAATGCCAGCACCTTCATCCAGGCGGTCTTCAATCAGGCAGGCACCTTCGATGTTGAAGTCAGCGTGATGAGCCTGTCGCAAGCGCACGGCGTGCTGGCCGCCGACTCGATCACGATCGAGGCAAATTGATCTGACCCAGGCCAGCGCGGGGCACTGACGCCAGCTGCCCCGCTCGCCGCCTCGCGTGGAATCGCCCACCGGTGCCCTCAGTCATGAGCCTCGTCAGCCGCTGCTGATCGCATCTGCAATGCCGGACAATCCTTGAGAACCACGACAGCGCGGACATTCTGGCATTATCAGCGCTGAATTCCGCGCCACGCCGTTACGCCCGCCCATGTCATGAATGCCACCGCCCCTGGCACCCAATCGATCGAACAGTGGATCGTCGGCTATTGCAGCCGGGCAGCGGCCGGCGGGCATGATGCCGAGCTGCTGGCGGCTGCCCGCCAGCTGGCGACGACAGCGACTGTCGATCAGGCGCTGGTCGATCAGGCGCTGCGCGCGCTTGAGCGCCTGTCACCGGATATCGACACGGTCACTGCCACCTTGCTGCTGCCGCTGGAAGGTACATCGGAAGACGGTCTGTCTACCGAAGCGGTGCGCCCCGAGGTACGCAAGCTGCTGAACCAGCTCTCGGCCCTGACTCATTTCGGACGTACCTACCTGCCCGACGATGCCAGCCGCGCCGAAGGCCTGCGCCGTTTGCTGCTGGCCCTGATCGATGATGTGCGGGTCGTCCTGATCGCACTGGCCTGGCAGCTGGCCCGGCTGCGCCTGGCGGCCGGCCTGGACGATGAAACCCGGCGAAGGCTGGCGCATGAAACCCAGCTGATTCATGCGCCGCTGGCCAACCGTCTGGGCATCTGGCAGCTGAAGTGGGAGCTGGAAGACCTGGCCTTTCTGTACCTGGAACCACGCACCTACGAAAACATCCGGCGTCTGGTGGCCGAACGCCGCAGCGACCGGGAAGCCTTCATCTCGGCCTTCATGGCCCGGCTGCGCGAGGTTGTCGGCGAGGCCGGAATCGACGCCGAAATCACCGGCCGGGCCAAGCATATCTATTCGATCTGGCGCAAGATGCAGCGCAAGGGTCTGGACTTCCACGAGTTGTTCGACGTGCGCGCGGTCCGGGTGCTGGTTGACTCGCTGGCCGAGTGCTACACCGTGCTCGGCCTGGTCCATACCCACTGGCAGCCGGTACCGGGCGAGTTCGATGACTACATCACCAACCCCAAGGCTAATCTGTACCAATCGCTGCACACCGCAGTCACCGGATCAAAAGGCAGGGTGGTAGAAGTCCAGATCCGCACCCATGACATGCACCGCCACGCCGAACTGGGGGTCGCCGCCCACTGGCGCTACAAGGAGGGTGGGCCACGCGATGCCGGCCTGGAAAAGCGCATTGGCGTCATGCGCAAGCTGATCGAGGGCATTGACACTCGCGATGATGATGACAGTCTGCTGGAAAGCTTCCAGAACGTCACCAGCGAGGACCGGGTCTACGTACTGACGCCCAGGGGCGAGGTCAAGGACCTGGCCGCCGGCGCCACGCCGCTGGATTTCGCCTACCTGGTCCACACCGAGGTCGGGCACCGCTGCCGTGGCGCGCGTGTCAATGGTCGGATTGTGCCGCTGACCACAGCGCTGAAAAACGGTGATCGGGTTGAAATCCTGACCGCGAAGGAGCCGCGTCCGTCACGCGACTGGCTGAGCCCGCGGCTCGGCTACATCCGCACTGCCCGGGCGCGTTCCAAGGTTCGTCACTGGTTCAAGCAGGCCAATTTCGAAGACAATCTGGCGGCCGGCAGGCAGGCCGTGGAGAACGAGTTCAAGCGCCTTGAGCTGGACCTGGCCGATCTCGAGCGCATCCTCGGTGTCTACAACTTCAGGCGGGTGGAGGACATGCTGGTGGCCGTGGGCAGCGGCGACCTGACCGCCGGCCAGCTGGCCGGTGCGGTTGAGCGCCTGCATGCCCAGGCCAATCCGCCCAGCACCCTGGCCATGCACAAGCCGTCTCCGGCAAGCGGCGAGCGCGACGATGTGCGGATCGAAGGGGTCGGCAACCTGCTCTATCAACTGGCTCGCTGTTGTCAGCCGGTGCCAGGCGATGCCATAGGCGGCTACATCACCCGCGGTCGCGGCATCAGCATCCACCGCCAGGACTGTCGCCAGTTCATTCACCTCGGCAACCAGCATCCGGAACGGATCATGGACGTGCGCTGGGCCGAGCGCGCCGCCAGCCGCTATCCTGCCCGGATCCTGATCGAAGCCTGGGATCGCCGTGAACTGATTCGCGATATCGGCCAGCTGCTTGCCAGCGAGGGAATCAACGTCAGCGCGATGAATGCCGGGCACAGCGACCGCGACGAGCAGGTGCGTATCGAGCTGACGGTGCAGGTCACTGACTTCGAGCAGCTGGCCGGGCTTGTCAGCCGCATGCAGGGTATTTCCAGCGTGATCAGCGTCAGGCGTCGCAAATGAGTGCCTCCGAGCCAGCGCCCACGGTCGCCGTCATCATTCCCAACTGGAACGGTGCCCATCACCTCGTTGACTGTCTTCAATCGCTGGCTTCACAGCGACGCCCGGGCGTCAGTGTGGTGGTCGTCGACAATGGCTCCACCGATACATCCCTGGAGCTGCTGGCCAGCCGTTTTCCCTGGGTCCAGGTGATCGCCCTGGCCGACAACCTGGGCTTCTCGGCTGCGGTCAATGCCGGCATCCGCGCCACCGACAGCGAGTTCGTGGTCCTTCTGAACAACGACACCAAAGCCGCGCCGGACTGGCTGGAGTGCCTGCTGGAGGGTATGCGTCGCTACCCGCAGGCCTCGTTTGCTGCCTGCAAGATGTTGCTGTTCGACCCGCCCCACCGCATCGACTCGGCCGGCGATCGCTATTCGCTACTGAGCGGCGCCGGGATCAATATTGGCGCCGGAGAGCCGGCTGAGGCCCGATCCGAAGCGGTCTGGGTATTCGGTGCCTGTGCCGGCGCTGCAATCTACCGTCGCAGCCTGTTCGAGGACATCGGCCTGTTCGACGAGGATTTCTTTCTGGTCTTTGAAGATGTCGATCTGGATCTGCGCGCCCAGGTGGCCGGACATCGCTGCATTTACCTGCCCGATGCGGTGGTCTACCACAAGCGCGGGGCGTCCACCGACAACAGCAGCCGTGTCGTCGAGGTCCGCGCCTGGCGCAACCTGATCTGGGTAGCCGGCAAGAACCTGCCTCCTCTGCTGCTGGCCTGGTGGATGCTGCTGTTCTGGCTCAAATTCGCTCAGCTGGTCGTGGTTGCGGTCTTGGTCCGGGGGCTGCGCAAGCTGCGTCCCGGCAAGCGAGTGCAGCATCAACAAGTTCAGCAAAGCCAGTCCCCACCCTCTCCCGCCCCTGCCAACAGCTGGCGCCAGGGTGTACTGGCTGGCCACTACCTGCCGGCGCTGCGCCAGGCTTTCGCCAAACTGCCGGCGAAACGACGCGCCCTGCGATCAGTCAGACGGCTGGGCAGCCTGCGCCTGCTACCCGTACTGGTGCGCCCGATTCAGCCGCTGGACCCCGCCAAGCCTTCAGAGCGATGAGTGGCGGCATGATCGGCGCACTGATCATTGCCTACCACCCTCCCCCGGGGCAGGTCGAATCCCTTATCGACAGCCTGCGCGGGCAGCTCGACCAGGTGCTGGTGATTGACAACAGTCAGCCAGCATCCGGCATCAAGTGGGCAGACAATTCGGAGAGCACGCTGCTTGAACCCGGCACCAACCTGGGCGTGGCCGAGGCGATCAACCGGGGCGTGGCAAGGCTGGCCAACTCAGGCTGCAAGCGGGTGCTGTTGCTGGACCAGGACAGTGTGCCGGCAAGCGACCTGGTCGCCGGTCTTGCCCGATGCATGGACCAGGCCTTGGGCGAGGGACGCGCCATTGCGGCCGCGGGACCGGTGATCCGTGACCAGGACAGCGGTCAGGACGCGCCGTTTCTGCGCTTTGG
Source organism: Wenzhouxiangellaceae bacterium (assembly GCA_007695005.1). Lineage (GTDB taxonomy): Bacteria > Pseudomonadota > Gammaproteobacteria > Xanthomonadales > Wenzhouxiangellaceae > Wenzhouxiangella. The sequence continues at coordinate 13,256 of REEQ01000033.1, read as the reverse complement.
CCTGCCACGCAACCAGCGCTTGCGGGGCAGTCAGGGCAGCGTCAGCTGCGACTTCCTGATCAGCTCCGGGTGCCTGCTGAACCTGGACGCCTGGCAGCAGATCGGCCCGATGCGATCGGGCTGGTTCATCGACAATATCGATCTGGAATGGTCGTTTCGTGCCCGGCGCCAGGGCTTTGAGTTGCTGGGCTGCTTCGATGTGCATCTGGACCACGCCATTGGCGAGACCCGCTTCCTGCTGCCCGGCCATCGCCTGCCGTATCGCCATCATGGGCCGGCGCGACTCTACACCATGATGCGCAACCGGCTGTGGCTGTACCGTTCGGGCGCACCCTGGTCGTGGATAATCAGAGACAGTCTGCGGGCGGCGATCAAGTTCATCTGCTTCAGCCTGCTGGTCAGGCCGCGCCTGGCCAATGCCGGTGCGATGCTGCGGGGCTTGCGTGATGGCCTTGTCAGACGGCCGGCGGCCTGATCGCGGCTTCCATCTCGACCAGCGCGCGTCGAGCTGCCTCGCGCGAGAAATGGCGCTCGACATTGGCCATGCCTGCCGCTGACAGTCGCGCCCAGAGCTCGGCATTCTCGTGCAGCCGCACCACCGCATCGGCAAAGCCGCCGGCATCGTCGGCGATCAGCACATCCTCATCGTCACGCAGGAACATGCCCTCCGCGGCACAGCTTGTGGCGACGACCGGCAGGCCGTGGGCCATGGCCTGGTTGACCTTGCCCTTGACCCCGGCCCCGTAGCGAAGCGGCGCCACCGACACCCGGCAGCCAGCCAGAAACGGTGCCAGGTCTTCGACGAAACCGTGAACGAGAACACCGGGCATATCGATCTCTCGGATCTCCGGTGGCATCCGGCTGCCGATCAGATGCAATTCGATGCCGGGGATCTGGCGCTGCACCCGCGGAAAAATGTCCTCGACCAGCCAGCGCGCGGCATCCACGTTGGGCAGGTGCTGAAAGCCACCGACAAACATGATCCCACCGCGCGCCTCCCAGCCGGCGCGGCTGCCGTGGACGTCATGGATATTGGAGACGATACGTACATCGGCCTCCGGGACCAGCGTTGCCAGGAGCTGCTGTTCAACCGGGCTGACGACCAGGGTGACATCGCTGGCCTCGATCAGCGCCAGCTCCTGCCGACGGGTTGCGTCCGCACGGGCGGCGATCTCGGCGGACTTGCTTACCTCGGCCTCGCGCTCTTCGCGCAGGAAATGCAGATCGACAGTGTCGAACACCAGCGGCGCCTGCGGCGCATACCGCCGCAGCAGCTCCAGCATCGGCGCCAGCACGTAGTGACGACTGACGATAATCATGTCCAGCGCCGGGCCGTGCTGTTCCAGCCAGGGTTCAAGCATGCTGACCTGGGGAGCGCACAGGAGCTCGATGCCGGCCTGCTGCAGGCGCTCGCCATAGCCGGCCACGCGCAGTCTGTTTTCCGGCATGAAGCTGACCTGGTAGCCCATGTCGCGCAGCAGCTCCATCATCGCAACGATACGCACCGAGCCTGAATCGTGGTCGGGCTGCGGCATCACCGCATCGATCAGCAGCAAGCGGCGCGGAAAACGCCGATAGCGCAGATGGCGGACCGGATCGGCGCGGTTGAAGTCCGGCTCGGCCGGCGGATGCTCGGCCAGCATGTCAGCCCAGCGCTCGCGAAACTTATCGCGATTGACCGCCTGGTAGCGCTTGGTGCCGCTGGCCTCATCGGTGCCGGAGGTCGCGCCCTCGTGGTGAATGATGGTCGCGGCCGGCTGGTAGATCACCTTGCGACCGGCAGCCCGGACCTGAAAGCAGAGATCAGTGTCCTCGTAGTAGGCCGGGCGATAGCGACGATCGAAGCCGCCCAGCTCCTGGAACTCCCGGCGGCGAATCGCCAGACAGGCACCGGACACGTAATCGGCTTCGCTGAGAAAGTTGTACTGCGGCAGTTCCGGGTCATCTCCACGGCCGTAGTTCCAGCCGGTGCCGTCACGGAAGATCATGCCTCCGGCTTCCTGCAGACGCCCATCCGGGTAGACCAGACGGGCGCCGACGATTCCGACCGACGGGTCGTCCTGCAGGGGAGCCAGCAGCGCATCCAGCCAGCCTTCGGTGACCGTGGTGTCGTTGTTCAGGAACACAAGGAACTCGCCGCGCGCAGCGGCCGCACCGCGATTGCAACTGTCGATGAAGCCGGCGTTGTCGGTATTGCGCAGCACGGTCAGCCCGGAGCATTCTTCCAGGTAGTCCGCCGTGCCATCGCCGGAACAGTCATCAACCACAATCACTTCAACTGTGGACTGGCAGGGGTGCCCGGCCAGGCTGTTGAGACAAGCCGCGGTCAGCTCGACCTTGTTGTAGACAGGAATCACGATGCTGACCTGGGGCTGGTCACTGTCCGGGAAGCTGACAGGATCGCTCAAGGGGGCGGCCGCCAGCTCGTCTGCCGTTATTGCCGTCATTGCCGTTACGGGCTGGACTGTTTCCTCCAACGGGCCTGCAGCCGCCACCGATCCCTGACCAGGCAGGGCCTGGTGGTGCAAGCGGGCCAGGGTCGCCGACCAGCCCTGCTGGCGCAGACTGGCAAGCAGCGCGATCATCAAGCCAGGCCACTTCAGCGGATTCCAGGCGCGGCGGTTGCGCAGCTTGCGCGCCAGGCGGGCGCCAAAACGAATCGGCCGGGTCAGGCGCCAGGAACGACTGTTCAAGACCAGGTCCAGGTGCATCTGCAGGGCATCGGCGCGATCGCGGGTCATGGCCAGGCTGTTCAGCAGCTCATCACGCTCGACCTGAAGTCGCGTCAATTCGGCCTCCCGCAACAGCAGGCGCTGTCTCAGCTGCGCCAGTTCATCGCCAAGCGCCAGCAGTTGGCCGGCGCGCTCCTCGGCCAGTCTGGACTGTTCCCGTCCGTGCTCCCGTGCCCGCTCCAGGGCATCACTGAGCTCAAGTGCCCACTGGCTGCGGGCATCGAACTCCTGTTGCAGCTTGCTCAAGGTGCGGCCGGTCTGCTCAAGCGAGGTCTCGAGCGAGCGAGCCCAGGCGGTCCGCTCTTCGGCCAGGCGCTGCTGGCGCTGGGCCCAGTCCGTACGCCGCGCCAGCTCGGCCTGAATGTCTTCGATCTGCGCCTCGCGTCTGGCCAGCTCGCGAATGCACTGACCAAGCTCATCCAGGCTCAGTCCCAGCTGCGACGATTGCACCCCACTTGCGCTTTTGGCCGGCGACGCATGAGGAACCAGCTCGCGATAACGCGCCAGGCTGTCACTCAGCGAAGGTTCGGGGCGCGCCTTGCCGGCCAGTCGGGCCAGCTGCTCCGGTGCCTGGGCAAGTTTCCGCACAGTCGCCACCAGGTCCTCGGCAAGCGGCTCGAACAGAATCCCATCCTGCCGGTCGCGGATGCGCTCGACGAAGCTGCCGACCCGGGTAGCAATAGGTACCAGGCCGAGCTGGCGAATTTCACTGAGCACGTAGTTCCAGGTTTCCGGCACGGTCGACAGGAACAGGACGGCGTGCGGACGGACAACGGCGAGCAGCTCCGGCAGCTGGTCTGCCTGGTAGTCGATGACGATGTCGACCCCGCGCCGCCCGAACAGGGCCTCGGCGCGCTTGCCTGCGCCAATCAGGGTCAGACGTGCCATTCGCGTCAATTCCGGCAAGGCCTGCTCCAGCAGGCCCAGACCCTTGCCTTCCGACAAGCGTCCGATCACCACCAGCGACAGCGGTCTGCCGGCCGGCGGGGCGGGCAAGCTGACCGCCTGTGCTTCCGGGATCGGTGGCTGACCATGGGCCACAACTTCAATTCTGCCGTCGAGGCGGCCGGGAAACAGGTAGGCCCACCGGGCAGCCACATGTCTGGTTGGCGCGATCAGCTGCAGCTGTTGCTCAGTGACCGTCTCCAGCCACCCCTCCCTGATCGCCTGCCAATGCCCAGGCGAGCGATTGGAAAACAAACCGGATCCCGATTGAGTGGCGAGTGCAGCCGCCACATCGAAACCGCTATCAGCGCGCACAAACAGCTGCGGATCGATATCAAGCACCGGTGATGCGGGGTAGAAATCATGCAGCACCTGGCCGGTGGGCAGGCCGGTCCGCAAGCAGTCGAGGCTGTGGCCAATCAGGGACGAGACCAGCACGCGACCGACCCGATAACGCGCCAGTACGGCATCAAGCAAGTCCGCGTACTGGGCATGCTTGAGCGCCGTATCGGCAATCGGAGGCTCCAGCACCCAGTCGGCCAGCCTTGCACCACCAGGGCCAAGTGCGTACAGGCAAAGACGCTGACCATGCTCCTGGCCGTCGGGATTGCCGGCAGCCACCAGCACCAGGTGCAGACCGTCCTTGTCGTGCCGGCATTGATCAGCTATCCAGCGGGCAATGCCGCCGCCCCAGGCATGGCTGACATGCAGGGTGACGGGGCGCGGGTCCAGGCCGAAGTAAGGCAGGCCAGCCTGGCCGGTATCCCGCATTGCCGCCAGCCCGGAGCCGAGCTGGCCGAAGGCAGCCCGCTCGATCGGGGTACCGGGCTTGCCATGAGCGCGCGGAAACCGCGGATCGTGCAACAGAACCGTGTCGATCACTGCCTGCTCAAGTTCGGACAGGCCGCCAGCCGGCCAGCTGACATCACCCCTGAGCATCAGCGCGCGGCCTTGCAGCCGCCTGACGCGGGTCCAGCGCCGGGCCCCGCAGGCTGCGACCAGGGAATCCAGGTTTTCACCAAGCACGGCCTCGTCCAGCCCGGCGACCGGGTTAAGGCCGGCATCCCGATTGTTCGGCAGCCAGGTCAGCGCCGGACAGGCCGGATCCTCGGCCAGCGCTGCCAGCCGGCAGGCCAGGAAGGGCACCGGTTGCATGCCGCTGGCCAGGACAAGGACCGGCAGGCGGTCGGGATTGGGCAAGGCGGCCAGCAGCGCATCCAGCGTGTTGGCTGGACTTTGAAGAACATCCAGATCATGGGCCCGGGCCTGTGCTGGTCGGGCAAACAACCTGGCGGCGGGAAAGGCCTCTCGTAGCGCCTGCAACCAGGTTGAATCCAGCGTGCCGTCTCGATCCGGCCGGCAGATGATCAAAAAGGCTTGATGCGCGTCAGCGCCGTCGCTGGAAGGTCTGGACATGGAGAATCTGCCTGAAGCGAAACCGGAAGCAGACTCTCATCAGTGTCGTTGCTCCCGACCTAATCCCCCATTATAGCCTCCCAGGCCCCAGCCAACCCAAATTCTCCACTTCTTCCCTACAATAACGTCGTGCTTCGCCGCCTCATCATCTTTATCTTTTGCTTTCTGCTCGGTCTGGTCCTTGGGCTGGGTGGCCCTTGGGTATGGTGGCTGGACCGCGAGGCGGGGCAGCGCTTCGCCGAGCGCCAGTGGACGCAGAACAGCCGGGTCTTCGCGCGCCCGCTTGAGCTTTACAACGGGCGCGTAATCAGCCTTGATGACCTGCTCGTCGAACTGGATGCGGCCGGCATTCGACCTGGCCATCCCGGCCAGGTTGGCCGCTTCAGCCAGCGCGGCCAGGCGCTGGACATTCATCTGCCCGGCTTCGTATTCGCCGATGGGCCACAGCCGGCGATTCGCATCGGACTCGGAGTGGTCGATGGACGCGTCCAGGGACTGGCCCGCGCCGACAGTGGCAATGCCGGCCTGGTGCGGGTACCACCCGCTGAACTGGGCGCGCTGCTGCCCATTGATGACAGTGAGCGCACCCTGGTCGCACTGGCTGACTTTCCGCCACTGCTGGTCGCCGGCGTACAGGCTGTCGAGGACCGAAGTTTCAAGCATCATCGCGGTCTCGACCCGCGCGGCCTGATGCGTGCAGCCTGGACCAACTTCAGACACGGCCAGGTCGTTCAGGGCGGCTCGACCATTACCCAGCAACTGGTCAAGAACCTGTTCCTGAGCCCGGATCGCAGCCTGGTCAGAAAATTCAACGAGGCGGTAATGGCGCTAAGCCTGGAGCGCCGCTATGACAAGGCCCTGATCCTGGAGGCCTATCTCAACGAAGTGTACCTGGGCCAGGATGGCCCGAATGCCATCCACGGCTTTGGCCGCGCCAGCGAGTACTACTTCGGCTTGCCGATCCAGGCCCTTGCACCGGAGCAGATCGCCTTGCTGATCGGCATGGTGCGCGGCGCCTCCTGGTATCACCCGGTTCGCAATCCCGAGCGCGCGCTCAGCCGCCGCGACCGAGTCCTCGACATGTTCCTCGAAACCGGCCTGATCGATGCCGCCACTCACGCCGACAGCCGGGGCCGGTCCCTGGATGTCAACATTCAGCGCCAGCGGCGCGATCAGCGCTACGGTGCGTTTCTGGACCTGGTCGCGCGGCAGCTACGCCAGGACTACCGTGAACGCGACCTCAGCGGTACCGGCCTGCGCGTGCACACCACTCTGTCACCCTCAGCCCAACGCCGTGCCGAACGGGCACTGACAGAAGGCCTGGTCAAGGTTGAACGTCAGCCCGGCGAGCTGCAAGGCGCAATCATCCTGCTGGAGCCTGCTTCCGGCGAGATCCGGGCGCTGGTCGGTGATCGTCAGCCCGATCGCCGCGGCTTCAACCGTGCACTCGATGCCCGCCGCCAGGTCGGCTCGGTGATCAAGCCCTTCGTTTACCTGCTGGCCCTGGCCCAGCCGGATCGTTTTCACCTCGTCAGCACCCTGCGAGATGCGCCCCTCAGTATCCCGGTCGCCGGTAGCGAACCCTGGCAACCGCGCAACTATGACGGCGCCAGCCACGGCGATGTGGCGCTGATGGAAGCGCTGGCCCGCAGTCTCAACCAGGCGACCGTCGCCCTGGGCCTGGAGGTCGGACTGACACCCTTGTTCCGCCTGCTGCGCCAGCTCGGTGTCGAGCCGGGCAAAGACCCGCATCCATCGGCTTTTCTGGGCGCCATTGACCTTAGCCCGCTGCAGGTTGCCCAACTTTATCAGCCCCTGGCCGCCGAGGGCTACAACACTGCACTGCGCGCTATCAACCAGGTGACCGACGCCGGCGGCAGCGAGCTCGCCCGCTACCCGATGCGGATACGCCCGATCCGCGATCGCGAAGCACTCGCCCTGCTGGATTTCGCCCTGCGTGAGGCCGTGACGTCCGGAACGGCTGCCAGCCTTTCCTGGCGTCTGCCCGCGGACATCGGCGCACGGGGCAAGACCGGCACGACCAATGACCGACGAGACGCCTGGTTCGTGGGATATACTCGAGACTGGCTGGGGGTCGTCTGGACGGGGCGGGATGACAACGCACCGGCGGCGATCAGCGGCTCGGCCACCGCCTTGCCGATCTGGGCCGAACTCTTTTCCGGTCTGCCGGTCAGTTCGGGAGCACGTCCGTGGCCGGAAGGTATCGACTGGTACTGGATCGACTGGCCGTCGCCGCTGCTGGCCAGCGAGGACTGTGCAGGGGCCCGGGCCCTGCCTTTCATTGCCGACAGCCAGCCAGGCCTGTACTCAGCGTGCATGAATGCAGCTGATCCGCCGTCCGGTAACCGCCGCTGGTGGCAGCGCTGATTGCAACACAAAAGTCGCAGCAAGCTCGAACCAGCCCCGTTCAACCAAGGCTCACCAAAGGAAACCATCGCCATGATCGCCTTTCGTTCCCTGATCCTTGCCCTTGCCGTGCTGACCCTGCTGGCCGCCTGCGCCACGACTCAGGCACCGGCCCCGGTCGAAGACCGCAGCCAGGCCGGGCATCGCTCGCCGGTCGAGGAGGTACGTGCCAGCGCACCCGAAGAGGCTGGTGGGCTGCAGGTGTTCCCGTTGCGCAATCCAGCCGTCGATGAGCTGATCCGCGGCGCCGAACAGGCCGAAAGCGTTGGCGATCTCGATCGGGCGGCAGTGCTGCTGGAGCGCGCTATCCGGATCGAGCCGCGCGATCCCGAGCTGTTGCAGAACATGGCCGAAATTCGACTGGCCCAGAGCGACTGGGAACAAGCCGAAGCGCAGGCCAGCCGCTCTTTCGATGTCGGACCGAGAGTCGGCGAGTTGTGCCAGCGCAACTGGCGTACCATCGCCCTGGCGCGCGAGCGCACCGGCCGCCACGAAGATGCGCATCGGGCCCGCGAGCGCCTCCAGGCCTGCCGTGTTGAACCACCACCGCGATTCTGATTTGACGGTGCCTGCTTCACCGGCGCTGGTTGCCTGTTTCGACGCTTCCGGTCCGCTGTCCGAACTGCTCGACGGCTACCGGCCGCGACCTGGCCAGCTGAGCCTGGCTGCCGCGATCGAACGAGCCCTGGCCGATGGCACCGACCTGGTTGCAGAAGCCGCGACCGGCACCGGCAAGACCCTGGCCTACCTTGCACCAGTGCTGCTGCGCGGGTCACGCGCAATCCTGTCCACCGGCACCCTCAACCTGCAGGACCAGCTGTTCAAGCGCGACCTGCCGCTGGCCATTCGGGCCACCGGGGCCGAGTGCCAGGTGGCCCTGCTCAAGGGGCGAGCCAACTACCTGTGCCCGCAGCGTCTGGAAACACACCTGGCTGACAGCGTTTTGCTGGACGGCGCGATGGGCGAAGAGCTGCGCCTGGTTCAGCGCTGGTCCCGGCAGACGGTGACCGGGGAAATCTCCGAGATCGATCAGATCAGCGCCCGCTCGCCGGTCTGGCCGCTGGTAACCTCGACCCAGGACAACTGTCTGGGCAGCGACTGCCCCAAGCTGAAGGAATGTCCGCTGGCGCAGGCGCGACGGCGGGCACAGGATGCCGATCTGGTTGTTGTCAATCACCATCTGCTGTTCGCCGACATGGCCCTGAAACACACCGGCTTTGGCGAAGTCCTGCCCGGTGCCGACGCGATCATCATTGACGAAGCCCACCAGGTGCCCGATACCGCGATGCGCTTCTTTTCACGCGGCGTCAGTGCCTGGCAACTGCGGGAACTGGCCCGTGACAGCCTTGCCGCCTGTGCCAGCGCCAGCGGCGCGTTGGCCATCCTGCGCGAGCCGATCGAAGGCCTGCGCAGCAGTCTCGACCAGGCTATCAGTGAATGCCTGGACCTGCCGCCGCGGGGTGACTTTGCCCGCATCGAGCGACGCTTGAGCGCATTTCGCGAGCTGGGGCAGGCCCTGAACGCGCTGAAGCTCGCTCTCAATGGCGCGGCTGAACAAAGTCGCGAACTGGCGAACTGCTCCGATCGCGCCGAGCTGCTTGACCAGGGGCTGATTGGCTTTCTCAACGGCCAGGACGGTCATGTGCGCTGGTTCAGCCATCGCCGCGGGCGCTTCAGCCTCAACCTGACGCCGCTGGATGTCGCCACCCCGCTCAAACAGCTGCGCGCCAACACGCCGGCACCATGGATCATGACCTCGGCCACGCTGGCCGTGGGCCAGCGCTTCGACCACTTCACCAGCCGCCTCGGCCTCGACCGGGCCGCTGAACTGGTCGTTGCAAGCCCGTTCGACTATCCGACCCAGACTCGCCTGTGGATACCGGAACACTTGCCCGAGCCGCGCGACCCGAGCCATACCGAAGCCCTGCTGGAACAGGTGCTGCCGCTGCTGCGCGCCAATGGTGGTCGGGCATTTCTGCTATTCACCGCCCACCGCGCACTTGGCCGGGCCGCCGAATGGCTGCGGGCCCGTACCGACTTCAATCTGCTGGTCCAGGAAGACGCGCCGCGGCAGATTCTGCTGGAACGCTTTCGGCAGACGCCACGCAGTCTGTTGCTCGGCGCCGCCAGCTTCTGGGAAGGTGTGGATGTGCCGGGCCGCGATCTCAGCCTCGTGATCATCGACAAGCTGCCCTTCGCAGCCCCCGATGATCCGGTGCTGGAGGCCACCCTCAAGGCCGTTCGAGACGCCGGCGAAAATCCTTTTGCCAGCGTGCAACTACCGCAGGCCGTGCTGGCACTGAAGCAGGGGGCCGGACGCCTGATTCGGCAGGATCGCGATTTCGGCGTCCTGGTCCTGGGCGACCCGCGTCTGCTCAGCAAGTCCTATGGCCGGCTGTTTCTCAGCAGCATTCCACCGATGACCCGGGTCAGCGATGGCGCCGAAGCCGCCGCCTTTCTGCGCCAGCGACACAGCCTTGAGAGCTGATCCCGGAATACGCGCCCTGATCGGGAGCCAGTCGCCTACAATGCCGGGATGATACGCCTGGCCCTGGAAACCGCCACTGAAGCCTGCTCAGTGGCTCTGCAGATCAATGACGAGCTGCTTGTTCGGCGCAAGATTGCCGCGCGCGGGCACGCGCTCCTGCTTCTGCCCTGGATCAGTGAGCTGCTGGCCGAGGCCAGCCTGGACTACGGTCGTCTGGATGCGCTGGTTGTCGGCCGCGGGCCGGGAGGATTCACCAGCCTTCGCATCGGGCTGGGCGTTGCCCAGGGCATTGCCCTGGCCCGTGACCTGCCGGTGCACCCGGTCTCCAGTCTGGACGCTCTGGCCGAAAGCCAGGCCGAAGACATAGACAGCCCGCACTTGCTGGCACTGCTCGATGCCCGCATGGCCGAAGTCTACGGGGCCTGCTACCGGGCTACCCCATCCGGCTGGTCACGCCAGGGCGAGGAGTTCCTCGCAATGCCTGATGCCATCACGCTGCCCCAGCCCGGACCCTGGCGAGCCGTCGGGCCGGGCGCGCTGCGCTACCGTGACAGCTTGAGCTCGATGTTCAGAATCGAAGACTTCGTAGAAGGCTGGCCGGACGCCACCGCACTGCTTCGTCTGGCCGATCGCAACCCAGCTGTCTCGGCGCAGCAGCTCGAACCCACCTATCTGCGTGACCAGGTCGCCGATACCGGGCGCTAAGCGGCCTGAAAATTCAGAGGTCTACCCTTGCATAGCGATAGCACAACTCGCCCAGCGTCTGGCCGTTGCCAGCGAAGCGCCGCTCGGCAGCCAGAATCTCGGTGCCCAAACTGAGCACCGTGCTCGAACGAGTGCCATAGCCCGAGCTGACGATGAAAGGCGGCGACAGCATTCGCTCTGCCTCCAGACCTATGCCGGTATCAGGCAACTCCTCGTCGGACGCCGGTTCGCGGTCATCAAGCAGATCGAACAGACGATCCGGATCGATCTCGTTGGCACCGGCTAGCAAGCCGCCCAGCGCGGTGGTGGCGCGACGGCTCTTCGGCCAGGCCTGGTCGAGCAGCCCGTTCGACAAGGCATGCAGACCTGGCTGCACCGCCTGCGGTCGGGCCCGGCTGCCGGCATACCAGAGCGAGTTGCGGTCACCGGCGAGGAAGTTGAACGGGCCATAGTCGGCGCGACGTGCGTAAGCCGAGGCGACACAATCCGCTGGCGAGCTATCGCCGCGAAGAAAGGCCAGCGGCAGGTCGCCGCGCGAAGCCGTGCCCGTTGGCGCGCCGGGGTCACGGAAATTGGTCACCGCGGCCCAGCGCCCATTGCGGGCAACCGCCAGCCAGGTGCCACCAGCCTTCAGATCCCGCCCCGCCAGGCAGTCCAGCGGCTCCGGCCACCAGGCCAGCGGCCCCGCCGGGCGCTGGTGAAACTCATCCCGATTGGCCGCCAGCACCAGGCAGCGCTCGTACTCGGGCATCCATGCAAAGGCAATCAGGCACATGGCTGCAATTATGACCCAGGAGCGTTGGCCCTCGCGATGACGCAAAGAAAATCCTCGGTGAAATCGACCAGGAAAACCGTTGCAATGCATATCCCGGATAGCGAGGCACGACGCGGAAAAAATGATCGCCTCAGCGGACTGAGTCCATGATTCTCTGCGTCTCTGCGTCATTCGGCGAGTGAGTTTTTCTGTGTTTTCTCCTCGACAGCAGACCGGAAACCGGGACTGAAGACGCTGCGAGAACATTCCTTTCCGTTCTGCGGTCAGCGCCCGGCGTTGCTATCATGCGAACGGATTAGTTCCGGTCCGAACAACAAGAGCAGCGAAACCGTGAGTTCCGAATCCAGCGCCATAGAATCCCGAAACTGGTTTACCCGCTTTCTCGACGTCGTCGAATGGCTGGGCAACCTGTTACCGCACCCGGTCACCCTGTTTGCCCTGCTGGCCACCGCCATGGTCTTCATCTCCGGGTTGTTCGGCTGGCTGGGCGTATCGGTGGCCGACCCCCGGCCCGGCGCCGATGGCGCCACCATCGAGGCGGTCAGCCTGATGAACGCCGAAGGGGTCAGGATGATCTTCGGCAACCTGGTCTCGAACTTCGTCAATTTCGCGCCGCTGGGCGTGGTCCTGGTGGCCATGCTGGGTGTGGGCGTGGCCGAACGCTCCGGCCTGCTGTCAGCGGCGGTCCGCGGTATCGTGCTGAACGCGCCCAGGCACCTGGTCACCGTGGCCGTGGTATTCGCCGGGGTGATCTCGAACACCGCCTCGGAAATGGGTTACGTGGTGCTGGTGCCCCTGGCCGGTGCCATTTTCCTGGCCCTGGGCCGGCACCCGCTGGCCGGGATGGCGGCGGCCTTTGCCGGGGTGTCCGGCGGCTACTCGGCGAACCTGTTGCTGGGCACCATCGACCCGCTGCTGGCCGGCATCACCCAGGAAGCGGCGCGCCTGATCGACCCGGAATACGAGGTCTTTGCCACCGCCAACTGGTACTTCATGATCATCAGCACCTTCATGATCACGGCGGTGGGCTCGCTGGTGACGATCTTCATCGTCGAACCCAAGCTGGGCAAGTATGACGACTCGCGCGCCGACCCCAGCGTGCTCGACGACAGCCAGATGCAGCCGCTGACGGGCAAGGAGAAAAAAGGTCTTGTCATGGCCGGAATCGGCGTTGTCGGCGTCGCCTTGCTGATCATGGCCCTGGTGCTGCCGGAGAACGGCGTGCTGCGCGACCCGAATGCCGTGGGCGAAGGCTTCCTGGCCTCGTCGGGCCCGTTCTTCCGCTCCATCGTTGCCTGGATTTTCGTGTTCTTCCTGGTCACCGGTTTTGCCTACGGCAAGGTGGTCGGGACGATGAAGAACGACCGCGACGTGATCGACGGCATGGCCTCGGCGATTTCCACCCTGGGGCTGTATATCGTGCTGGTATTTTTCGCCGCCCAGTTCGTTGCCTTCTTCGGCTGGACCAATCTGGGCCTGATCACCGCCGTGACCGGCGCTGATTTCCTGCAGAACATCGGCCTGACCGGGCCAATTGTCTTTCTGTTTTTCATCATCATGTGCGGCATCGTCAACCTGTCGCTGGGCTCGGCCTCGGCCCAGTGGGCGGTGACCGCACCGATCTTCGTGCCCATGCTGATGTTCATCGGCTATTCGCCCGAGGTCATCCAGGGCGCCTACCGGATCGGTGACTCGACCACCAACATCATCACGCCGATGATGAGCTACTTCGGCCTGATCCTGGCCTGGGCCACCCGCTACGACAAGA
>REEQ01000095.1 GCA_007695005.1 Wenzhouxiangellaceae bacterium | reverse complement strand
TTTGGCGAAAGATGTGAAAGAAGCCAGACCAAAGTACCGGCCCAGCGCGTGCAAGGGGTCGCTCACCAGAATGGCAAGCGGCAGACCGCGAATCCCTCGGCAACAGGCCCTTTGGCATGGGCCCCGGCCACGTTGGGCCGGGCTACATTGCTTGTCTCCTCGTGCAGTCGCTACCAAAAGTCACGAGAGGAGAGCACGGGACTTACAAATGATTACGGCTTTTCCCTTGTCTTTTTTGCCTTCCGTGTCTTCCCTGGTTCCTAAAATTTATTCCTGACTGGCACGAGGAGCCGGACGGGTACGCATGAACAGGCGGTAGAGCAAAGGGATGATGAACAGGGTGAGGAGGGCGGAGACAGTCAGGCCCCAGACCAGGGTGACGGCGACCGGGCCCCACAGCAGGGAGCGGCCACCCAGCCCCAGGGCCAGGGACAACAGGCCGGCGATGGTGGTGGCGGTGGTCATGAGGATGGGGATGACGCGGCGGCGGGCGGCAAAGACGGTGGCCATGAGCGGGCGCATGCCGGCTTCCAGGCGCTGGTTCGCGGCCGATATCAGGACGATGGCCGCATTCACCGCAATACCGGCCAGGGCGATGATGCCGTACATGGTGTACAGGCTCAATGGGTTGTTCGACAGCAACAGACCGAAGACCACGCCGGTAAAAGCCATCGGCACGGTAAGCAGAATCAGGAAGGGCTGGAAGTAGCTCTTGAACTGGGTGGCCAGGATCAGGTAAATCAGGCCGATGCCGAGCATGAACAGTACCGCCATGGCTTCCAGGGATTCCTGGATGTCATCAAGCTCGCCGGAGAAATCCAGGTCGGCGCCGGGGAATTCGGACTGGATCTGTTCCCAGGCGGCTTCGATGCGACGGTTGATTTCGACCGTGTTGGTGATCTGGCGGTCAATATCGCCTTCGATGGTGATGGTACGGCGCAGGTTGTAGTGGCGGATCACTCCCGGAGCTTCGCCGGTGCGAGCCTGGACCAGCGCACCCAGGTAAGTCTGCAGGCCACCGGGCAGGATCACCGGGTCATCCAGCACTGCCGCTGGGTCACGCGGACGCTCACGCTCGGCCTTGACCCTGAGCTCGTAACGATCACCCCCTTCGCGGGTAAAGCCGACGATTTCCCCATCGACATGCAGGCGCAGCAGTCGGGCCACCGCAGCGGGCTCCAGCCCGGCCTGGACCAGCGCTTCCCGATCAAGGCTCAGGACCAGCTCCGAGCGGCCAGGCACCCGGTCGTCGGTGATGTCACGCGCGCCGGGCAGCCCGGCGATCAATTCGCGCAGGCGATCGGTCGCGGCTCGCAGCTCGTCGAAATCGTTGCTGCGTACCTTGACGTTGATCGGCTGCTGGGTGGGAGGGCCGCCGGAGATCTGCAAAAAAGCGATCTGGCCGTCGATGGGTGTGGCCAGCACATCCTCGCGCATGCCGTCGATGATGGCATCGACCGTGCGGCCGCCGTTGGCCGGGTTGAGCGAGACAATCACCTGGCCATACTGGTCTCCGAACAAGGGCTCGACATCAGTGAACTGGCTGCCGGCCAGCGCAACCACACTGCGAGCCTCGCCCTCGCGCAGGCCGGCGCGCACGGATTGCTCAACACGCTGGACCTGGCGCAAGGTGTCTTCCAGCGAGGCATCGCTAGGCATGTCGACCTGGACGTAGAACAGCCGGATCGGGTCGAAGGCGAAGAACTCCAGCCGAACCTGGCCGCCAAAAACCGCGCCCAGCGCGAGGGCGAAAGCCAGGCCGGCGATGGCCAGGTATCGTTTCGGCCGGCCCAGCACGTGAACCAGGGCGGTGACGTAGCGGGTGCGAATTCGACGGGTCAAACGACCACGCCAATGCCCGGTCGCAGCCGGCCGGTAGTTGCTGTGCACGACCTGAGTAGGCAACACCCAGAACGCCTGCACCAGCGAAATCAGCAGGCCAACGGTGACCACGAAGGGAACTACGAACATGAACTTGCCGACGATACCCGGCAACAGCATCAGCGGCAGGAAAGCGGCAATGGTGGTCAGCACCGATGCCGTCAGCGGAACACCGACTTCGTGCATGGCCCGGGTGGCGGCCTGCAGCGGCGGCTGGCCCAGACGCAGCCGATAGTAAATCGCCTCGACGATGACTACGGAAACATCTACCAGCATGCCGAGCACGATGACCACGCCCAGCAAGACGGTGATGTTCAGGGTAAAACCGAAGGCGTAGAGTACGGCAAAGGTGCCGGCAACACAGAGGATCAGGCCGACGCCGACCAGCAGGGCGATGCGGGTGGCCAGGAACAGCCAGCACACGGCCAGCACCAGCAGCAGGCCAACCAGGGCATTGTTGCTCATCACCTGGATGGCCTCGCGCGTGGGCACGGTCTGGTCGTCAGCCAGGACCAGACGCATGCCCTGCTCGGCCAGGACCGCATTGCGCCGATCGATGTAGTCGTTCAGATCGGCAATCAGGTTCAGGGTGTTCGATCCGGGCCGCTTGTTGACCGGCAACATGATCGCCGGCAGTCCTTCCAGGCTGACCAGCTGCTCCGGGATGCTGGCACCCAGGCGCAGCCGGGCCACCTCGTCGAAGCGGATCACCTCGCCGGTGGCCGGCGCCGACAAGGTCATGCCGGCCAGGCTGTCGGGATCAATGCTGCGGCCTTCGGCGCGGATCAGCCACTGGCCGTCGCTGGTGCGCAGGCGGCCGGCGAACACATCCTGGTACCAGCCCGAGGCGGCACTGGCCAGCTGCAGCGCACTGACACCGCGGCTGGCCAGCGCATGGGGGTCGAACAGGATCTGCAGCTCCGGGTCGTTCAAGGCCTGGGCCAGGACCTGGTCGACGGCACTGAAGCGCTCCAGGTCCTGGCGCGTGCGCCGGGCCAGGGCGCGCAGATTATCGTCATCGGCTTGCCCAACCACCAGCACGATGGCGGTCGGAAAGCCGCTGGAGGTCGTCACTTCGACAATGCTCGGGTCGCGCGCCTCCGGCGGCAGCTCATCGTTGACCATGGCCTGGACCTCGCGCCGGAGATCAGCCACGCGCCGCTCAAAATCGCGCTGCGAGATTTCCTCAAAGCGGACCAGAATGTTCGACACGTTCTCGCGGCTGCTGGATACCACGAAGCGCACATCCTGCAGGCGGGCAATGGCTTCTTCCAGGGGGTCGGTGATCAGGCGCTCGACGTCTTCGGCCGAAGCACCCGGCAGAATCGTCGACATGTTGATCCAGTTGAAATTGATGTCCGGGTCGCGCTCGCGCGGCATCAGCCAGAATGCAGCAACTCCCATGACCAGGACCACAGCCATGAACACATTGGCCAGCGGGTGATTGCCATACAGGCGTTCAAGCATGGGATGTCAGCGAATGCGGACGCGCTGACCGGGGCTGACCCGGCGCCGACCATCATCAATCAGCTGCGTGTCGCCGGGCAGATCCAGCAAATGCGGGCGACCGGCATCGGCCTCGGGCAAGGGCAGAAATTCAGCCGACCCATCGTCGGCCAGCAGCATCACGCCGAGCTGGCCATGGCGCTGGACAATGAACTGGGCCGGCAGCGACGGGCGCGGGTCGGTCCATCGAATCCGACCTTCGCTGCCGGCCGGCAGGCTGGCAGCGACAAAACCCAGGCGGGCCTGGCGGTTGCGGCCGCCCCGGGTAAGTACCGGGGCGAGACGCAACAGCGCTACCGGCTCGCTGCGACCGCCACTTTCAAAATGCACCGACTCAGCCGCCGTCAGCCCGTCGGCCATTTCCGGGGAAATTCCGGCGACTACCTCCAGCTCGTCGACCGCAACCAGCTCAAGTAGCGGCGTACCGGGCGCAGCCAGCGCGCCCACGCCAATCAGGCGCTCGGTAAGGACGGCGGCGAACGGCGCGATGATGCGGGTGCGATCCAGGGCAAGCTCTGCCGAGATCAGCTCCTGGCGGGCGCCTTCATGCTCGGCCTGGGCCTGGCGGTAGCGGGTTTCGGCTTCCAGCAGCTGGTCTTCGGAAACGAAATTCTGCGGTGCCAGACGGCGGGCGCGCTCGACCCGCAGTCGGGCCATGTCAAGCGCGGCATCAGCCCCCTCCAGGCGAGCCCGGGCGGCGTTGACCTGGATCTGGAAGTCGGCCGGGTCCAGCTCCAGCAACAGCTCGCCGGCCGCCACCGTCTGTCCTGGCCGGACAGGTATCCGCTGGACCGTGGCACTGACCTGGGCCGACAGGCGCGCCTCATCCAGACTCTCGACCTGCGCCGCCGCCTGGCGGTCCAGATAAACAGCGATATCGGCGTAAGTGACAACCGTAACGGGCTCGACAGCGAGGGCCGGAAAACACGCCAGGATCAGGACGGAAATTAGCCAACGCTTCATAGCGCGTATTGTATGCGGTCGAGTCCGGGCAACGTGAGAAGAAAGGGAACACGTGAGACGTGAGAGGGATGAGGAAAAACCTGCCACCCATCCCCTTCCCTGTTCCCTCTCACCGCTTCGGTCCTGCCAAGCTCTCCAACGCCCCCCGATCGAGCCTGAACACCGTCCACTCATCCATCGGCACCGCGCCCAGCGAGCGATAGAAATCGATCGCCGGCTGGTTCCAGTCCAGAACACACCACTCCATACGACCGCAGCCTCGCTGATGGGCCAGGCCGGCGAGGTGCAGGAGCAGCGCTTTGCCGATGCCGTGACCACGCAGCGGCTCGCGGACGAAAAGGTCTTCCAGGTACAGGCCGGGACGCCCCAGGAAAGTGGAGAAATTGAAGAAATACAGGGCAAAACCGGCCGCTTCGCCTCCGTATTTGGCGATCAGGGCATGGGCGATGGGCTCGGGGCCGAACAGGGCTTTGCCGAGCAGGGATTCATCGGCAACGACCTCATTCTCCAGCCGCTCATAGACGGCCAGTTCACGGATCAACTCCAGCAGCAGCGCTTCGTCACCGCGCTTGGCTGCCCGAATGGTGCAAAGCCTGGTCATAGCGGCGCCCTATCAAAATCATCAATACAATCACTTGGACTAATCATGTTGAGAGTGGTTATCGTTTCAGACAATCGACGGAGGTATTCAATATGGCTCGCAAGAAAACAGTTTCCTTTGCCATTGTGCACATGCTGGTAGCTTTCAGTGTGGTTTATCTGATGACCGGCAGCCTGGCCCTGGGTGGCGCCGTGGCACTGATCGAGCCGGTGGTCAACACCATTGCGTATTTCTTTCATGAAAAAGTCTGGGAGCGCTGGACGACGAAACAAAGCCGCGCAACTGGCGACGCCGTGGCCACCTCCTGATGTTACGATCCTGGGTCGTCATGTCAGCAGGCAATCTGTGCCCCAAACGCTCAACCCGGCAACGCTACTGATCGCATTGTTTGTGCTGGCAGGACTGCTTGTGGCGCAGCCTGCCAGGGCGCAAGGCGCAGGCAGCATCAGCGGCCAGCTGATCCTGATTGAAGACGGCGCAGCACTCAAGGACCCAGATGAGTTTCGTCAGGCGGTGGTTTATTTCGAGCCCGGCGCCGGTGCGTTTGTCGAGGCCACGGCAGAGCCATTGATCATGACCACGCGCCGCCGCCAGTTTGAGCCGCGAGTACTGGTCGTCACTGCCGGCACCGAAGTAATCTTCCCAAATGAAGATCCCATCCTGCACAACGTTTTCTCGACCTCGGCCAACAACGCCTTTGATCTCGGCCTGTATGGACGCAGCGAAGGCAAGATCCACCGTTTCGATCAGCCCGGACTGGTACGGGTGTTCTGCAATGTGCACCCGGCGATGTCAGCCCATATCGTGGTGCTCGATACCCCGCACTTCGTGGTTCCTGACGGCGATGGTCGTTTCACGCTATCTGGCCTGCCACCGGGCCCTGGCCGCCTGACGCTGTGGCATGAGCGCGCAGAGCCGATGCAACTGGAGCAGACCATCGCCGATAGGCGCATCGACATCGGCATCACTGAACTACAGCTGACCGTTCGCCAACTGGGCCAACAGCGAGAGCGAGTCCGGCGCCCGGTCCGGCGCGGTCGCTACTGACTGTTGGGGCAGGCTTGGGATACACTGAGCCCGATCTGCCAAATGACCACAAAATCATGCATTCACTGGCCTCCCGAATTGCCATCCTGACCGTCGCGATGGTCACGCTGGCTGTGGTTCTGGCCGTGGGCGGTGCCTGGCTGGTCGGGCAGCGGGTGGCGGATTCGGCGGTCAGCGCCTCGCTGTCCTCCAGTCAGGCATTTCAACGCTACCTGCAGTCCAGTACGGCGCGCGAAGTCGCCCTGACCAGCGACCTGATTGCTGCCGATCCGCATTTCACCGCCTATCTGGTGGAGGCGATACGCGGCGGTCTGGGTGAAGAGCGCCAGGTGGATGTGCGTTCCATCCTCGACCAGGTTGACGAACGCCGGCGCGAGATGGGCTTTGATTTCGCAATGATGCTGGACGCCGACGGACGGGTACTGGTGCGAACCGACCGTCCGGAACCGGCGCGAGAATCGCGCGCCGATCATCCGCTGGTGGCCACGGTCATGGAGGATCTGATGCCGGACTATGGCCCCTGGCGCGAAGGCAACCGCCTTTACAACGCCGCCGTGGTACCGGTGACCACGGCTTTCGAGCTGGTCGGCTTCCTGGTCAGCGGGCTGTTGCTGGATGACGAGGTCGCGGCCGGCATCAAGCGCGTGACCGGCATCGATACCGTGTTCGTTACCTTGACCGAGCGCGGGCCATCGCTGGTCGCCAGCACCTTGGACCTGCCCAGCAGCGAACGCGTGCTGGCGATGCTGTCCGGACCTGTCCTGACGCGTCTGCGCAACGGCCAGACCGTTGATCGCCTGGATGTGAACTTTGGTGGCGAGAACTGGGTGGCGCGGGCCGAACCGATCTTTGATGCAGGCGGCACCGTACTGGGTGCCGCCCTGACGATCGACTCGCTCGATGCGCGCCTGGCCGGCTATCGGGCCGTTCAGAACGGTCTGATCGCAGCCGGCATGGGTGCAGTGCTGCTTGCCCTGATCCTGTCGATTATCGTGGCCCGGCGCATTGCCCGCCCAGTTTCGGCGTTGGCCGGCGTAGCCGACAAGGCCGCCCAGGGTGACTATGACCAAAGCATCAGCTTAAGCGGCAAGGACGAAGTAGCCACCCTGGCCCGCGCGATCAGTCGCTTGCTGGCCGATCTGCGCGAGCAGCAGGAAATTGCCGGCTATGTGTCCGACCTGTCGCGGCACCTGGACGACGATCGACCGGCCGAACCGGTCGAATCGTCGCCCTCGGGTCCACAGCTGGCCGCCCCGGAATCGGGTCCGGCGCGAGTGCTGGCCCTGCAGTGGCGAGCGGTCGGCGACGACGCCGGCGCATCGGCCATGAAAACCCTGGAAAGCTGGCTGGAGACGCTTACCCAGTGGTCGCTGCACTTCGATGCCAGCCTCGTGCCAGGCGGCAGCGCCCGCGTTTACCTGATCTTCAAGCCGGATAATCGTCAAGGCCTGGTGCACTGCCTGGGCGCACTGCTGGAAGGCGCTCGCGAGAACCCGGCCGCCCCGGCCATGGCCTTGGCCAGTGGCGAGATCATCAGCTGCAGTATCGATCTGGAAAGCAACAGCAACCACCTGATTTCGGGCAAACCGGTATTCCACTGTGAACGCCTGCTCAGGGAAGCGGGGCCGGGCCGGCTTCTGCTATCGCCGACAGCTCATGAGGCTGTACACAAGGACCTGCGCCCGGCCGGCGCGGAGATCGGCGTCACCCAGGGCCACCAGACCGGCAAGAAGTTCTACTGGCTGAAGTCACTGCCGGCCAGCGATCCCGAGGCTACGGCCATGCTGCCGCGCAAGGCGACACCGGCCGCCGCTGCCGCGGCCATGCCCAGAGCGGGCAGCGTGCTTGGTGAGCGCTTCGAAATCCAGGGCCGCTTGGGCAGCGGTGCCATGGGCACGGTATTCAAGGCCCATGATCGCAAACTCGACGACATTGTCGCCATGAAAGTGCTGCAGCCGGCCTTTCTGAACGACCCCGATTTTCTCGAAAGAACGAAGAGCGAAATTCGCCTGGCCAGGCGCATCACTCACCCCAACGTACTTAGAACACACGATTTCTGGGAAATCGACGGCCTGCCCTTCATCACCATGGAGTACGTGCGCGGGATCACCCTGGCCCAGCTGCTCGAACGCTCCGGACGTCTGAAGCTGGCTGCGGGTTTGCGCGTATGTAGCCAGGTACTGCAAGGCCTGAGCGCGGCCCATCGTGCCGGTGTGCTGCACCGAGACATCAAGCCGGCCAACATCATTCTCGACCAGCGCGGCAATGCCCTGCTGATGGATTTCGGCATCGCCCGCCAGACCCACGGCGGGTCCAGTCAACTGACACAGCCCGGCAGCATGATCGGCACCCCGAACTACATGGCCCCGGAGGTCATCCTCGGCAAGACGGTCGACCATCGCAGCGATATCTACTCGGCTGGCGTCATGATGAGCGAGATTTTCACCGGCCGGCTACCGTTCGAGGGCGACAGTTCGATGGCCGTCGCCATGGCCCATGTCCAGCATCAGCCTAGACCTCCTTCGGCTGACTGGCCGGAGGTTCCCGAGGCCCTGGAGCGAATCATCCTGACCTGCCTGGCAAAGGAGCCGACGGCGCGCTATGCAGACGTCGATACCCTGCTGCGCGAACTGGTACAGCTCAGACGGCAGTCGGTGGCCGCCACCGGCAATCGCGTTCAGCTGAGCACGGAATAAGCCCAGCTGTTACCACTGCCAGCGCCAGTCGACACTGAGCATGCGGCCGCCGGTAGCCATCGGCCGACCGGACTGCACGGCCAGCGGTCGCTCGCTGTCCATCCATAGCAGCTCCAAGCCTAAGCGGGCACGTTCACCGAGCTGCTGAATCCAGGCCAGTGTCCAGGCCTGACCGCGATCGTTGAAGATTCCCCAGGCAGGGTTGCTGAGCCGGTCATCGGCGTGAAAGCGGTCATGGCGCAGCGACCAGCGGCCCACGCCTGTGTCCAGGGAAGCCATCAGATAAAGTGCGCGGAATTCGGTCTTGACCCAGGGCTCGCCCGGAAACCCCATGATGGTTTCGCCCAGGGTCCACTCAGCCATCAGCTCCAGCGACTCGGTGGCCTGCCAGTGCGCACCGGCCAGCCAGAATCGGGTCAGCCAGGCATATTCCTGGCCGTGCAGATCGCGATCGCCGCGATTGTCGATCCAGGCCAGCTGGGCAGCAAACTGGCCCGGACGCTCGCCTTTCAGGCGCAGGGCATAGCCGGGTCGACCGTCCAGATCACGGGTAATCGGCGTCGTCCGGAACGGGCGCTGAAATTGACCGAACACCTGGCCGGGCTCGAACGAAAAGGCGTCAGGCAGTGCCAGGCGCTCACCCAACACGCTCAGCCGGTCGTGCATGGTCCAGCCGCGCCAGGCAACCAGGGTACCGAGGGTGTCGTTGCCGCCAAATACGGTGCCGCCAAACGACAACTCGTTGCCGGAAGCCAGAAAGCGGCGCCAGTTCAGATCCAGCCCAATCGGGCGGAATTCCTCAGCCATCCAGCTGTTGATCGCCGAATAAGTCAGGGTATAGGGCGAGCCCCAGAGCGGGTCGATATTTTCCTGCGAGCTGGGGTAGAAAAACAAGCCGGCCTGCACGCGCAGCTCTTTGCTGTGTCCCAGCGCGCGCTGCCAGGCCAGCCAGGCCTCGGTGATACCGAGCGCGTCTCCGACCACATCGCTGTCTTCCAGCCGTGCTATCCCATGCAGTTTGGCGCGCCAGCTCACATGATCATCGAACTTCAGCCCGAGATGGGCTTCGCCTCTGCCAAAGCCGGTCCAGTCGCCGCGCTCATCCCCGCCGGGCAGGCGACCGAAACCACCCTCCAGCCAGCTGCGCTCGGCGTCCACGGCAGCTGCACGGGCGCCGACAAAGCCTACCGAGCTCCAGCCAGGCTGTTCAGCAGCCAGGGCCAGCGGCCATAAGGCGCCAAGCAGCAGAACGATTCTGACCATCCTTGATCCCTCGCTTCGGGCGTGTTTCCGGACCCTGCACTGGTAATGATCTTATGCAGGTTCAGGGGTTGTGGCAAGGAAGGTGGGTGGTGGAGTGAGGGGCGCAAGGCGCCCGGCCAGGTTTGGCCGGGCGCCCTGTGCGTCCTGGTTGGGGCTGGATCTTAAAGGGCTTTTTCGAGTTCGGGGATGATTTCGAACAGATCTCCCACCAGACCCAAATCAGCGATTTCGAAGATCGGGGCTTCGGCGTCCTTGTTGATGGCAACAATGGTACCCGCGTCCTTGATCCCGGTCAGGTGCTGGATGGCACCGGAAATGCCGATGGCGAAGTACAGGTCAGGGGCGATGATCTTGCCGGTCTGGCCGACCTGCAGTTCGTTCGGGACATAGCCGGCATCGACCGCTGCGCGCGAGGCGCCGACGGCTGCGCCCATCCTCTTGGCCAGGCCATAGATGATGGCGAAATTGTCGGCCGAGCCCAAGGCGCGACCGCCCGAGACCACGATGGGTGCCGAGGACAAATCCGGACCCGAGCCATCCGAGCCTTCAACCTTGATGAAGCGGGTGTGGCCGGGGTCGCCGGCCTGGGGCTGGCGCTCCTCGATGCTGGCCGAGCCGCCGCCTTCGCTGGCGGCGAAGGAGGCCGTGCGTATGGTCGCCACTACCGGCCCGCCTTCGGGCACGCGCACGGTGACGATGGCGTTGCCGGCATAGATCGGGCGCTTGAAGGTGCGCGCATCGATCACCTCCATGATGTCGGAGACCTGGTTGACGCCGATCAGAGCGGCAGCGCGCGGCAACAGATCCTTGCCGAAGGTGGTCGAGGGCGCCAGAATATGACTGTAATCGCCCGCCATGGCGGCCACTTCCGGGGCCAGGCGTGCGGCCAGCGGATGGGCGAAATCGGCCCCGGCCACGCTCAGTACGCGGCTGACGCCATTGAGCTCTGCAGCCTGCCCGGCAACAGCCGCCGGATCGGCGGCAAAGACGGCCACATCAATGTCATCCACGCCCAGGGCGCGGGCGCCTGTGAGGGTCTTGGCAGTGGCCACGTTCAGAATGGCGCCATCGTGCTCGGCAATGATCAGAATTCGGCTCATCACAGCAGTCCCTTGTTTTTCAGTTCACTGACCAGCTGGCCTACACTTTCAACCATTTTGCCGCCGCCACGCTTGGGTGGCGGCTCGAAGCTGATGGATTCCAGTTCGGCAGCCGCTTCCACGCCCAGCTCGTTCAAGCCGATCGTGTCCAGCGGCTTGCGCTTGGCTTTCATGATGTCGGGCAGCTTGACGAAGCGTGGCTCGTTCAGCCGCAGATCGGAGGTGAGCACGGCCGGCAGATCAACTTCAATGGTTTCCAGGCCGGCGTCAACCTCGCGTTTGACCGTGGCCTTGCCTTCACTGATATCGACCTTGGACGCGAAGGTGGCCTGAGGGCGATCCCACAGGGCGGCCAGCATCTGACCGGTCTGGTTACAGTCATCGTCGATAGCCTGCTTGCCGAGGAAAGCTATGCCGGGCTGTTCCTTTTCAATCAGCTTCAGCAGGATGCGCGCGGCCGTCAGCGGCTGGACGGCACCCGCAGTCTCGACATGAATGGCACGATCAGCACCCATCGCCAGGCCGGTGCGCAGCTGCTGCTGCACGTCCGCACCGCCCATTGAGCAGACGATGACCTCTTCAGCCTGGCCACGCTCCTTGATCCGCAGCGCCTCTTCCAGCGCGATTTCGTCGAAGGGATTGATCGACATCTTGACGCCATCGGTTTCGACGCCGCTACCGTCTGACTTGACCCGCACACGTACGTTGTAATCCACCACTCGCTTGAGGGCGACCAGGATTTTCATGCTTCCATTCCTTAAAAAGAGCAATTGCGATTGTGAAAATGTGTTGTTCAAACACCAAGGTCAGTATTGTAACGGTTCGGCAAACGCGAAATGATCAAGGGCTGGACTTGCGAGCCAGGTGCCGGGCGGCGGCCTGACAGGCGGGCCTGTCGAGCAGGAACACGCCGTCTCCGCCGTGGGCGAATTCGATCCAGACCAGTTCGCAGTGTTTGCCGATCAGCGCCTCCAGGGCCTCGGCCGCCTCGCCGACCTCGCAAATCAGAATGCCATGCTCGCTGAGGTGTGCAGGCGCATCGATCAGCAAACGACGGACCAGGTCCAGCCCGTCGGCACCAGCGACCAGGCCGAGCCGAGGCTCATGCAGGAATTCCGGCGGCAGGGTCTGCATGGAATCTTCGGGTACGTAGGGGGGATTGGCCAGGATCAGGTCGTAACGCTGGCCGGGGACCGCCGTCAGCAGATCGGACTCCAGGCAGCGCACCCGCTCACTGACCCCATGGCGCGCGGCGTTGCGCCGGGCAAGGACCAAGGCCTCGGGACTGATATCCAGGGCATCGATCTCGACACCCTGTCGGTGCACGGCCAGGGCAATGGCCAGGCAACCCGAGCCAGTGCCGATATCGGCTGCGCGCTTGAGCTGCTCGTCGGAAAGCCAGGGTTCAAAGCCGTCGATGATCAGCTCGGCCAGGGGGGAGCGCGGCACCAGCACCGATTCATTGACCTCGAAGCTGAGGCCGGCCAGCCAGGCCTCGCCAAGCAGGTAGGCCAGCGGCTTGCGGCTGCTGATCCGCGCATCAAGCATTGCCCTGGCTCGCGAAAGCTGATCCTCATCCAGCAGCATGGCGTAGGCCTCAGGACCGAAATCAGGGTCAAGGCCGAGCGCCGCCGAGGCCAGCCAGCAGGCTTCGTCCAGGGCGTTGTCAGTGCCATGACCAAAATGCAGGCCGGCAGCGTCCATGCGTTTGGCCGCCTGGCGAATGAAAGTCTCCAGTGAGATCAAGCGGAATCCTCGGGTCAGGCGCGGTTATTGGTTTTGCCGGCTTTCAGCATGAAGCGGCGGCGAAACGGGTCAGGATATAATACGCCCATGTGCAGATACTCCCCTATCCGCCGGCAGGACGGACGCGTCTTCCTGCTCGCCATCACCGCTATCCTGGCACTCGTTGCCGGGCTGATCTTTGCCAACAGCGTGATGCAGCGCAGCGCCGACTGGCGCGCCGCCCAGCTGTTTCCGACACCGCGGGTCATCGCTGACTTCGAACTGGAAACGGCAACCGGCGAGCGCTTTTCCCGCGCCGACCTCAAGGGGCAGTGGAACCTGCTGTTCTTCGGCTTTACCAACTGCCCGGACGTCTGTCCCGACACCCTGGCGATGCTGGCGACCAGCATGGACCAGCTGGGGCTGATGCGACGCGAGGAAAAACCGCAGGTGATCTTTGTCTCGGTCGATCCGGAACGCGATCAGGGCGAACTGCTGGAAGACTACGTTAACTGGTTCAATGCCGACTTTCTCGCCGTCACCGGCAATGAGGCGCAGCTGCAGGCGCTGACCCGGCAGCTGGGCGTGGTTTACTTTCGCGAAGCACCTGATGAGCAGACGGGCTTTTACAATGTCGATCACTCAGCGTCAGTGCTGATCGTTGACCCCGAGGCCCGGCTGTTCGGACGCTTTGCTCACCCGCTGGTACCAGACGATGTGACTGCCGATCTGTTCCAGCTAACGCGCCTGCGCTGAGCCCCGATGGCTAATCTTGCCGCGCGCCTGCTGACCTGGCCCCAGTACCTGCTCCCGCAGAAGTTGCTCACCGGCCTGGCGTGGCGTGTCTCGAACGTCCGCACCAGCTGGTTCAAGAACCTGTTTATCGCCACTTTTGCCAGCCTGTTTCATGTCAACCTGGACGAAGCCGAGCGCTCGGAGCCGGATCAGTATGCGTGCTTCAACGACTTTTTTACCCGCGCGCTGAAACCGGGCGCGCGCCCACTGGCCACCATCGAGCATCGGCTGATCAGCCCCTGTGACGGCACGATCAGTCAGCTGGGTCGCCTGGATGCCGGGCGCATCATCCAGGCCAAGGGCCTGGATTACACGGCTGAGCGGCTGCTCGGCAGCCCGGAATGGGCACAACGCTTCCTCAACGGGCGCTATATCACCATTTATCTGGCACCGAACGACTACCACCGCGTCCACATGCCGCTGGCCGGGCGCCTACTGGCCGAGCATCGCATTCCAGGGCGGCTGTTCAGCGTGTCGGCAGCGACTACCCGCGCCGTGCCCAATCTTTTCGCCCGCAATGAACGCATGGTCGCCCTGTTCGATACCGAACACGGGCCGGTTGCCGTTGTGATGGTTGCCGCGATGCTGGTCGCCGGCATAGAAACGGTCTGGGGCGGGCCGCTGGATCGACGACCAGGGCGACAGCCACGCTGGAGGGACTTCGATCAGCCCTTGAGCCTGGACCGAGGTGCCGAAATTGGTCGCTTTCATTGGGGATCTACAGTCATCGTCCTGGCACCCGGTGACTTCCCCAACTGGCGCGAATCACTTGCTCCAGGACGAAGAGTCAGGCTCGGTCAGGCATTGACTAATTGAAACCGAATTCCACCTTAATCGGTCATAATGTCGGTGAGAGCCGGCCAGACAGTCGCTGTGCCGAAAAGGCATGGAGGAAAGTCCGGGCTTCAAAGGGCAGGGTGCCAGGTAACGCCTGGGGGGTCGCGGCGCGAGCGGCGATCTACGGCCAGTGCCACAGAGAACATACCGCCGATGGCCCGCAAGGGCACAGGCAAGGGTGAAAAGGTGCGGTAAGAGCGCACCGCGCGCCTGGCAACAGGCACGGCAGGGTAAACCCCACCTGAAGCAAGGCCAAATAGGGATGCCATGACGTGGCCCGCGTCGCATCCGGGTAGGCTGCTAGAGGCGGCTGGTGACAGCCGTCCCAGACGAATGACTGTCCACGACAGAACCCGGCTTATCGGCCGGCTCTCACTTCCCCCCAGGCGCTGCGGTTCTCAATAAGCTTCGGTGAACAAGTCGGTCGTCTTCGTCAGCGCCTCGTCCCAAGCCTGCCGAAGCTCGCCGTTGAAGCGCGGATCAAACTCGGAAACGGCCTGAAGCAGGCTTTCGCGCCAATGCACGTAGAACTTTGGATCGACCGGCGCCCTGCCCTTGCGGCTGTGGACGGTCGCCATTTCCTTCATCGAACGCTCGACGATGGCCGATCCGCCGGCATAAGTCAGGGCAATGCTGATGCCGCGCCGTAGCGCCTTGTTCTGCACCGTCCAATTGGTGCCTTCGAACATTTTTGGAATGCGCGGATCTCTCTCCATCAGCAATTCATAGAACCGGCTGATAAAGCCCTTCTGCTTCAGACAGCGGCCGTAGCTGCCTTGCACTTCTTCATTGGACGCCGCCATATTAGCTCCTGCTGAACAACAAAGCGCCGATTATACCCGGCCCATCCTCCGGTCATGCCGCGTCAGGGCCGCAGGATGCGCAGCCACCACCAGAAATTGACCAGGCCCATCAACGATGCGGCAACATAAGTGAAGGCAGCAGCGGTCAAGATCCGGCGAGCGTGCGGTTGATCGCCGGGCTTGAGGTAACCACCCTTTTCCAGCAAGGGCAGCGCGCGCCGGAAACTGGCATCCAGCTCGGTCGGCAGCGTCATCAGATGAACGACGATGCCCGAGGCCAGGGTGGCCAGGCCGAGCACCAGCAGGATGATGCCCGCCCTGGGCAGTCGCAGGGCCAGAATGGCGACCGGCATCAGCGCAATCAGAATGACGCCCAGACGCTGCAGTCTGGCCAGCGACTTGACCAGACGGGTGCGCCACATCAGCGGCTTGTAGCCGTCTGCATGCTGGATGGCGTGGCCAACCTCATGTGCAGCCACGGTGATCGCAGCCAGCGAGGACTGCTCGTAATGCTCGGGCGAGAGACGCACCATGCGCGCTTCCGGATCATAGTGGTCGGCACCAGGGTCGGTGCGCTCGACGCCAACGCTCTCCAGCCCGAGCCGATCAAGCAGGTGCCGAGCCAGCTGGCTACCAGTGCCCTGGTAGCGGTCGGCTGGCGTCTGGTAGCGAAGCAAGACACGCCTGACCCACCACTGGGGCAGAAATATGGCAGCTGCAAGCAGTGCAAGGAAGATAACAATCATGAGGCAGAGTGTAGCGAGTAGATGATCAGATTTCGTCGATGTCACCGGGCTTGCGATGACCGGCTGCGCCGGAACGGGCACTTTCGATCAGGGCAAATGCCTGACGCCGATCGAGGTGCGTCAGTCGTGCCAGGATGCCGGCCGCACGCGATGGCGGCAACGCCAAGCCCAACTCGGCAGCCAGCCGCTCAAGAGCGATGGCCGGACGTGCCTGCGCGCTACCGGCAACAATCAGAACCGCCTCTCCTCGCTGCTGATCGGGATCGTCGCGCACCCGCCTGGCCAGTTCGCCCAGCGCCAGGCGCAGGACCGTTTCATGTCGCTTGGTCAGCTCTCTGCCCAATGTCGCCAGGCGGTTTTCGCCGAGCATGGCGGCCAGATCATCCAGCACCTCAGGGAGATCGCGCGCCGGAACATGAAAAATCAGGGTATCTGCCCGCTCGGCCAATTCGCCCAATCGCCGGCGACGAGCCGCCTGGCGCGGCGGCAGAAAGCCCTCGAAATGAAAGCGGTCGCTGGGCAACCCGGCCACGGACAGTGCAGCAATGGCCGCGCAAGGGCCAGGCACAGGGCTGACCGGCACCTCATTGTCGTGGGCCGCCTGAACCAGCCGATACCCAGGGTCAGAAACCAGCGGCGTGCCGGCATCGCTGACCAGTGCGAGGCTGGCACCCCCCCGGAGCAGACGAATCAGCTCTGCAACCCGCCGCTCTTCGTTGTGTTCGTTCAAGCTCAACATCCTCGGCAAGCCACCGACTCGAGCCGCCAGGCGCGCGGTGACCCGGGTATCCTCGGCGGCGATCAGGTCAACCTCGCGGAGGATGCGTGCGGCTCGCTCCGACAAATCCTCCAGATTGCCGATCGGCGTGGCAAGCACGTAGAGGGTGCCCGGCACGGCGACGGGCGGCTGGGCAAGGGGTTCAAGGTTCATCCCGGCATTGTATCCAACCCCATACTGATGCCAATCGTTTATCATCGCGAGCATGAACAAGCTGCTGTTTTTGATGCTGTTGGCGTCACTTGCCCTGACCGCCTGCGCCCCCTCAACCCCCACGGTTCGGCCAGACCCGCAGCCCGATGCCGATGTCGCCGCGCTGCGTGAACTCGCCGAACGCGGGCAGCTTGACCAGGCCGCTGCCGGCTGGCTAGCGCTGGCGCGGGAGCAACCCGACCAGGCAATCAGCTATCGTCTGGAGGCGATCGCGCTGCTGCTGGCCCAGGGCGACATCGATGCGGCCCGGGCCCAGGTCGAGGCAGTGGACAATCTCTCTCCGAGTCGGTCGCAGCGCCAGCGTCTCGACTTGTTTCAGGCCGAGCTGGACCTGGTCGAGGGCAATCTTGCCGCCGCCGCCTGGCGCCTGGCGGAGTTGGCCGACAGTCTCAGCGGTGACCTGGCCCGGCGCCACGCCGAGCTTGAGGCGCGCCTGGCCGAGCGGCGCGAAAACCCGGCCCGGCAGGCACTGGCAGCGCTGGAAGGCGCAATCTTCGATGCTCAGTTTGCGCCGGAATTGGCCCTGGCCTTGCTGATCGAATATCCGCTGTCCAATCTCAAGCAACTAACACGCGATCATGGCCATCGACCCGAGCTCGCGCCCTGGCTGGATTTGGCCGTGACGGCGCGGGGCCGGCTGCTCGACAGCGAAGGCCTGCGCCTGGCGCTGGCCGACTGGGAAACCAGGCACCCGAACGTTGGCTATCTGGCCGCCGATGCCGATGAGTGGCTGGCACTGTGGCGTCAGACCCGGCGCGCTCCAGCGCGGATCGGCGTCATTCTGCCGGGCCGGGAGGGCATGGCCCGAGCCGGCGCGGCCGTCCGCGAGGGCCTGATCTCGGCCTGGATGGACATGCCGCCGAACCGCCGGCCGGAGTTGCTGTTTCGTTACATCGGTGACGGCGAAGATGAGGTGATTGCAGCCTGGTTCGATCTGCGGGAAGCTGGCGCGGACTTCCTGATCGGTCCGCTGGAACGGCACCAGGTCGACAGTCTGGCCCGACTGCCCGATCCGGGCCTGCCGATCCTGTTGCTCAACCATCCCGATGGCGATCAAACGCTGGCACCGGGCAGCTCGCTGCACGCCTTCGGCCTGTTGCCGGAAGACGACGCCGAACTGGCCGCAGCGCACGCGCTGGTAGCCGGTCACCAGCGCGCACTGGTACTGCATCAGAACAGCGACTGGGGCCGGCGGGTGGCCACCGCCTTCGGCCACTGGTTCGAGCTGGGCGGCGGCGAGGTGCTGGCAACGGCCGAGTATTCCACCCGCCAGGTTGATCACAGCGCCCTGCTGGAGGTCATCCTCGAACTGGACCGATCCGAGCAGCGCATCGCCCGCCTGGCGCGCCTGCTCAACCAGCCGCTTGAATCCGAGGCGCAACGACGTACCGATGTCGATGTCATCTTCCTTGCCGCCCGGCCGGAAGACGGACGCCAGATCAGACCCCAGTTGCGCTTCTTTGGCGCCGGCGACATCCCGGTACTGTCCACTTCCCAGATCATCGCCGGTGCGCCCGACGCGCGCCGCGATGAGGATATTGAAGGCGTGGTCCTGCCGTTGCCACCCTGGTTCATTGACGCAAGCGCGCAGGGCCAGCAGCGGCTGCAGGCGGCCCGACTGTTCCCGCACCTGGACAACCCCAACCTGGCCAGGTTGCATGCTTTGGGCGCGGACGCCATGGCATTGACCCCGTGGCTGGACCTGATGCGCGCTGACCCGGCGCTTTACCTGGCCGGGCTGACCGGGCGCCTGCGACTGACCGAAAACCAGCTCATCGATCGCGACCAGCCGATGGTCCGACTGGTCGGCGGACAGGCCAGAAAAGAGCAGTGAGCAGCGCGCGTCAGAGCCTGGGGAGTATTGGCGAGCGCGAAGCCGAGTCCTTTCTGCTCGGCAGGAACCTGCGCATGCTCCAGCGCAATTATCGATGCCGTGGGGGCGAAATCGACCTGGTCATGACCGACCCGAATCCTGTCGATGCAGATGAGGTCCTGGTGTTCGTCGAGGTTCGGCTGCGCGGGCAAGGCGCCAGGGTCAGCGCCCTTGAAAGCATTGATGAGCACAAGCAACAACGCCTGGTGACAGCGGCCCGACATTTCCTGATGGCCAATCCGGAGTGGCAGGAGCATCCGTGCCGCTTCGATGTGGTCGCTCTGGCACCGGCGAACGATCGGCTGATCTGGGTGCCTAATGCCTTCGAGCTTGATTCTTGAGTGCCCCGATTACTCCATCCCGCCCCAGGCCCAATGGTGACTGACATGAAAGCCCTGCTTCGCGTGCTACTTGCGACCCTGATCCTCAGCCAGCTTACGGCCTGCGCGGCCCTGATCGTCGGTGGTGTCGCCGCGACCAGCCTTGCGGTTCACGACCGCCGCAGCGTCGGTACGGTGATTGACGACAACATCCTCAAGGTGCGTGTGCGCGATGCCCTGTTCCGGCGAGATGAGTTTGGCGACGATGTCAGAATCAAGGTCGACGCCTTCAATGGCTGGGTGCTGCTGGCTGGTGAGGTAGTCGATAATCGACGCATTGAGCTGGCCGGCCAGGTGGCTTCAGAAGTGCCCGGCGTCGACCGGCTGTTCAACGAACTGAGCCCGCTGCCGCGCACTGGACCGGGTCGTGCCAATGCCGACCGCTGGCTGTCTACCCGGGTCAATGGCAGTCTGACCCGGATTCGGGACCTGCCCGGATTCGACCCGACCCGGGTCAAGGTCACGACGGCCCGCGGCATTGTCTACCTGATGGGCGAGCTGACGCCTGAAGAGGCCGAGATCGTCATCGCCCATACACGCACGGTGCGCGGTGTTGAACGCGTAGTCACCCTGTTCCAGCTGCCCGAACCGGCCGGCAACTGAGGATACGGCAGACTTGAGCGACAAAGGCCGCCATCCTGACGAGGCCACGCGTCTCGACACTCTCGTCGATCCCGAGCTGCGCTCGGCCAAGCAGCTGCCGGGGAAAACCGAGGTCAATCTGGATCTGGGACGGTTCCAGATCATTCGACCACTGGGCGAAGGCGGCATGGGACAGGTGTACCTGGCCCGCCAGATCGAACCGGTCGAGCGCGATGTCGCGGTCAAGGTCATCCGCAGCCGTCTCAACACCCCCTCGAACCTGGCACGTTTCGAAGTAGAGCGTCAGGCCCTGGCCCAGATGAACCATCCGGCCATCGCCCAGGTCTTCGATGCCGGCACGACCGAACAGGGCCATCCCTACTTCGTGATGGAATACATCGACGGCCGGCGCCTTGATGCGTTTTGCCATGAGCAGCAGCTCGACCTGCGTGAACGACTGCATCTGTTTGTCCGCATCTGCCAGGGCGTCCAACACGCCCATGGACGCGGCATCGTCCATCGCGACATCAAGCCGGCCAATATCCTCGTTCGCTATGTGGATGGGGTTGCGACACCGAAGATCATCGATTTCGGCATTGCCATGGCCTCTGACCGCGGCGATGAACACAAGGCCTCGCGCCGCGATCTCGCCGGCACACCGCGCTACATGAGCCCCGAGCAATTCCAGGCCGACCGCGCCATCATTGATTCGCGTAGCGATGTTTATTCGCTCGGCGTGGTGCTGTACGAGCTGCTGGTCGATCAGCCGCCGCTGGATCAGGGCTGCTATGACAGCATCAGCCAGACCGGCAACTTCAAATCATTGACCAAACGCTTGCCGCCACCGCCTCCCTCGTCCCGGCTGGATATCAACACCGCCGCGGCCGAGGCCGTCGCTGCTGCCCGCCGAACCACGGTTCGCCGACTGCAACGCCGACTGAAAACCGATCTCGACGCCGTCGTCTTGAAGGCCCTGGAACCCGAGCCCCCGGAACGCTACGAATCGGCACGGGCGCTGGCCGATGATATCCTGCGCATACTCGAGCGGCGCCCGGTCAGCGCCCTGCCCCAGACCCGCCGCTACCGCTTCAGCCGCTTCGTTCAGCGTCACCTGATCGCGGTCGGCAGTGCCAGCGCCATCCTGCTGGCACTGATCGCCGGACTCACCGCTGCCACCCTCGGCATGCTCGAGGCACAGCGCCAGTTCCAGATCGCCGAGCAGCGCCAGCAGGAACTTGAGCAGGTAGTGCGCTTCCAGCAGTCGATGCTGGAAGGGGTTGACCCGCAGGCGATGGGCATAGGCCTGATTGATGGCCTGCGCGAACAATATCAAGCTGGCATCGAGCGCCGACCCGAGACCGCGACACCACTGCCGGAGCTGGATCTGGTGGTCAGTCAGATCAATGGGACGGAGCTGGCCCGGCGGATGCTTGATCAGCACCTGCTCAGTCGGGCCAGGTCCTCTATCGAACAGGATTTTGCTGGTCAGCCCGCCGTGCAAGCCCGACTTTACACCGCCTTGTATTCCGTCTACGAGGCACTGGGCATCTCCAAAGTCTTGCCCGAGCTCACTGAAGTGCTGCTTGAGCGCCTGAGCGCCGCCGGTGAGAGCGATCCAGCCGTGCTGGTCCAGGCCCGATACTGGCAGGCTTTGGCCTGGTTCGATGTTGGCGAGCGGGAGCGCAGCCTGAACGCGCTACCCACGGTTGTCGCCGACGCCGAGCGGCTGGCCGATGACCCGGACGGACTGGCCGAATTGACGCGCTCCTCCTGGGGCGTTTCCCTGGTCGAAACCGGCAATACCGCAGAGGCCATCGAACAAGTCCAGACAGCCCTGGAGCGCGCTCGCCAGCGTCATGGCGACCGCAGTTCGATTACCACCAGCGTTCTGGGTAACCTGGGCTATGTTCACGCAAGATCCGGCGACATCCCGACTGCAAGCCGCTTTTTCAGAGAGGAAGTGGAGGCCTGGCGCAGGCTGGATGAACCGGACAACCTGGCCAGCGCCCTGCTCAATCTCGGCGCTTCACTGGGGGCGATGGGAGAACTTGAAGAAGCACTCGAGGTGCAGAACGAAAGCCTGGCGCTTTTGCAGCAGCTGTATGGTCTGCGCCACCCGATCTCCTTGCGGGCAATGAACAATCGGGCGGCGACCCTGGTCCAGCTTGATCGCACCGAAGAAGCCCTGCCTGAGCTCGAACAAACGCTCAGGCTGCGCGCCGAAACCCTGGGTGCTGCGCACCCGGAAACCCTGCGCTCCCAGCTCAACCTCGGCGGCCTGATGAACCGGATAGAGCGAGGAGAAGAGGCTCTGGCCATTGTCGAAGAGGTGGTCGTACAACGTCGCCTGCTGCTTGGCGACAGCCATCTGGATACCTTGCAGGCCAAGGAAGTCATGGCCGGCATCCTGATGGGTCTCGAACGTCACGACGAGTCCAACGATCTGATCTCGCTGGTAGTGAGCGAGCGACGCAATCAACTGGGCGACGATCATCGGCTGGTCGAGGCGGCCCTGAACATCCAGGCCCGCAACCTGCTGCTGTCCGGTCAGGCTGAGGCCAGCTTGCCGATCGCCGAACAGCTTTTCCTCAGTGCCACGAGCAACTGGCCGCCAGGTCACCATGTACGCGTTGATCGCGCGTTCAATTATTATCAGCATCTGCTCGCCGTCGGCCAGAGCGAGCAAGCAGCGGGTGTGCGCCTCGAGGAATTGAATGTGCTTGATGCAGCCGATCCCGATAATCTGCGCGGACCGCTAAAGCCGATCCACGACCGCCTGGCGGCCCTGGACAAGGCCGCCTCAGAACCAGTGCAGGACGATCAGTAAGGGCACCAGGGCGTAAACGGCCGCCAGAATGTCGTCGATCATGACACCGAATCCGCCGTGAACGCGGCGGTCCAACCAGCGGATTGGCCAGGGCTTGAGCACATCGAACAGGCGGAACAGAATGAAACTGGCCAGCCACCAGCCCCACTCGAACGGGACGAACAACAGCACCAGCCAGATACCGACAAACTCGTCCCAGACGATGCCGCCGTGATCATGCACGCCCAGTGCCCGACCGGTCACGCCGCACAGCCAGACGCCAACAGCAAAGGCAATGACTATCGCGCTCAAGGCAAGCCAGAACGGCAGCTGCAGCAATACTGCCGCCAGCGGCATGGCTGCGATCGTGCCCATGGTGCCCGGCGCATAGGGACTCAAGCCGCTGCCCAGACCGAAGGCCAGAAAACCGCTGGGTGTAGCCAGCGCAATGCGCCGGGTGTCAGCGCGACTGGAAATGGTCCCATCCGGCATCTGCAATCTCGAGTCGGTTTCCATCGGCCAGTCGGCATTCTATCCTGCCTGAGCCATCGACCTGGCCAATCGGGCTCAGCGGGACACCGAGCTCAGCACAGGCGCTGATGGCCGTATCCACGGCCACCGCCGGCAGGCTGAGCAACAACTCGTAGTCACTGCCGCCGTTAAGCTGCAGCCGCCAGCGCCGGGTCGGATCAATGGCCGAGGAAGCCAGCGCGGCCGAGCACGGCAGTTTTTCAACCGCGATCCACGCCCCCGCGGACGGCCCGAGCAAGTGACCCAGGTCGGCCAGCAAGCCGTCGGACACATCGATCATGGCCGTGGCCATGCCGGCCAGCAGTTGCCCGGCTTCGACCCGGGGAGTGGGTCGGCGCAGGCGCGCCAGCAAGTCTGCTGACGCCGTCTCAGCCAGCGCCAGAGCCGCCGCCGCATCACCGAGGCTGCCAGTGACCAGCAACACATCACCCGCCTGCGCCCGCCCACGCCGGGCAATGCGCCCAGGTTCGATGTCGCCGAGCAGCTGGACACCGATATTCAGCGGACCTGCACTCAGATTGCCACCGACCAGGCGCGTGTCATGGGCAGCACACAGGGGAAGAAACCCATCCAGAAAGCCGTCGATCCAATGGCTGTCGCCTTCAGGCAGGGTCAGCGCCAACAAGGCCCAGCGCGGTCTGGCCCCCATCGCGGCCAGATCGCTCAAATTGACGGCTGCAGCCAGATGGCCAATATCAGCCGGCGTCGAGTCGGCCAGGAAATGCCGCCCCGGCAACAGTGAGTCTGTGCTGGCCACCAAGGCCCTGCCCGGAGCGACCTCGAGCACGGCAGCATCGTCGCCGATGCCGATCAGGATCCCACTGTCACCATCGGCGGCAGCGCGCCGGCGGATGCGCTCGATCAGCGCAAATTCATTCACCAGCCTGTTCGACCTGCCGCTCCAGGCTTCGAGTCTCGGCGGCGAGCCGATCGAGCACACCGTTGATGAAGGTATGGGCCTGCTCGGCGCCAAATCGATGGGCCAGCTCCACGGCTTCGTCGATCACGACCCGGTACGGGGTTTCTGGATGAAACATCAGCTCGCAGGCACCCAGGCGCAGCACTGCTCGCTCCATCTGGTCAATGCCAACGTCACTGCGCTTGACGTAGGGGGCAACGGCCTGGTCAAGCTCGTCGCGTCGCCCAACCACCTCGCGTACCAGCACTTCAAAGTAGTCCTGGTCAACGCCGTCGAAATTCTGCTCCTCGACAAACTGGGCGATGATCGATGCGGCGGTGTCATCATTCAGCTGCCACTGGTAAAGCGCCTGCAAGGCGCGCCGCCGAGCGCGGCGGCGCGGCTCGAACGGTGACTCGGTCCGACCTCTGCCCCGTTTGCCCGTCACCCGGCTTTCTCCCTCGCCAGATCAATCATCTCCAGCGCAGCAAGGGCGGCTTCGCGGCCCTTGTCCTTGCGTTCAGGGTCGGCCCGCTCAATGGCCTGCTCGCCGCTTTCCGGGGTCAGCACGCCGAAGGCCACCGGCACGTCGCTGGCCAAGGCCACCTGCTGCAAGCCGCGGGCGCATTCAGCGCTGATGAAATCAAAATGCGCGGTTTCACCACGGATGACAGCGCCCAGCGCAATGACGGCGTCAAATCGCCCACTTCTCGCCAGGCGCTGGCAGGCCAGCGGCAGCTCCCAGGCACCAGGGGCATCGACCACCTGGATGTCGGCTTCGGCCACTCCCGACTCGAGCAGCGCCCGGCGGCAACCGCTGAGCAGCAAGCTGGTGACCGCCTGATTGAAACGCGCCACGACAATGGCGATGCGGCGCCCGGCGCCATTTACCGAAGTTGCCGTCATTGAGAGGATCCTTCTCCTTCGGGCACCAGGTACCCGGTAATTTCCAGTCCGAAACCATCCAGCGCGTGAAAACGCTTGGGCGCCCCGAAGACCTCCATCCGCCGGATACCGAGCTCGGCGATGATCTGGGCCGCGATGCCATAGCTGCGCAGGGCATCGGCAGCGCCGCGCCCTTCATCGCGATCTTGCTGCGAGCGCGCTCTCTTCAGACCGGTCAGCCGGTCTTCATCGGTCTCATCATAGCCCAGCACCAACGCCAGTCCGTGCCCGCGACGGGCAATGTCGGCCAGCGCGGCATCCAGCGGCATGCCGAAGCCCGGATCGCTGACCCCCAATACATCCCCCAACAGCTCAGGAACATGCACCCGAACCGGAAACGGGCGCTCGGCATCGACTTTGCCGCGCATCAGCGCCCAGTGCAGCTTCTGGTTGATGCGATCACGGAACACCCTGAGTTCAAAAGCACCGTGCGCCGTGCCCACGCTCTGCGAATGAATGCACTCGACATTCTGCTCGGTACCAAGACGATAGCGAATCAGGTCGGCCACGGTACCCATTTTCAAGCCGTGAACGCGGACGAATTCCTCAAGCTCCGGGCGGCGCGCCATGGTGCCATCCTCGTTCAGGATCTCGACCAGCACACCGGCCGGCTCCAGGCCTGCCAGCAAGGCCAGGTCCATGCTTGCCTCGGTGTGGCCGGCCCGGGCCAGAACACCACCGGGCTGGGCCATCAGCGGAAAGACATGGCCGGGCTGGTTGAGATCGTCGGGTCGTGCGTTGGGAGCGACGGCAGTGCGTATCGTGTGAGCCCGATCATAGGCTGAAATACCGGTGGTTACGCCCTCGGCCGCCTCGATCGAGACGGTGAAATTGGTCCGATGGTAGCGATCGGTGTCTCGTACCATCAGCTGCAATCCAAGCTGGCGGCAGCGCTCCCGGGTCAGCGAGAGACAGATCAGGCCACGGCCGTAGCGGGCCATGAAGTTGATGTCTTCCGGACGAGTCAGGCTGGCCGCCATGATCAGGTCGCCTTCATTCTCGCGATCCTCATCGTCGAGCATGACCACCATCTTGCCGGCCTTGATATCGGCCAGGATGTCTTCTATCGAGTCAAATTTCATCAGTTCTCACGCATCGTCAGCAGGCGGTCCAGGTAGCGCGCCAGCAGGTCGACTTCAAGATTGACCACATCACCCTCAGTCAGGGTGCCCAGCGTCGTTACTGCCTGGGTATGCGGAATGATGTTGACCTCGAAGCGCAGGCCGTCAACGGCGTTGACGGTCAGGCTGACGCCGTCGAGAGTCACCGAGCCCTTTTCGGCAACGAAACGCGCCAGCCCCGGCGGGGTTTCAAAGGCCAGCTGCCAATTGTCCCCCAGCGATGTGAGCGTGACCAGCCTGGCCAGGCCGTCGACATGGCCGCTGACCAGGTGACCGCCGAGACGATCACCAACGGCGAGCGCCGGCTCGAGATTGACCCGATCACCGCGCTGAAGTCGACCAAGACTGGTACGAGCCAGCGTTTCACCGGACAGATCGGCGCTGAAGCCCTGCTCATCCAGGGCCAGCGCGGTCAGGCAGCACCCTGCCACGGCAACGCTGTCGCCGCTCTGCCAGCGGGCGGGCTTGAGTTCCGGGCAGTCGATACGCAGACGAGCGCCATCACGCTGCGGCGCAATGCCGGCGACATGGCCCATGGCCTGAACGATTCCGGTAAACATGCAAAAAGGTCCGTTGTAGTGTCAGCCGCGCCGCGGCCGGTAGATAAAACGCCAATCCGGCCCAAGCCGACGGCTTTCAACCAATTCCAGATGGAGGCGCTGATCGAATTTTTCCATCCCCGGCATGGTCAGCATGGCCGCTCCGGGGCCCAGCAGCACCGGCGCCTGATAAATCAGCAGCTCATCGACCAGGCCCGCCTCGACCAGGGCACCGGACAATACCGCCCCCGCTTCAACGTGCAGTTCATTGACGTCCAGCTCGACCAGCCGGGCCATCAGGGCCAGCAGGTCCAGGCGACCGCGCCGGTCGGCAGGGCCCTGCCACCAACTTACACCGTCACGCGTCCAGGGCGCCTGCTCTGTGCTGGCCACAAGGATCGAGCCAGGCAAATTCAGCAGACGGGCGCTGGCAGGCAGGCGTGCCTTTGAGTCGGCTATCACGCGCAGCGGCTGTCGGTCGACGCCTGGCAGGCGAAGGTTCAGCCGCGGGTCATCGGCCAGCACGGTGCCGATGCCGGTCAGCAGCGCCGATGCACGGGCCCGCCAGCGCTGGGTATCTTCGCGCGCAGCCGGCCCGGTAATCCATTGCGAACGGCCATCGGCGGCGGCAATGCGGCCGTCCAGACTGACCGCGAGCTTGACCCGGACCCAGGGCCTGCCACGCTCGTGGCGGGCAATGAAGCCCGGATTGAGCGCCCGGGCAGCCTCTTCCATCAAGCCCGAGCGGACCCGGACTCCCGCCCGCCCGAGAACCTCCAGACCTTGTCCGGCATTGGCCGGGAATGGATCGGCCATCGCAGCGACAACCTCGCTGATTCCGGCCTCGATCAAGGCCCTGGTGCATGGCGGCGTGCGACCGTGATGACGGCAAGGCTCCAGGGTGACATAGGCGCAGGCTCCGCGCGCCCGTACACCGGCCTCGCGCAGGGCCAGTATTTCGGCATGGGGCTCGCCGGCAGCCCGGTGCCAGCCGCGCCCGACCACCTCGCCATTACGCACGATCACGCAGCCGACCACCGGGTTGGGATCAACGGTAAAGCGACCGCGCTCGGCCAGACGCAGAGCCTCGGCCATACAGGCATGGTCAGCGGCGCTGAAACTCATGAGTCTGGAACGGCACGCTCAGTCATCGCCGTTCTCTTCCAGCAAAGAAATCTGGCGCCGGTCGATGGCGCCGGGATTGATCCGCTCCAGGCGCTCTATCTCGTCGCGAAAAGCCTGGACATCCTCGAACCTACGGTAGACCGAGGCGAAACGAACGTAAGCGACCTGGTCCAGCCTCGACAGCTCCCCGGCGACCCAGTCACCGATCTGCTGGCTGGATATCTCGGGCTCCTCCAGTGTCCGCACTTGGCGGACCAGCTTGCGAATCGCCCGCTCGACTTCCTGCGTCTCGACCGGTCGCTTCTCCAGCGCCTTGATCATGCCACCGCGCAGCTTGCCCTCGTTGAATGCCTCCCGCGAGCCATCAGATTTGATCACGTTCGGCGCCTTCAGGGCTGGCGTCTCGTAAGTATTGAAGCGCGCCCCGCACTCGGCGCATTCGCGCCGCCGCCGAATCTGGAAGCCATCGGAAGTCAGGCGCGAGTCGACCACCCGGGTGTCGGTGTGATTGCAGAAGGGGCACCACATGGCTAGGCGGGGAAAGGGAAAATTGCAAGGGGTAGAGGGACAGCGTGTTCGAACTTGGTCATTGGCTCACCCTTTTCCCGTTGCCCTTTATCCTTACCGTTGGTAAACCGGATACTTCCGACAAAGCGCCAGCGCCGCATCCCTTGTGGCCGCCTCGACGCCTTCATCGCCCGGTTTGTCCAGCACATCGGCAATCAGATTGGCCAATTCGGTGCAATCGTCGGGCAGGAAACCGCGAGTGGTGACAGCAGGGGTGCCTATACGGAGGCCGGAAGTGACGAACGGGGAGCGCGGCTCACCCGGGACAGTGTTCTTGTTGACCGTAATATTGGCCCGGCCCAGTGCTTCTTCGGCGTCCTTGCCGGTGATGTCCTTGTCAATCAGATCGATCAGGAACAAGTGGTTGTCGGTGCCGCCTGAGACGACCTTGTAACCCCGCTCGATGATGGTTTTGGCCATCGCCCGGGCATTGTCCACGACCTGCTGCTGATAGGCCTTGAACTCTGGCTGCAGCGCTTCGAGGAAAGCTACGGCCTTGGCCGCAATCACGTGCATCAACGGTCCGCCCTGACAGCCCGGAAAGACCAGCGAGTTGAATTTCCTGGTCAGGCTCTCGTCCTCGCCTGAAGCGAGGATGATGCCGCCGCGCGGGCCGCGAAGGGTCTTGTGCGTGGTCGAGGTAACGACGTGGGCGTGGGGCACCGGGTTCGGATACACACCAGCCGCAATCAGCCCGGCAACATGAGCCATGTCGACGATGAAATACGCACCCACGGAATCGGCAATTTCTCGCATGCGAGCCCAGTCAACCACACGCGAGTAGGCGGAAAAACCGCCAATCAGCAACCTGGGCTGATGCTCCCTGGCCAGTTCGGCCATGCGCTCGTAGTCGATCTCGCCGGTGGCGCGATTCAGACCGTAGTGAACAGCATTGAATATCTTGCCGGAAAAATTGACCTTGGCACCATGGGTCAGATGGCCGCCCTCGGACAGATCCATGCCGAGAATGGTATCGCCCGGCTGGAGCAGCGCAAGAAACACGGCCTGGTTGGCTTGCGAGCCGGAGTGAGGCTGGACATTGGCATAGCCAGCGCCGAATAGTTCGCGAACGCGGGCAATGGCCAGCTCCTCGGCCACATCGACATGCTCGCAGCCCCCGTAGTAGCGGCGACCCGGGTAGCCTTCGGCATACTTGTTCGTCAGCACCGAGCCCTGAGCCTCAAGCACCCGCGGGCTGGCATAATTTTCCGAGGCAATCAGCTCGATGTGGTCTTCCTGTCGCTGCTCCTCGGCAGCAATGGCGCGGGCAAGTTCATCGTCGAAGCCGGCGATCTGTTCGCTACGGTCAAACATGGGATTCTCGGGCTTGGCAAAGCCTGGATTTTACCATCATGGCCTCACCAGTACGGCAACAGGCAAGACCTCATTCGACCCCGCTTTTTCCTTCGCTCACCCAGGGGAAACGTCCCTCGATCTCCAGATGCAATGCGAAAACCAGGAAGGTTCGGATGACAATGATGATCGCCAGCATGATGACGCTTTCCATGGTGTATTCGACAGCTACCGTCTTGATGATGTCGGCCGCAACCAGGAATTCCAGCCCAAGAATCAAGCCACGAACGCTGCGCCGGCGGTAATC
The DNA here is from genome assembly GCA_007695005.1 of Wenzhouxiangellaceae bacterium. Classification (GTDB taxonomy): domain Bacteria; phylum Pseudomonadota; class Gammaproteobacteria; order Xanthomonadales; family Wenzhouxiangellaceae; genus Wenzhouxiangella. The sequence goes on along the minus strand of REEQ01000095.1, from coordinate 29,481 downwards.
GAGATAGAGCTGATGCGTCGTCCAGCGCCCCAGGTGCAGGATGTAAATGATCGTGGCATAGATAAAACCTCCGAGAATGACGACAATCCCGACGGCCTCGAGCACATGCACCAGCATATTGACAGTGTCGAAGAACCACTGGCCCATCGCCGACCTCCGCTCCTGGATGAAGCTGGACTATATCGCAATACCGGGGTCTCGGTTTACCCGACTCAGATCGGCATTGACGTGCGGCAGGGCCAACAGCCGTGGATCCATGACCTTGAACCACAGTGGCGGCACGTAGGCCAGCAGAAACATCCCGAAGTAGCCGCTGGGTAGTCTCGGTACGTCATCGAAGTGGCGCAGCGACTGGTAGCGACGGCCGGGATTGGCGTGGTGGTCCGAGTGGCGCTCGAGGTGAAACAGCAACAGGTTGGAACAGATGTGGTTGCTGTTCCAGGAATGATGCGGCTGGCAGCGCTCGTAGCGCCCGTCATCAAGACGGGCCCTGAGCAGGCCGTAGTGTTCGACATAGTTGGCACTGGTCAACTGAAACCAGGCCAGCAGGTTGTGGATGAGCAGGAACAACAGCACCGGCCAACCCAGGGCCAGCACCAGGCCGCCTTGCAGCAGTAGCGCCAGCGCATGGGATTGCAGAATACTGTTGCGCCAGTGCCAGACCGAAAGCCCGCGCCGCCTCAGTCGCTCGCGCTCGATCCGCCAGGCACGCTTGACCCCACCCGGCATTTCGCGCAGGGCAAAGCGGTAGATCGATTCGCCCATCCGCGCGCTGGCGCAGTCCTCCGGTGTCGCTACCTGACTGTGATGACCAAAATTGTGTTCGGTGGTGAAGTGTCCGTAGAACGGCACCGCCAGAGCCAGCCGCGACAGCACCTGGTCAACCCAGTGGCGCTTGTGTCCCATTTCATGGGCGGTATTGACGGCGATACCCGAGGCAAGGCCGGTGACGTAGACCAGCGCGACCCAGCCGAACCAACCGAGCTCGGCGCTGACTGCATACCAGGCGGCAACGACCAGGGACAACAGGTGCAGTGGCACGGTCAGCCAGGTCAGCACGCGATAGTAGGGGTCGGCCTCGAGGGCGGGCACGAGATGTTCGGGCGGGTTGCTTTGGTCCTCCCCCAGCAGCCAGTCCAGCAAGGGAACCGCCCCGTAGGCGATCAACAGCGGGCTCAGCAACAGCCACTCCTTGCCGGTCCAGGCATGCAGAAATATGGCATAGACGGGAAACAGCGGGTAGAACACCGACAGCAGCCAGGCATGACGCTTGCGGTCAACATAAGCGCCGCTTGCTGCTGCAACTGCAGCTTGAGCCATTGCAGACCTCATCCAGCAATCTCGAGTTTTCATTGTTGACTTGCGCTGGCCTTGCAAGAAGTGTAAAAAATGACAAGCTTTAGTCATTTAGTGCCAAACAGTCATGCAAACACGACTCGAACCGCGATCAGTGCCGTGAACGAGCTGGCATCGATACCGGTGCCGGCCGTCTACCTGGCCAGCTATCTGGAACATACCGCGCTCGACCACCGCCAGCTGGCGGCCATCCTCGAGCGCGCACGCATCGACATTGCCACCCTTAGCGGCGAGCAGGCGCGAATCAGCCTGTCGGAGCTGCTCGAAACGCTGGCCCTGATTGATCAGCTCAGCCCGCCCGGCTGGCACATTCAGCCCACCTTGCGGCTGGAGGCCACGCATCATGGTCCTCTGGGCCTGGCCGTGGTGACCGCCACCGACCTCGGCGCTGCCATCGACTGCCTGGTGCGCTTTGAAAGCTTGCGCTCACCCTGGACAGTGCTGCAGGCCAGCCACACGAAAGCCCCTGCCGGGCTGCGCCTGCGAGTTCTGCCAACGCTCGCCCTGCCCGCTCCGGGCGAGCTGCTGATGGAAATGAACCTGATCGCCCTGGTCAAGCTGCTTGCCGAACTGGGCGGGCGCCACCGTGATCAGCTCAGTATCGACCTGCCGGCGCGCTATCGGCCCTGGGCCGGCCAGCTGCTCCATGCCTTGCCCGGCCATGTCAGGCTGGACCAGCAGCACTATCAGATCTGGGTGCCGAAGTCGCTGCTCGGCCTGCCTTGCCTGCTGGCCGATGCAAGCCTGCACGCCAGCACCCTGAAACGTTGCGAGCAGCTGCTCGGCCAGGACTGCGGAACCGGGCCAATCTCGGCCAGGGTTCAGCAGCAGCTGATGGCTCTGAACGGCAGGGACCCGGGCTTGTCGACCATGGCATTCCGGCTGGGCATGTCCAGGCGCACCCTGATACGGCGACTGGAAAGTGAACAACGCAGTTATCGCCAGCTCGTCGACCGCGTTCGTCTGACCCTGGCCCGGGACTGGCTGCAGCGCACCGACATGCCGATCAGCCGCATCGCCGAGCTGTTGGGCTACGGCGACACCGCCAACTTTGGCCGCGCCTTTCGACGCTGGACCGGGAGCAGCCCCGGCGCCCTGCGCAGGCGCTAGAATGACCGCCAGGTTCGGCTGAAGCTGATCACATGGCTTGCAATAATCATGACTTGCGGCAACAATGTTCAACGGGTGAACATGAAGTGCCTTCCGCGGGGGGAACATGATTGATCCACACCACGATGGATCGGAACGCAACTGGCACGCCGTTTTCTGCAAGCCACGCCAGGACGGGGTGGCCGAGTCCCACTTGCTCAACCAGGGCTTCGAGATTTTTCGCCCGAAAACCCGCGTAGCCTGCACTCGCAACGGTCGCCGTCGGGTCAGCGTCGAGTCGATGTTTCCTCGCTATTTGTTTGTTCGCTTGAGTCAGGCGGGTGAGGACTGGACGCCGATCCGCTCAACCCGCGGTGCCGTTGGTCTGGTCCGTCTGGGCCAGGAAGCTGCCATTGTTCCCGACCCGATCATCGACGGCCTGCGCCAACGCTGCAACGAAGCCGGCGTGATCAGCCTTGCCGGTGCCATCGACTATCAACGCGACGATCTGGTCGACATCATTGACGGCCCCTTCAGCGGCTACCGGGCCCTGTTCCAGGCCCGGTCCAGCCAGGAGCGCGTGGTTGTCCTGCTCAATTTGCTAAAGCGCGAGCGCCGAATCGAACTGCCCGAAGTTTCGATCCGCCGCGCCTGAGGACCCAGCATGAACGACAAGACCCTGGCCAACAGCCCTTTCAAGGCATACGATCTGCGCGGCCGCGTACCGGAATCCCTGAATGAAGAACGGGCCCATGCCATTGGCCGAGCCTATGCCTGGATCGTGAAGCCGCAAGGCCCGGTCGCCATTGGCCGCGACATGCGCCTGTCCAGCCCGAGCCTGGCCGCAGCCCTGGGGGCCGGACTGAATGAGGCCGGCGTCGACACTGTCGAGATCGGTCTGTGCGGCACCGAGCTGGTTTATCACGCCGCATCCCGCCCTGGCATGGGCGGCGGCATCATGGTCACCGCGAGCCATAACCCGGCCGACTACAACGGCATGAAGATGGTGCGCGAGCAGGCCATTCCAATCAGTGCCGACACGGGCCTGAAGGAAATCGAATGCTTCCTGGCCGAGGGCAGGACCAGCGCTGCGCCACAAAGGCCCGGCCGTGCTGACAGCGAAGAGGTGACCACTGACTACATCGCACGGATGCGCCGCTCGGTTAATGTCGATGCGATCAAGCCGCTGAAACTGGTGATCAATGCCGGCAATGGCTGCGCCGGGCCAGCCTTCGACGGTATCGCCGATGGCCTGCCCCTGGACGTGATTCGGCTTCATCATGAACCGGACGGTCACTTTCCCAACGGCGTCCCCAACCCGCTGCTGCCGGAAAATCGAGCCGAAACAACCGCCCAGGTGCGCCAGCACGGCGCCGATTTCGGCATCGCCTGGGATGGCGATTTCGACCGCTGCTTCTTTTTCGACGAGGACGGGCGCTTCATCGAAGGCTACTACCTGGTCGGCCTGTTCGCGGCCCGGCTGCTCGAACGTCACCCCGGCGAGCGCATCGTCCTGGACCCGCGCCTGACCTGGAATACCCTGGACATGGTGACCCGAGCCGGCGGCATTCCATTGATCAACAAGAGCGGCCATGCCTTCATCAAGGAGCGCATGCGCGCTGACAATGCGCTCTACGGCGGCGAAATGTCCGCGCACCACTACTTCCGCGATTTTTCCTACTGCGACAGCGGCATGATTCCGTGGCTGCTGCTCGCCGAGGCCATTTCCGAAACCGGGCGCAGCCTCGCTGAGCTGGTCGATGAACGCATTCGCGCCTATCCATGCAGCGGTGAAATCAACTACTCGGTGCGAGATACCGGCCGAGTGATCGACGCCGTGCTGGCAGCCTTCGATGGTCAGGGTGCTGTGGTAGATCGCACAGACGGCATCAGCCTGGACTTTGCAGAATGGCGCTTCAACCTGCGCGCATCGAATACCGAGCCGGTGATCAGGCTCAACGTGGAGACCCGGGCCAATCCTCAGCTGCTGGCCGACAAAACCGGGAAGCTGGGCGAGTTGATCGAACGACACGGCCAATGAATCAGCCGTCATCTGCCGGTCATGAACAGACTCGCCGCGACGAGCGAGAATCTTTGCCCGGCGTTCGCTGACAACGCCGCCTGGCAATCCATAAGGAATCTAGCGAGACATGAGAATCACCATCATCGGCAGCGGCTACGTCGGCCTGGTCACCGGTGCCTGCCTGGCCCAGGTAGGCAATGATGTCCTCTGCCTGGACACCGACGCGGCCAAGATTGCGGTCCTGGAGAGCGGCGGCGTGCCGATCCATGAGCCTGGTTTGAACAAGCTGATTGCCGAAAACCGGCGGGCGGGCCGAATTCGATTTACCACCGATGTGGCCGAGGCCACCAACCATGGTCAGATCCAGTTCATCGCCGTGGGCACGCCGCCCGGCGAAGACGGCTCGGCCGACCTTAGCTATGCGATTGCAGCAGCCCGCAACATTGGCCGCCATATGAACGAATACAAGGTTGTGGTCGACAAGTCGACTGTGCCGGTGGGGACGGCCGACCGGGTCCAAGCAGCCATTGCCGAGGAACTTGAGCACCGCGGCAGCGATCTGACCTTCGCCGTCATCTCGAATCCGGAGTTTCTCAAGGAAGGTGCTGCAATCGAGGACTTCCAGAAGCCCGACCGCATCATCATCGGCGGCGATGATGACCGGGCCCTGGACCTCATGCGACGCATCTATGCACCCTTCAACCGCAATCATGATCGCCTGATCACGATGGATGCGCGCTCGGCCGAGCTGACCAAATACGCAGCCAATGCCATGCTGGCGACCCGAATCAGCTTCATGAACGAGCTGGCCAACCTGGCCGAGCACTTGGGCGCCGACATCGAACAGGTGCGCCAGGGCATCGGCTCGGACCCGCGCATCGGTTTTGACTTCCTCTACCCAGGTGCCGGGTACGGCGGTTCCTGTTTTCCCAAGGACGTCAAGGCGCTGATCCAGACCGCGCGCCATTCAGCCCTAGGTGGCCTGCGCATTCTCGAGGCCGTTGAAGCCGTCAACCAGGACCAGAAGACACGGCTGGCAGCCAAGATCAAGCAGCGTCTGGGCGATGATCTGAGCGGCCGTCACTTCGCTCTTTGGGGTTTGGCCTTCAAGCCGCGGACCGACGACATGCGCGAAGCCTCCAGTCTGGTCTTGATCGACGAACTGCTGGCTGCCGGCGCGACCATTGCCGCCTATGACCCGGCCGCCATGGAAGTAGCCGCAGCTCTGCTCGGGCAGCGCCCAGGCATTCGCTTTGCCGACTCGGCGGCAGCCTGCCTGGAGGGCGCCGATGCCCTTGTCATCGTCACAGAGTGGAACGAGTTTCGCAGTCCGGATTTCGAACGCCTGCGTGCCCGGCTGAAGGAGCCGATGGTTTTTGACGGTCGCAACCTGTTCGAGCCGGAGGAGATGATGGGCATGGGCTTTGAGTATTTCGCCTTCGGCCGCGTTGTGTCAGCACCGGCAGAAAGCGGAGCACAGCGCACATGAATGACCGCGTGCGACCGGTTCTGGTAACCGGAACCGCCGGTTTCATCGGCTCGCACGTGGCCCATGTCCTGCTGGACCGTGGCGAAAACGTGCTCGGGCTGGACAATCTCAATGATTATTACGACGTCACCCTGAAACAGGCCCGGCTGGCCCGGCTGAACGCGTGTGCCGGATATCGCCATCTGCATGTCGACCTGGCTGATCGCGAGGCCATGGAGCAGGTGTTCAACGAGCACCAGCCGGGTCGGGTGGTTCACCTGGCCGCCCAGGCCGGGGTACGCTATGCCGCCACCAATCCGCACGCCTACACGCGCAGCAACGTCACCGGTTTTTTGCATGTACTCGAAGGCTGCCGCCATCATCCGGTCGACCACCTGGTTTTTGCCTCGACCAGTTCCGTTTATGGCGCCAACACCCGGATGCCCTTTTCCGAACACCAGGGCACCGAGCATCCGCTGACACTGTACGCAGCGACCAAGAAAGCCAACGAAATGATGGCGCACAGCTATGCCCATCTGTATGGCATCCCGTCAACCGGCTTGCGTTTTTTCACTGTCTACGGCCCCTGGGGCAGGCCGGACATGGCGCTGTTTCTGTTCACTCGTGCGATCCTGGCCGGCGAGCCGATTCAGGTTTTCAATCACGGCCATCACAAGCGCAGTTTCACCTATATCGACGACATCGTCGAAGGGGTGATCCGAACCCTGGACAATCCGCCGGGGGGCAATCCGTCCTGGTCAGGCCAGGACCCGGACCCGGCCAGCAGCAAGGCACCCTATCGTCTGTTCAACATCGGCAACGAGCGCCAGGTCGAACTGTTGCGCTACATCGAGGTGCTGGAAGACTGCCTGGGGCGCAAGGCCCGCATGGAAATGCTGCCTCTGCAGCCCGGCGATGTGCCGGATACCGAGGCAGACGTCGGCGAACTGATGGCTGCGGTGGGTTACCGACCAGCGGTGTCGGTCGAGGACGGCGTCGCCCGCTTCGTCGCCTGGTATCGGGATTACTACCGCGATCAATGACTAACCTGCTGATGCCATGACCATCGACGCTGAGCAACTGATCGATCATCTGAGCCGTGGCCAGGCCCGGATCGCTGTCATTGGCCTGGGTTACGTCGGCCTGCCGCTGGCCGCCGCCTTCGGCCAGCGCTACGATACCATCGGCTTCGACATCAAGTCCGCGCGCATCACCGAATTACGCGCGGGCCACGACAGCACGCGCGAGGTAGATGCCGACGAGCTTGCTCTTGCCAGTCGCCTGAGCTTCACCAACCGGGCCTCCGACCTGGCCGACTGCTCGGTTTACATCATCACCGTGCCAACGCCGATCGACCAGGCCAAGCGCCCCGACCTCGGACCGCTGCTGGCCGCATCGCGCCTGGTCGGCAGCCTGCTCGAAGCGGGCAATATCGTGATTTATGAATCCACCGTCTACCCCGGTGCCACCGAGGAAGACTGCGTGCCGGTTCTCGAGGGCGAGTCCGGGCTCAGCTACCTGCATGGTCAGGATGACCAGCAGCCCGGCTTCTACTGCGGCTACAGTCCCGAACGCATCAACCCGGGAGACCGCCAACACCGCCTGCCCGACATCGTCAAGGTCACCTCAGGCTCGACACCGGCTGCAGCAGCAGCCGTCGATGCGCTCTATGCCAGCATCATTCGCGCCGGCACCTTTCTGGCCGATTCGATCCGGGTGGCCGAAGCCGCCAAGGTGATCGAAAACACCCAGCGCGATCTCAATATCGCCCTGGTCAATGAGCTGGCGGTGCTGTTTTCCCGAATGGGGCTGGATACGGCCAGCGTATTGGCCGCTGCCGGCACCAAGTGGAACTTTCTCCCCTTCCGACCCGGCCTGGTCGGCGGCCACTGCATCGGCGTCGACCCCTACTACCTGACCCACAAGGCCCAGTCGATCGGCCACCATCCCGCCGTCATCCTGTCCGGGCGGCGAGTCAACGACAGCATGGGCTCCTTCGTCGCCGGTGAGGTACTGAGACTGATGGCCAGGGCCGGAGTCTATCGGCCAGGGGCCCGTGTGCTGGTTCTTGGCCTGACCTTCAAGGAAAACTGCCCGGACCTGAGAAACACCCGGGTGGTCGACCTGATCGCCGAACTCAGGAACTTCAACCTGGACGTTGACGTGCATGATCCCTGGGTCGATATCGCAGATGCCAGGTCAGCGTATGGCCTGGACATGGTCTCCAGCCCCGCAGTCGGCCACTACGCCGCAGTCATCCATGCCGTCGCTCACCGCGAGTTTGCAGCCCGCCAGGACGAACTGCGCAACTACCTGGCCGAAGCTGGCGTCCTCTACGACGTGCGCGCCACGCTGGACCGCAGCCTGGTCGACGGCCGACTGTAGCGCGCCTGTTTCGCGTCACCGGGCAGCGGCTCTGCTAAGCTTGGGGAGTTTTCCTATTGTGGTACATTGACCATGTACGTCGATCTGCACTGCCACCTGTTGCCCGGCATCGATGACGGCGCCAGGGATCTGGCCCAGTCTCTGGCCATGGCACGGATTGCAGTTGCTGATGGCATTCGCACCACCGTCGTCACCCCGCATCATCTCAACGGCGTCTATGTCAACCGTGCGAACGACATCCAGGCTGCCCTGGTAAGCCTGCGCGAAGCACTGATCGCCGAAGGCATTGCGCTGAAGGTACTGCCCGGCTGCGAGTTGCACCTGGTGCCCGAGCTGCCCGATCAGCTCGCCAACGGCGAAGCCATGACCCTGGCCAACAAGGGCAAGGCTGTACTGGTGGAACTGCCGGTCCACACCGTGCCCATGGGTTCCGAGCATATCCTGGAACAGATACTCAGCCAGGGTCTGACCCCCATCATTGCCCACCCGGAACGCAACAGCCAGCTGCGCCAGGACCCTGAAATACTTGCCGAGTGGGTTGCGATGGGCTGTTTGGGGCAGATCACGGCCCAGTCCTGTACCGGACAGTTCGGCCCCCAGGTCAAAGAAAGCGCGCGCGACATGGTCAGCCGCGGCCTGATTCACATCATTGCATCGGATGCTCACCGAGACCGGCGACGCGTCCCGGAGATCTCCGGCGGGGAAGCTGCAGTCCGCCGCTGGACCAACAGGCAGACAGCCGAATTGCTGGCCCGCGTCTTCCCCCAACGCCTGGCCGAAGGAGACACCGTCGAGACCGGCCTGCTGATGGATGCGCTGCCGCGCCGCCGCGTCAGCTGGTGGCGCCAACTGGTGGGCTGATGATCAAGATCCGCACCGTCACCGGCGCAGCCATGACCACATGGCTGGACGAAGCAGCCCGCCTGCGAATCCTGGTCTTTCGCGATTTTCCTTACCTGTACGATGGCCATATCGACTACGAGCGGCGTTACCTCGCCCAGTTTGCCGCCGCCGCGGACAGCGCCCTGATCCTGGCACTGGCCGATGATCAAGTCGTTGGCTGCGCCACGGCCATGGCCATGCGAGGCGCCGATGCCGATTTCCGTCGGCCATTCGACGCGGCCGGCGCCAACACCGACGACATCTGCTACTTCGGCGAATCCGTGCTTGATGCCCGCTACCGCGGCCAGGGCATCGGCCACCAGTTTTTCGATGCCCGCGAACAGCATGCCCGCCAGCTGGGCGCAAAAGTCACCACTTTCTGCGCGGTACAGCGCCCCGACAATCACCCCCTGCGCCCGCCTGGCTACCGCCCCCTGGATGCCTTCTGGCACAAGCGCGGCTACCAGCGTCGCGACGACCTGACCACCCAGTTCACCTGGAAAGACATCGACCAGCCCAGCGAGACCGCCAAATCGATGGTGTTCTGGCTGCGCGCTCTGACCGGGCAGCAACAGCGGCCCATGTCGGCAAGCAACCCCGGCGGCTGAATCATGGCATTCTGACCGCGCTTGGCTAAACCAGTAATCGAGCCCTGCTCGTCTTCTTTCCTGCGGGAGAGCCTGGGCGACATAGATGGAGATTGCCTTGGCGCATGTCTTGGCTAGCCGCCCAGCGAAGACACTGCAAATAGCGAAAATGTAACGCCATGGATGCTATATTCCGCGGCATGAACGCCGATCTTGAGTCGCATCGCGAAGAGATTGCCAACGCCATTACCCACGGGCTGGGAGTCATTCTGGCAATTGGTGGCGGAGCGGTACTGATTACCTTGGCCGCCGTTTACACCGGAGCGCGCGAGGTCGTCAGCGTGGCCGTTTTTGTCGCCGCCCTGGTCCTGCTCTACACGGCCTCCACGCTTTATCACGCGGCCCGGCACCCGCGCATCAGGGAGCGCCTGAAGGTACTGGACCACTGTGCCATCTTCGTGTTGATCGCGGGTACTTACACGCCCTTTACCATCGCCGCCATTCGCGGCGGCTGGGGCTGGTCGCTGTTTGGCGTGGTCTGGACGCTTGCCGTGTTCGGCATCCTTTTCAAACTGTTCTTTACCGGCCGCTTCAAAGGGTTGTCGACGGCCACCTATATCGGCATGGGCTGGCTGGTCGTGGTGGGCTTTGCGCCACTGAGCCAGGCACTGACGCCAACCGCCCTTTTCTGGCTGGTCACCGGCGGGGTAGTCTACACTGCTGGTACCTTGTTCTATCACTTCGACCGACTGCCCTACAGCCACGCCATCTGGCATTTGTTCGTTTTGGCAGGCAGCATTTGCCACTTCGCAGCCGTGACTGTTCAGGTACTGGCCGGAACCTGAACCGGGCCTGCCCCGCACGGCCCACTCCAAAAGATTGATTTCACCAGGGTTTCCAGATATGGCAAATTATTTTCGACTGGCATCGATCAGCACATTGCTCATGGTCTTCATGGCGGGCTGCGCCAGCACACCCTCAGACGAGCGCATGATTCGCGAGTCCCGAGCTGCAATGGAGCGCTTTGTCGACCGTGATCCAGGCCTGCAGAGCTGGATAGACCAGGCCTATGCCTACGCGATTTTTCCCGAGATAGCCAAGGGCGGCCTGGGCGTGGGCGGAGGTTTCGGGCGCGGTATCGTTTTCAGGGAGGGTCGAGCAATTGGCCGCACCACCGTATCCCAGGCCACGATCGGCGCCCAGATTGGTGCCCAGTCCTACAGCCAGGTCATCTTTTTCCAGGATGAAGCGGCCTTGCGCGTATTCCAGCGTGAAAACCTGGAGTTCTCTGCCCAGGCAACGGCCGTGGCCGCCAGCGCCGGGCGGGCGGCAACAACCAGCTATGAGCGCGGGGTGGCCGTTTTCATCATGACCCGGGGCGGCTTGATGGCCGAGGTCAGTGTCGGCGGACAGAAATTCCGTTACTCGCCGCTTTAATGAAAGACGCAGCTGCGGGTAGCGCTGCGGCCGTTGCCAGTCAGCCTTCCGACTCCGCGGTATGGGTCGACTCCAGAAACTGCAGACGCGCCAAATGGCGGTAGAGTGGGTTGTCGCGAACCAGCTCGTCGTGCCGACCCTCGGCGACCAGCCGGCCCTGATCCAGCACCAGGATGCGATCAGCCCGACGCACCGTCGCCAGGCGATGGGCGATGACCAGCACCGTCTGATCGCGACCCAGCTTATCAAGCGCGTCCTGAACCAGGCGCTCGCTCTCGGCATCCAGGCTTGCCGTCGCCTCGTCCAGCAGCAGCAGCTGCGGCCGCTTGACCAGGGCGCGGGCGATCGCCAGCCGCTGACGCTGGCCGCCCGACAGGCGCTGGCCGCGCTCGCCGAGGAAAGTTTCGTAACCCTGCGGCCAGGCAGTGATGAATTCGTGTGCATGGGCGGCTCGAGCCGCGCTCTGCAAGGCTGTCTCATGCGGTGATTCCAGCCCGTAGCCGATGTTCTCCGCGGCGCTGCCGGAAAACATCACGACATCCTGGGGCACCAGGCCCAGTGCTTGCCGCATCGCCGCCAGGTCAAGATCGCGCAGATCATGACCGCCCAGGCAAACGCACCCCCCATCGGGGTCGTAAAAGCGCAGCAGCAATTGAAACAAGGTCGATTTTCCTGCGCCGGATCGACCAACCAGGGCAACGGTCTGCCCAGGCTCAATGCGAAAACTCAACTGCCTCAACACCTGGTTCTCGGGTCGGGAGGGATAGGCAAAACTGACGTTCTCGAAACTCACCGCCAACGGACCCGGCGGCAGGCGCTGGGGCACTTCAGCGGAGCGAACTTCCGGCTGGAGGGACAACAACTCGGCCAGACGCTCCATGGCACCGGCAGCGCGCTGCAGTTGGCCCCAGATTTCGCTGAGACTGGCTGTGGAACCCGCCGCAATAACCGCATACAGCACGAACTGACTGAGCTGGCCGGGACTCATCGTGCCGCCGAGCACGGCCCGCGCGCCCAGCCAGAGGACAAAAGTCACCGCACCGAAAGTCAGCAGGATAACCAGAACGATCAGCACGGTACTGGCGGCAATCCGATGGCGGTTGGCGTCGACAGCAGATTCGACGCTGGCTCGAAAACGTGCAATCTCCCGCTGCTCCTGAGCAAAAGCCTGCACGGTAGCTACGGCGTTGATGGCCTCATCACCGTGCGCACTGATGTCAGCCACGCGATCCTGGGCACTGCGCGACAGACGCCGAACCCAACGCCCCAGCGCCACCACCGGCAGAATGATCAGCACGATTAGCGCGCCGATCACACCAGCCAGTCGCGGCGCGGTGAGAATCAGGGCAATCGAGCTGGCCGTCAACATCAGCAGGTTACGGATGCCGAATGAAACCGTCGAGCCAACCAGGGTTTCAATCAGTGTGGTATCGGTATTGAGCCTTGACAGCACCTCTCCGGTGCGGGTGCGGGCAAAGAACTCCGGGCTCATCACCAGCACGCGCTCAAACAGGGCGCTGCGAATATCGGCTACCACCCGCTGCCCCAGCCAGCTGACCCAGTAGAACCGCAGGCCACCACCGACAGCCATCACCGTGGCGGCCGCAAACAAAAGCCAGAACCAGCGATCGATTCGCGCCAGGTCCTCGGCCATGAAACCGCGATCGATGACTTGCCCCACAGCCGCCGGGATGGCAAGGGCGCCGGCGGCCGACACCAGCAAAAACAGGCCGGCCAAGATCAGCTGACCCTTGTAACGCAAGACAAAGGGCCAAAGAGCTGCAAGCGATTCCAGGCGCTTGCCGGAACCATCCGGGCGATCTTCAGGCAAAGTCGACATCAGACCGGAATCCTTGCGCGACGTACCCGAACCCAGCCGGCCCAGGAAAACAGGAACAGACCGAGCCAGATACAGGCAAAAGTGACTCCATGGTCAAAGGTAAACGGTTCCGAGTAAACAAACACAGCCAAAAAGAAGGTGATCGTCGGTGCCAGATATTGCATGATACCGATGGTGCTGAGCGGAAGTCGACGGACTCCGGCTGCGAACAACAGCAGCGGCACAACGGTCACCAGGCCCGTCCCGGCCAGCAACAGCGCCAAACTGAACTGCGCCGGCTCGAAGGCCAGCCCAGCATTGAAACCCAGCCAGAACAACCAGGCCAGCGCCAGCGGCGCCATCAGAACCGTCTCCCAGAAAAGCCCGACCATGGGCCCCACATCCAGCCGTTTGCGAATCACCGAGTAGAGCGCAAAACTCAGGGCCAGACCCAGGGCAATCCAGGGAAACTCTCCGACCCGAATCGTCATGTACAAGGTACCCAGTGCAGCGATGCCGACGCCGGCCAACTGCAGGGGCGCGAGACGTTCTCGAAAGAACAACAGGCCGAAGAGCACGGTCACCAGCGGGTTGATGAAATATCCGAGACTGGTCGAAAGCACCCGCTCGCTGTTGACTGCGTAAATGAATATCAACCAGTTGACCACGATCAGACTGCCGCTGATCAGCAATACCCAGAGCACTCCGGGGGCGGGACGTAAATGCTCGAGCAGACCACGGCGGTGGCGCAGCACCAGCACCAGAACAAGAAAGACCACCGACCAGAGGACACGATGCGCAATGATTTCGTCGGCGCCAACGTGGGCCAGCAGCTTGAAGTAGATGGGCGCCAGGCCCCAGGCCATGAACGCGCCAAGAGCCGCCGCCAGCCCGATCGATCGATCAGATGGGTTCACTCCGCAGGCAGCAGCTGTGGCGGGGTTCGAATGAGGATCGGATGCCCCAGGGTGCCAGCCAGGGAGATCAACTCCAGCCTGCCCTGTTCCTGCAATTGCAGACTACCGAACAGGGCACGATCACTCAGGGCAAAGCCAATCTCCCCGGTCAGCGTCCCATCAGCCATCCGGATGGACAGTTCATCGGCCAGAACAGACTGCGACCCCAGCAACAGTTTGGCATGCATCCGGTCGAAAGCGCCAAGGCCAGACTGCCGCTGATCCGGATCACCGACCAGAAACAGCCACTCTCCCGGCTGCATTTCAATTTCGCCGCGGCCGGTCCAGGCAGCCGCAAGGCGCTCACTGGCGGTCGCCGGTGAGACGGCGAGATCCATGTTGACGCGGCCGGCCCCGTCCAGAAACGGTTCCAGCCGCAGGGCAACAAGCAACGACTCCAGCCGGCTGACTTCCAGGTTCAGCTGCGCCGAAATGGCCGGTCGCTGACGACGCAAATCCAGGATCACCTCTGCTGCACCCATGCCCCCGGGCAAACGGGTTGTCGGCATCGACAAGACAACCTTTCCTTCCCGGCCATTGAGGTCAAAGCGCGCATCGCTAAGCACCATGCCCAACTCCGCGACTCGGCCTGCAGCCATCGACAGATCGAAATCAAAGCCGCGCAGGGCCGTCATCAGGCCAGAGTCTGCAGGTTCGTCGGCGAGCTCAGCGAGCTTTTGCACCACCGCCAACACGTCGACATCGAACATGTCCGTTGCCAGCGCTGCCGTCAGATAGGGCCTTTCACCAGCCAGATAACTGGCATCAATCAGAAATCGATGTTCGTTGAAGTGAACAATGCCGCCATCCAGACCAAGCTGCATCGGTGGCTCGGCGGAATAGGAAACGTTACCGCGAACCTCGATTCGGTACCGCCCCTGGTTCATCGAGCCCAGCAGGCGCATATTGCTCAGCCGGGCGCCGCCATTTGCAGCTGGCACCAGGAGCCCATCAACCTCCAGCATGTCGAACGCAGCCGGCTCTTCGACGTTGCCACGAAAGCGAAACTCGACTGGGCGGCCAGGCGCCACACCGGCCAGATCGATACGCTCCATTTCCAGCACCTCACCAACACCCCGACGAGCATCACTGAAACTCAAGGTGGCATTTTCCAGGGTAACCGGCCCGCTGGTCCAATCCGCAACTCCGGCCGGGCGCGTCCTGCCCAAACCCTCCAGACTGCTACGGCCCTGCTCATCGGTATGCAGGTTGATGCGCGCACCGCTCAGTCGAACATCGCTGGCCTCGACTCGACTGCGAACCAGAGCCAGCAGTCGTACTTGCATGTCAATGCGGTCCGCGCTGAATAACTCTGGACCGTCAAACCCTTCCGGCGGCAACATCAGCACCTGTTCTGCACTGATTCGCAGGCCCGGAAACAACCTGACCCTCAGCGGCCCTCGAATCTCCAGGCGGCGACCGGTCTGATTTTCAACATGCTGGGCAACCAGCGACTTCAAACGCTGCTCATCAAGAAAAATGACCCCACTGCCCAGGATGCCGAGCATCATGATGGCGGCTGCGGCGACAACGATGAAGGTATTGCGCATGGACATGACCGGGCAGGATACGCCTTCATTCTAACGGAGCGCCTGTGCCAAAAAACACTTGATTGCCAAACAGGGCAGGCAGACAACAACCCGCCGTTCCCCCCGACCCCAAAGGCCAGGTATTCAGATGCCCGATCAGAGCCAGGTCAGAATTCGGACACAAAAAAACCCGGCCGGTGGCCGGGCTTTTTTTGGAAAGGACTCTGCCTGATCAGTCAACAGACTCAGCACCCGGCGCGTCGGGACGGTCGACAAGCTCGACGTAGGCCATTGGCGCGTTATCGCCAGCGCGGAAACCGCACTTAAGGATGCGCAGGTAGCCGCCCGGCCGCTGGGCGTAGCGGGGGGCAATTTCGGCAAACAGCTTGCCAACCGCTTCCTTGTCACGAAGACGTGCAAAGGCCAGGCGTCGCTTGGCCACGGTATCTTCCTTGGCCAGGGTGATCAGCGGCTCGGCGACACGACGCAGTTCCTTCGCCTTCGGCAAGGTCGTCTTGATCAGCTCATGATGAATCAGGCTGGCAGTCATGTTCCGAAACATCGCCCGGCGATGTGACGAGTTGCGATTGAGCTTGCGGCCAGCTTTACGATGACGCATGTCGTTTCTCCTTAACGCTCGGTCCGGGCCAGGTTGGCTGGCGGCCAATTTTCGAGGCGAGTGCCCAGGTTGAGGTCGTGCGATGCCAGCACCGTCTTGATCTCGGTCAGGGACTTCTTGCCCAGGTTCGGGGTCTTCAGCAGTTCGGTTTCGGTCCGCTGAACCAAATCGCCAACGTACTGAATATGCTCAGCCTTCAAGCAATTGGCTGAACGTACAGTCAGCTCCAGATCGTCAATCGGACGCAACAGAACCGGATCGAAGGATTCAGTGCTGGTCTCGGCCTGATCTTTCTCGCGCGCCACGAAATCGACAAACACTGACATCTGGTCGACCAGAATGCCGGCAGCCAACTTGACCGCTTCTTCGCAGGACATGGTACCGTTGGTATCGATGTCCAGAACCAGCTTGTCCAGGTCAGTACGCTGACCAACGCGGGCGCTTTCGACGCTGTAGGCAACCCGGTGTACCGGGCAGTAGGATGCGTCCAGCTGCAGACGACCGATCGGGCGCGACTCTTCGTCATTGAACTTCAATGCAGCCGCTGGCTGATACCCGACGCCGCGCGTCACCTTGAGGCGCATGCTCAACTTCATGTCCTTGGTCAGGTTGCAGATCACGAAATCGGGATTGACAATCTCGATGTCGTGATCGAGCTGGATATCACCGGCAGTAACCGGGCCAGCCTTGTCCTTGCTCAAGGTCAGAATGGCCTCCTCGCGCGTATGCATGCGAACGGCAACATCCTTCAGGTTGAGCAGCACTTCGACGATGTCTTCCTGCAAACCTTCGACTGCCGTGTACTCATGGAGCACACCGTCGATCTCGACTTCGGTGATAGCGCTGCCGGGAATCGACGACAGCAGAACGCGACGCAGGGCATTACCCAGCGTGTGGCCGAAGCCGCGCTCCAGCGGCTCCAGGGTGATGCGGGCCCGACGCGATGAGATCTCGTCGACGATCAGCCCTTTCGGCTTCAGCATCTTGCCGATAAGTGTGCTTATCTGGCCTGACATGTATTGCCTCTCTGAATAAATCTGCTAAGACCGGTGATGCCGGCAGAGCCGGCATCCATGGATTACTTCGAGTAAAGCTCGACGATGAGGCTTTCGTTGATGTCCGGCGGCAAATCATCACGATCCGGCGCACCCTTGAACTCACCTTCCATCTTGTCGAATTCAACACTCACCCAGGCGGGAACCAGATCCAGTTCCCGCGACAGGTTGATTGCCTCTTGAATACGAAGTTGCTTGCGGGACTTTTCCCGTACAGCGACCTTGTCGCCCGCCTTGACCTGGAAGGACGGAATATTGACGACCTTGCCGTTGACCTCAATCGACTTGTGACTGACCAACTGGCGGGCCTGCGCCCGGGTAACTGCGAAGCCCATCCGGTAGACAACGTTGTCGAGGCGGCACTCTAGCAGCTGCAGCAGGTTTTCACCGGTAGCACCTTTGCGACGGGCAGCTTCGGTGTAATAGTTGCGGAACTGCCGCTCCAGGACACCGTACATGCGACGCACTTTCTGCTTTTCGCGCAACTGCAAGGCATAGTCTGACAGGCGCTGACGACGGCTGTCACCGTGCTGGCCTGGCGGCTGGTTCAGTTTGCATTTCGAGTCCAGGCCTCTTGCCGGGCTCTTCAGGTTCAGGTCCATGCCCTCGCGGCGTGCGAGCTTGCAGGTCGGTCCAGTATATCTAGCCATAATCTTCTTCGAATTCCGCGTTACAGGACGTCAGACGCGACGCTTCTTGGGTGGACGGCAGCCGTTGTGTGGAATCGGCGTAACATCAACAATGTTGGTGATCTTGAAGCCGACGGCGTTGAGCGAACGGACCGAGGATTCACGTCCCGGACCAGGCCCATTAACCCGAACTTCCAGATTCTTCATGCCGTATTCCTGGGCAGTACGGCCGGCGTTCTCCGCCGCCACCTGGGCTGCAAACGGCGTCGACTTGCGCGACCCCCGGAAGCCGGAGCCGCCGCTGGTTGCCCATGCCAGGGCGTTGCCCTGACGATCGGTAATCGTGATGATGGTGTTGTTGAACGAGGCGTGCACGTGCGCAATGCCGTCAACAATGACCTTCTTGATCTTTTTCTTGCCCTTGGCTGTCTGCTTGGCCATGGATACTCAACCTCAACGAATCGGACGCCGCGGGCCCTTGCGGGTGCGAGCGTTGGTGCGGGTACGCTGACCGCGAACCGGCAGGCCGCGACGGTGGCGCAGGCCACGGTAGCAACCAAGGTCCATCAGACGCTTGATGTTCATCGCCACTTCGCGGCGCAAATCACCTTCGACGGTGTACTTGCCCACTTCCTGGCGGAGCTTTTCCTGGTCGGCCTCGCTCAGATCCCGCACCTTTGTCTCCGGAGCCACATCGGTGGCGGCGCAGATCTCATAGGCACGGGTCCGGCCGATTCCGTAAATGTGGGTCAGAGCCACCCAGACATGTTTCTGGACGGGCAGGTTGACGCCTGCGATACGAGCCATGTATGTTCTCCGTAAAACCTGTTGCGTCTAGTCAGCGCAAACCGGCAATTGTACCGGTAATTGCAAAATTCTTCAAGCCCCTGGCCAGCATCGGGCCTCAGCCCTGGCGCTGCTTGTGCTTGGGGTCGGTGCAAATGACGAACACCACACCCTGGCGGCGAACGATCTTGCAGTTGCGGCAAATCTTTTTCACCGATGCCTGGACCTTCATCTCTTCTTACTCCTGATGGGGTTAAAGCCGGCCGTCAGCGGCGAACCACGCCGGAACGACCGTAATTCTTCAAGTTGGACTTCTTCAGGAGGCTGTCATACTGATGCGACATCAGATGGGCCTGCAACTGGGCCATGAAGTCCATCGTCACTACGACGATGATTAGCAGAGACGTACCGCCGAAATAAAACGGCACGTTCCAGCGCATGATCAGAAACTCCGGCAGCAGGCAAACTGCAACCAGGTAGATTGCGCCCACCGTCGTCAACCGAGTCAGCACGTAATCGATATAGTCCGCGGTCTGGCGCCCAGGACGGATTCCGGGAATGAAGGCGCCGGACTTCTTCAGATTATCAGCCGTCTCTCGCGAGTTGAACACGATGGCGGTGTAGAAGAAGCAGAAGAAGGCGATCAGGCCACCGAACAGTGCGATGTAGATCGGCTGTCCCGGACGAAGCTGCTCACTCACGGTCTGTAGCCAGGTCACCCCTTCCGCCTGGCCGAACCAGGTCGAAATGGTGGCCGGGAACAACACCAGGCTGGAAGCAAAGATGGCCGGGATGACGCCGGACATGTTGACCTTCAACGGCAGGTGCGTGGACTGAGAGCGGTAAGCGCGCCGACCCTGACGCTGAGCATAGTTGACCGTGATCCGGCGCTGGCCCCGCTCAACGAAGACGACGAAGGCAGTGACAGCCAGAGCCATCACCAGCAGGAAGGTCGCGGTGACGATCCCCAGCTGGCCTGTATTGACCAGTTCCAGAGTGGCACCGACCGCTGTAGGCAGTTCGGCGACAATCCCGGCGAAGATAATGATCGAAATACCGTTGCCAATTCCGCGTTCGGTAATCTGCTCACCCAGCCACATCAGGAAAACCGTTCCGGCAGTCAGCGTTACCACCGCGGCCAGTACGAAACCGGGTCCGGGCGCGATGACAACCGGCAATCCGGCACCCGCGCCCTGATTCTGCAAGGCAATGGCAACGCCGAAAGACTGGAACATGGCCAGAACAACGGTGAAATATCGGGTGTACTGGGTAATCTTGCGCCGGCCGGCCTCGCCTTCCTTGCGCAGCTGCTGAAGCTGCGGAATGGCATGACTCATCAACTGCATGATGATGGCCGCGGAAATATAGGGCATCACGCCCAGGGCAAAGATCGAAAAGCGCCCCAAAGCCCCGCCGGAGAACATGTTGAAAATATCAACAATGGTCCCGCGCTGCATGTCCATCAGCTCGACAAGGGCGGCCGGGTTGATGCCCGGCACCGGAATGAAGGTTCCGAAGCGGAACACCAGCAGCGCTACCAACACCAGGAACAGACGCTGGCGCAGCTCCTTGAGCCTTCCGATACCGCCAAGCATGCCGGCCATTTCCGAGGCGCTTCGAGACATTATTCGACCTTCCCGCCCGCTGCTTCGATGGCCTTGGCGGCGCCGGCAGTTACATGCAGGCCGCGAACCGTCACGGCGCGGCCGATTTCACCCTTGGCGATCAGGCGCACCTTGCGGGTGTCATTGCGCACCATGCCGGCCGCCTTCAGGGCTTCGATGTCGATGACATCGCCTTCCATGGCGTCGATCTGGTACAGGCGCACCTCGCGAGTCTTGCGATTGACCGCCGAGTTGAAGCCAACCTTGGGCAGGCGGCGCTGCAGCGGCATCTGACCGCCTTCGAAGCCGACCTTGTGATAGCCACCCGAGCGGGACTTCTGACCCTTGTGGCCACGGCCACCGGTCTTGCCGAGACCGGAGCCAATGCCCCGACCCACGCGCTTGCGGCTCTTGCGGCTGCCTTCAGCCGGCTGAACGGTATTGAGTTTCATGATGACCGTTTCCTTGGCATTGATACTTGAATTCAGGCTTCTTCAACCCGGACCAGGTAGTTGACCTTGTTGATCATGCCGCGAATTGCTGGCGTGTCTTCGAGCTCAACGGTATGGTGCATACGGCGCAGTCCGAGGCCGCGCACGGTTTCCCGGTGGCTCTGGATCTTGCCGTTTGTGCTGCGGATCAGCGTGACTCGCAACTTCGATGCTTGCTTGTTAGCCATGATGTTCCAGAATCTCCTCGATTGGCTTGCCGCGCTTGATCGCTACCTTCTCCGGCGAGACCATGGCCTGCAGGCCTTTCATCGTTGCCCGAACCAGGTTGATCGGGTTGTTCGAGCCGACGCTCTTTGCCAGCACGTTATGTACGCCAACAGCCTCAAACACGGCACGCATGGCGCCACCGGCAATCACACCCGTACCATCGGAGGCAGGCTGCATGTAGACCCGCGAGCCGCTGTGGCGCGATTTGACCGGGTGCCACAAGGTGCCTTCGTTGAGCGAAATGCGGACCATGTCACGGCGCGCACGCTCCATCGCCTTTTGAATGGCAAGCGGCACTTCGCGAGCCTTGCCGTAACCAAAGCCGACCTTGCCATCGCCATCGCCAACTACGGTCAGCGCGGTGAAACTGAACTGGCGACCGCCCTTGACGACCTTGACGACTCGGTTGACCGCAACCAGCTTCTCGATCAGATCGTCGGATGTGTTTTCTCTTGCCATGATGGATTCCGTATTCCTTAAAACTTCAGACCGGCTTCACGCGCGGCATCGGCCAGGGCCTTGATCCGACCGTGGAACTTGAAACCTGAGCGATCGAAAGCGACAGCATCGATGCCTGCAGCCAGGCTGCGCTCTGCCACTGCCTTTCCAACCGCCTTGGCCGCTTCGATGTTGCAGGTCCCGGAAAGATCTGCGCGCAGATCCTTCTGTACGGTGGACGCTGCAGCCACGGTCTGCTCGCCGCCCGGTGCAATCACCTGGGCATACAGATGACGACCGGAACGATGGACAGTCAGCCGTGCCTTGCCGGCCCGCTGAATGCGCGAACGGGTCTTGCGTGCCCGTCTCAGTCTGGATTGATTCTTCTCGCTCATGATCTCGTTCCTTAAGCCTTCTTGGCTTCCTTCATCACCACGCGCTCGTCAGCGTAGCGGACACCCTTGCCCTTGTAGGGCTCTGGCGGACGATAGGCGCGAATTTTTGCAGCCACCTGCCCGACCTGCTGCTTGTCGCTACCCCGCACAAAGATTTCGGTCTGGCTGGGCGTTTCAATGGTTACACCTTCCGGGATCTGGAAATCGACCGGGTGGCTGAAACCGAGCTGCAGGTTCAGTGACTTGCCCTGGACGGAGGCGCGGTATCCCACCCCGACCAGAGCCAGCTTCTTCTCAAAGCCGTTGGAAACGCCTTCCACCATGTTCGCCACCAGGGCGCGCATGGTACCGGCCATCGCCATGTCGGCCTCATTATGAGGAGCAACAGCAAGGACCCCGTCTTCCAGCGTGATGGCAACAGCCGGGTGCAGGTTCATTTCCAGGGTGCCCTTGGGACCCTTGACCCGAACCACGCCGTCTGCCTGGCTGAATTCAACGCCCTTGGGCAGCTCAATCGGATTCTTGGCAATTCTTGACATCGTTATTGCTCCTGATCAGGCTACCAGGCAGAGGACTTCGCCGCCATGGCCCTCGGCTCGGGCACGCGCATCCGTCATCACCCCTTTCGAGGTGCTGACGATCGCTATACCCAGGCCGTTGAGGACACGAGGAATATCGCCGGCAGCGCTGTAGCGTCGCCGACCGGGCTTGCTGAAACGATCCAGGCGATCGATGACGCCTTGACCATCGACGTACTTCAATTCTATGGTCAGCGTGGCCTTGCTACCGTCCTGTTCGACCTGCGCATCGCGAATGTAACCCTCGTCCTTGAGGACCTGGGCAATCGCGAGCTTGACCTTCGAAGAAGGCATGGCCACGCTGCGCTTTCTCACGGCTTGCGCGTTCTTGATCCGAGCCAGCATGTCGGAAATTGGGTCATTCATGCTCATTGTCTTGTTTCTCCTTACCAGCTGGCCTTGCGCAGACCCGGAATATCGCCCCGCATGGCTGCTTCACGCAACTTGTTGCGGGCCAGACCGAACTTGCGGTAATAACCGCGCGGGCGTCCGGAAACGCGGCAACGGTTGCGTCCCCGTACCGGGCTGGAATCACGCGGCATCTTGTTCAAGGCATGCATTGCTGCCTGCTTCGACTCGTAGTCGGCATTCGGGTCAGCGATAACCTTTTTCAGCTCGGCGCGCTTGGCGGCGAATTTATCTGCCAGCTTGCTCCGACGAATATCGCGCTGAACCATTGAAATCTTAGCCATTACTGATTCTCCTTAACGTGCCCGGAACGGAAACCCGAAGGCTTCAAGCAGGGCCGCACCTTCCTCATCGGTTCGCGCGGTTGTGCTGATCGCGATATCCATGCCTCGAATCGCATCGATCTGGTCGTAGTCGATCTCGGGAAAAATGATCTGTTCCTTGACGCCAAGGTTGTAGTTACCACTGCCGTCAAATGCCTTGCGCGGCACGCCCCGAAAATCGCGAACCCGGGGCAAGGCAATACTGACCAGCCGGTCCAGGAACTCGTACATCCGTTCGCGACGCAGGGTAACCTTGCATCCGATCGGGTAGCCATCGCGGATCTTGAAGCTGGCCACCGACTTTCTGGCCTTGGTCACGACCGGCTGCTGACCGGTGATCTTGGCCATGTCACCAACAGCCTTCTCGATGACCTTCTTGTCGCCGACTGCCTCGCCAAGGCCCATGTTCACGGTGATCTTTGTCAACCGCGGGACCTGCATGACGTTGCTGTAGCCGAACTTCTCCATGAGCTGCCCGACGACGGTGTCGCGATAGTATTCCTGCAACCTAGCCATTTCCATTTAGCCTCAGATATCCACTACTTCACCGGTGGAGCGGAAAAACCGCACTTTCCGACCGTCTTCCAGAAACTTGAACCCAACCCGGTCTCCCTGATCAGTTGCCGGGTTGTAAAGCATCACGTTCGAGGCGTGAATCGGCGCCTCGCGATCAACAATACCGCCAGGCTTCTGAGCCTGCGGATCGGGCTTCTGATGACGCTTGACCATGTTCACGTTCTCGACCAGGAAGCGGTCGTTCTTCAGAACCTTGAGCACATGACCCCGCTGACCCTTGCTGCGGCCCGCGATCACGATCACTTCATCACCTTTGCGAATACGTTGCATTGGTCGCTCCTTACAGCACTTCAGGCGCCAGGGATACGATTTTCATGAATCGTTCCGAGCGCAGCTCGCGTGTGACGGGCCCGAAGATACGGGTACCAATCGGCTCGAGCTTGTTATTGAGCAGAACCGCAGCGTTACCATCGAAGCGGATCAATGATCCGTCGCGGCGCCGCACACCCTTGCGGGTGCGAACGACTACGGCGTTATAGACCTCGCCCTTCTTGACCTTGCCACGCGGTATCGCATCCTTGACTGTCACCTTGATGACGTCGCCAATGTTGGCATAGCGGCGCTTGGATCCGCCCAGGACCTTGATACACATGAGCTCGCGCGCGCCGCTGTTGTCGGCTGAGGCAAGTCTTGACTGCATCTGAATCATGACGCTTCGCTCCGGTTACTGGGCGCGCTCGACAATCTCGACGACCTGCCAGCTCTTGTTCTTCGAGAGCGGACGGGTTTGCGAGATGCGAACGGTATCGCCTTCGTTGCACTCATTATTTTCGTCGTGAGCGTGCACCTTGCTGGAACGGCGAATGTACTTGCCGTACAGTGGGTGCTTGACCAGGCGCTCCAGACGCACGGTTACTGTCTTGTCCATCTTGTTGCTCACCACGCGGCCGACCTGGCTGCGCTGGATCTTGTTTTCGGTGCTCATGCCGCTTCACCCTGAATCTGATTCATTACCGTCTTGACCCGGGCAATTTCACGGCGCACGCGCTTGAGCTCGTGACGCGCTTCCAGGGTGCCATTGCCATGCTGCATGCGCAGCGAGAACTGTTCCTTGCGCAGCTCAAGCAAAAGATCCTTCAACTCGGCCGCATTCTTGGCGCGGAGTTCACTGGCTTTCATTACATGGTCCTCGCAACAAAGGTCGTCTTGACGCTGAGCTTGGCCGCGGCACGGCGGAAGGCCTCGCGGGCAACGTCTTCAGTGACGCCCTGAATTTCATAAATCATCCGACCAGGCTGAACCGGAGCAACCCAGTACTCCACGTTACCCTTGCCCTTGCCCATGCGAACTTCAACCGGCTTTTTCGTTACCGGCTTGTCGGGGAACACGCGAATCCACAGCTTCCCGCCACGCTTGACGTGGCGAGTGATGGCGCGTCGGGCCGACTCGATCTGGCGCGCAGTCAGGAAGCCTCGAGTAGTGGCCTGAAGGCCAAACTCACCGAAGCTGACCCGGTTGCCCACCTGGGCAGTGCCGCGGTTGCGTCCCTTCTGCTGCTTTCTGA
Organism: Wenzhouxiangellaceae bacterium; assembly: GCA_007695005.1. GTDB lineage: Bacteria > Pseudomonadota > Gammaproteobacteria > Xanthomonadales > Wenzhouxiangellaceae > Wenzhouxiangella. The sequence continues at coordinate 4,316 of REEQ01000095.1, read as the reverse complement.
ACTTGGTGCGTTTCGGCTGCAGCATGATCAGTTCTCCTTGCGGCCGCCCTTGCCCTTGTCGGACTCGGACGTGCTCTCGTCGTACAGGTCAAAAACGTCGCCCTTGTAGACCCACACCTTGATGCCAATGACACCATAGGTGGTAGCCGCCTCGGCCACACCATAGTCAACATCTGCGCGCAGGGTGTGCAGCGGCACACGACCTTCGCGGTACCACTCTGTCCGGGCAATATCGGCTCCGTTCAACCGGCCAGCCACCTGAACCTTGATGCCCAGGGCACCGAGGCGCATGGCATTACCGACGGCTCGTTTCATTGCCCGACGGAACATCACGCGGCGTTCCAGCTGCTGGGCAATCGAGTCGGCAACCAGCTTCGCATCAAGCTCCGGCTTGCGAATCTCGTTGACGCGGATGTTGGTGGGTACGCCCATCAGGCGAGACACTTCCAGCTTCAACTTCTCGATATCCGCACCCTTGGGCCCAATCACCACACCCGGACGAGCCGTGTGGATGGTGATCTCGGCCGACTTGGCCGGACGCTCGATCTGAATGTGGCTGACGGCAGCATGTGCCAGCGCCTTGTTCAGATATTCGCGCGCCTTCAGATCGGTGTGCAGGTAGTCGGCGAAGGTTTCACCTTCGGCGTACCACTTTGCCCGCCAGTCCTTGGCGATGCCGAGCCGAATTCCGGTTGGATGTACCTTTTGACCCATGGTGATTCCTTCAATCCTCTGCCACGACAACGGTGATGTGACTGGTGCGCTTCAGGATCCGGGTATAGCGACCCTTGGCCCGGGCACGACCACGCTTCAAGGTCGGACCTTCGTCAACGAAAATCCGGCTGACCTTCAGTTCGTCGATGTCTGCTCCGACATTGTTTTCCGCATTCGCCACTGCCGACAGCAGTACCTTGCGAATGATGTGCGCGCCCTTCTTGCTGCTGAAGTTCAGTAGTTCGTCGGCTTTTTCCACCGGCAGGCCACGCACCTGGTCGGCGACCAGGCGTGCCTTCTGGGCAGAAATCCTTGCGCCCTTGAGCTTTGCTGTTGCTTCCATCACCGTCTATCCTGTTACTTGGTCTTACGGTCCGCCGCGTGACCCTTGTAGGTCCGCGTCGGCGCAAATTCGCCGAGCTTGTGCCCGACCATGTTTTCGTTGATCAGGATCGGCACATGCTGACGGCCGTTGTGCACGGCAATGGTCAGCCCCACCATCTCGGGCAGAATCATCGACCGACGCGACCAGGTCTTGATCGGACGCTTGCTTGAGGTTTCCACGGCCGTTTCCACCTTGGCAACCAGGTGGTGATCGATGAACGGCCCTTTCTTGATCGAACGTGGCATGACGAATTCCTGATTTATTTACGCTTGCGCGAACGGGTGATGTACTTGCCGGTACGCTTGTTGGTCCGGGTGCGCTTGCCCTTGGTCGGCAGACCCCAGGGGGATACCGGATGACGACCGCCCGAAGTCCGGCCTTCACCACCACCATGCGGGTGATCGACCGGGTTCATGGCAACACCGCGAACGGTGGGACGCACACCGCGCCAACGCTTGGCGCCCGCCTTGCCCAGCTTCTCCAGGTTGTGCTCCTGGTTGGAAACCTGGCCAATGGTGGCACGGCAGCGAACGTGCACCTTCCGCATCTCGCCGGAGCGCAGTAGCAGGGTGGCGTAATTGCCTTCACGAGCAACCAGCTGCACCGCGGCGCCGGCACTGCGCGCCAGCTGTCCGCCCTTGCCGGGCTTCAACTCGACGTTGTGCAGCTGGGTGCCGACCGGAATCGAGCGCAGCTGCATTGCATTGCCGGGCTTGATCGGTGCCTCCGAGCCGCTGAGCACTTCGTCACCGGCGCGCACGTTGCGGGCGGCCAGGATATAACGGCGCTCGCCATCAAGGTACTTGACCAGGGCGATATGCGCACTGCGGTTCGGATCGTATTCAATCCGCTCGACCACACCCTTGATACCGTCCTTGTCGCGCTTGAAATCGACCTGGCGGTAGTGGTGCTTGTGACCACCACCCTTGTGGCGGGTGGTGATGCGACCGTTGTTGTTCCGGCCACCGGTCGACGACTGCGATTCAAGCAGCGGTGAATAGGGCTTGCCCTTCCACAGGTGGTCATGCTTGATGCTGACCTTGCCGCGGCGGCCCGGTGACGTCGGTTTTGCTTTGACGATTGCCATGATGATGTCCTGGCTGGTTCTCAGTCTGCCTGAAGTTCTTCGATACTCTGGCCGGCCTTGATCCGAACATAGGCCTTTTTCCAGTCGTTTTGCTTGCCCGGGCGAAACCGGAAGCTTTTCCGCTTGCCTTTCAGATTGACGACCTGAACGCTCTCAACCTCGACCTCGAACAAACCTTCCACGGCCTGCTTGATTTCGGGCTTGGTCGCATCGGTGCGGACCTCGAAAACGTACTGGTTCGACCCGGCCTGCAGGCGTGCGGTTTTCTCCGACACGTGCGGGAAGCGAATAATCTGGTACATGCGTTCGTTGCTCATGCCAGCCACTCCTGAATTTTCTCAATCGCAGCCCGGGTCACGACCACCTGCTCCGCACCCACCAGGCTGACTGGATCCAGGCGATCAGCAGCCAGCACATGCACATTGGCAATGTTGCGGCTTCCAAGATACAGGTTGGTATCAATATCAGCATCGATGACCAGGCCGCGTTGCATGCCCAGATCAGCGAGAGCCGCCAGCACAGCCTTGCTTTTCGGCTCGGCGATCTCGAGAGCATCGACAACGACGAGGCGATCCTGACGGACCAGCTCCGACAGAATGGCGCGCATTGCAGCTCGATACTGCTTGCGATTCACCTTCTGGGTGAAGTCGCGAGGTTGAGCGGCGAAGGTCACGCCACCGCTGCGCCAAAGCGGGCTGCGAATGGTGCCGGCACGAGCGTTGCCAGTACCTTTCTGGCGCCAGGGCTTGCGGCCACCACCGGATACGGCAGAGCGATTCTTCTGCGCCTTGGTGCCAGCACGGGCACCGGCCAGATAAGCAACAACCACCTGGTGAACCAGCGGCTCGGAGAAGTCTCGTCCGAAAATAGCTTCGGAGACTTCCATCTTGCTGCCGCCTGAAATTGCGAGTTCCATCTGCGCTCTCCTTTATGCCTTGATCGACGGGCGCACGAACACGTGCCCACCGGGCGCGCCCGGCACCGCGCCGCGAATCAGCAGCAGGTTGCGCTCCGCATCCACGCGCACCACTTCAAGGTTCTGCGTGGTGACCCGTTCATCACCCATGTGACCGGCCATCTTTTTGCCCTTGAATACACGCCCAGGGGTCTGGCACTGGCCAATGGAACCGGGCGCGCGATGAGACAAAGAGTTGCCGTGAGTGGCGTCCTGCATGCGGAAATTGTGGCGCTTGATGACGCCAGCAAAGCCTTTGCCCTTGCTGGTGCCGGTCACGTCCACCTTCTGGCCGGCCTCGAATCGCTCGACAGTGATTTCCGAACCTACAGACAGGTCGGAACCTTCGCCGTCGTCGAGACGGAATTCCCACAGCCCTTCACCGGCTTCGGTACCGGCCTTGGCGAAATGCCCGGCTGCGGGCTTGTTGACCAAAGACGTACGCTTGTTACCGCAGGTAACCTGGATCGCGGCATAACCATCGCTCTCCAGAGTGCGAATCTGCGTTATCCGGTTCGGGTGCACCTCAACCACGGTCACGGGCACCGAGTTGCCGGCCTCCGTGAAAATCCGGGTCATACCCCGTTTGCGTCCTACCAATCCGATCGTCATGTCTGCTACTCGCTTCGCTGTCTCAGTACAGCTTGATCTGCACGTCGACGCCTGCAGCCAGATCCAGCTTCATCAGGGCATCGACCGTCTTGTCGTTGGGATCAACGATATCCAGCAACCGCTTGTGGGTGCGAATTTCGTACTGGTCACGCGCGTCCTTGTTGACATGCGGAGAGATCAGCACGGTGTACCGCTCCTTGCGCGTGGGCAGCGGGATCGGGCCCCGAACCTGGGCACCGGTACGCTTCGCCGTGTCCACGATTTCCTGGGTCGACCGATCGATCAAACGATGATCGAAACCCTTCAAACGAATACGGATTTTCTGTTCGGCCATTGCCGTACGCCTTTAGTCTGTAAAAGATCCAATAACTCGGCCGCCCTTTCGGGAGGCACCAAGCGATCCGAAGATCGTTGATCCGAAGATCAGAGCCCCGCCGGCCAGGCCGAAGGGGCTCTCAAATCACGAGCCGCCCATTATAACAGCGGCCTTGGCCAAATTGCCAGAGTTTTATTCGTGGATTTTCGCCACCACGCCGGCACCGACGGTCCGGCCGCCTTCGCGA
>REEQ01000210.1 GCA_007695005.1 Wenzhouxiangellaceae bacterium | reverse complement strand
CGCCAATACAATGCCTGTCCTGGATTCCCGCCCCAATACAATGCCTGTCCTGGATTCCCGGTTGGATTCCCGGTCGTCCTGGATTCCCGTCCATTCAACTGAGCAAGAAGGCAGGCATCGCCCATGAAGCGCGGAATGACGGCGCAAGAGCTGGCTGGTGTGCGCCAGTTCGACCATGACGGCACAGCGCTTCGCATGCGAACGTAAGGATGGCCAGCTTCCTGCGCGACGGCTCGCCGGAACCTCGAGCTGCTGGCTTATTCGCTCTCGAATCGATCATGGAAAATCGCATCGGTGTTGACGGTGAAGCTGATCGGGCTGCCATCCAGGTCGTTGGCGGTGGCAATGACTGTCTGGGTCGGTTCGTCTCCGAGCATCCAGCTGCCCAGCTGGGCCAGGCCATCGCTATCGGATAGCTGGACCGCTCCTCCGATGCTGCCGGTGCTGGCCTGAAGCTCGAAGCTGACCTGCACGTTGGCGAACGGGTTGCCGTACTGGTCGAGCACCAGTACCGTGGGCAGACTCTGGGATGGCACATGGGTATCCGGCGTGATGCTCAATATGGTGGCACTGGCGGCTGCAATGCTTGAAGCAAAGGCAGCTTCGCCGTCGCAGGATCCTTCCGGGGCGGTCTTCCAGGGTTCGAAGTTGACATGTTCGCTGACCGAGGTGCCCTGGCCGCCGGCTGTCAGGGAGGGGCCGCTGGGGTCTTCCCACCAGTTGCAGGTTGCGGCCAGCGGTCCCGCCGAGCTGTCGGCGTTGATGGCCACGTTGATGCCCAGCGGGAAGGTTCCGGGGGTCGACAGTAATTGGTTGGCGGTGACGGTATAGCCGTCGATATTGGCCTGGTCCTGGAAGATGATGCCGCCGCGAATACGATTTTCCCTGATGAGGTTGTCGGCGTGTCCGGCCGAGGATATACCCATGGCTGCAATCTGACCGTTCAGGTCGTTATCTTCAATCAGCGCATCAGTGAGCGGGCGCAAGAAGATGGCAACGCCGGCAATGTTGATTTCGTTTCCGCTCACCAATACATCACTGGTGCCGGTGCCGATTTCGAATCCCCAGCTGTTCAGGCTGTTCGAGCTGATCAGGTTGTCGCGCAACTCCAGTCCGGTCACCGGCCGAAGCGACGAGGTATAGGCGCGTGTACCGAACTCGATGATCTGGTTGTTGATGATACTGAGGCGCTCGGCAAATTCGCCACTACCGTCGAAATCTTCAATCGTGATGCCTCGCGTGGTGACGTTGGCGATGTGGTTGCCGACCAGGCTTGCATCCTTGACCGGGCCGAAGATGCCAATGCCGACTTCGGTGGCCTGAATGTCGTTGTCGGCCAGATCGATCACTGCGGATTCGGCCCAGGAAGGATCGGTCTGGCCGAAACCGGCGGCCAGGGCAATGCCGATGTCGGTTCCACTGACCTCGTTGTTGCGAACGCTGGCTGCCATGGCACCGACGGTCAGGATGCCGCTGCTGGACAAGCCTGATTCACCAAACGACGTGCCCAGTATGACGTTGCCTTCGATGCGACTGTCATCGCCGCCGGAGATGACAATGGCAGAGCGGGTATCTCCCTCGGTGGCAGTGAGCTGGTTGCCGATGATTTCGACGGTGCCGCTGCCCAGACGTTGTGCGATACCGCGTTCGCTCCAGCCCAGAACATGAAAGCCTTCGATGCGAACGAAATCCGGATGAATGCCGGTGTCCGGGTCAAAGTCGCCTTCGACCGTGCCTATGGAAATTGCCGTGGAGGCACCGCCGGCGTGAACCAGGGTCAGGCCGGGGCCCGCGGCTGCGACCAGGGTCAGGCTTTTGTTGACAAACAGGGTCTCGTTGTAGATTCCCGGTCCGACTTCGATGGTCTGTCCATCGCCTGCGCCATCAATGGCCGCCTGGATCGTGGCGAAATCGCCTGGCACCTGAATGCGATCACCGGCTTGAGCGCTCGCTGTCATGGGGAACACCAGCGCCAGGAGGGTGGCCAGGGCCAGGCTCCGGGCGGTTGACGTGAAAGTGGCTTGTTTCAACTGCTCCCTCCTCACGGATGCTGCTGTGACTGCTGGCCGCGGACGCCCCGTACGTTCTGAGCATCAGAATATTGACCGGCCATGGGGCATACAAGCCTAACATGAGTAATTCATTGGACTTTCCGAGCCAGGGCCCTCTAGGCCACCACTGTTTCAGTGGTGACTTGGCTCAGTTGCAGGCCATGCCGCCGTCTCCATGCCGGGCGCTGATCCCCGACATGGCTATGGCGCTCCCCGAGGTCGCTGATCTGCTGTGGGACCACTTACACCGACCAGCCGTTGAAGGGGCATGCCAATAAAGCGATGAATTACGAACGTTGCCAGCGCCATGATCGAGCCGAACCGGCGAAATCGGGGACACGGCGAAATCGGGGACACGGCGAAATCGGGGACCGAAATCGGGGACAGGCATTGTGCGAAATCGGGGACAAATGCGAAATCGGGGACACGAAATCGGGGACAGGCATTGAACAGGGAAATTTCTTACTTTCTCTTGAGCTGATCTCCGATGGATATGGCCATGCCGGCTTGGGAAAATGCCGGCATGACCTATCCACGCAGTCATCTGGTATCTGAAGACGAGTCCGGTTGCTATCACGTCGTTTCGCGATGTGTCCGGCGCGCATTTCTGTGCGGCAAGGACAAGCTGACCGGGAAGTGCTTCGAGCATCGGCGCAACTGGATCGAATCACGAATTCTGGAGTTGGCCGAGTGCTTTGCTGTTTCCGTGTTTGCCTATGCGGTGATGTCGAACCATTTCCATGTGGTCCTGCACGTTGACCCGACTGAAGCGCAGGCCCTCAGCGACGAAGAAGTGGCCAAACGCTGGTTGAAAGCATTCCCTGGTCCCCTCAAGCACGATGACGACCCGGAGCTGGCCGAGCGCTTCGAGCTGGCCATCCTCGGAAACCCGGAACGACTGACCGAGTTGAGGAAAAGACTTGGCAGCCTGAGCTGGTTCATGAAGGCGCTCAACGAGCCCATCGCCCGGCAGGCCAACCGCGAGGACGATTGCACGCACGGGCGGTCGTTCCGCAGGCGCTACTTTCGCTTCGCGAAAACCGCACCTGCTGCACTCCCTGTGCTGGCAAGTTCTGGGAGGGTCGGTTCAAATGCCAGGCCTTGCTCGAACCACACGCCGTGCTGTCATGCATGGCCTACGTGGATCTCAACCCCGTCCGGGCAGCCCTGTGCGAAACCCTGGCTGATTCCGATCACACTTCGATCCAACGGCGTTTGAGCGAGCGAGAAAGCCTGTCAGCCAAGATCAATTCACGACATTCACTTCTGGATCGGCCGCTGAAGCCGGTCGCCGGGCTCGACGCCGACGGCTTGCTGGACATGACTGAATCCAGCTACATCGAGCTGGTGCAGTGGACCGGCGAGCAGGCCCGATCGGATAAACGAGGCAAGCTCAAACCACTGACCAGCGCCAAACGAGCTGCGCCGGCCGATATCTGGCAGGTGAGCAATCACCCGGAGGCCTGGCTGCGCCAGGTCCAAGGCACAGAAAGTGTCTACTACCGGGCAATAGGATCAGCCGAATCTCTTATGGCCAAGGCCGAGCTGCTCGGCCAGGTCTGGATGAAGGGTGTGGCTGCCGACCTCGCCAAGAAAATCCTGCGCG
>REEQ01000025.1 GCA_007695005.1 Wenzhouxiangellaceae bacterium | reverse complement strand
CTGACGAAAGCCACACTGCGGCTGAATGCGATCTACATACCTGCCGGGTTAATAATGCCCGGCCGGAACGGCCGGGACCACGCAGCGAAGGCTTTTGCGGACAAGTGCCGCGAATGCCGTGCAACGAATACCGCAGGTATTTCATTGCCGGGTTAATAGCCGCGAGGATGCGCTCGGCTGCATATCCGTGAAGCCGGAGGCTTCGCCCTGGCTGCCGAGATCCTGAAACCGATCCTGGAAGATCAAGTCCGGGAGGATGATGCCAGTGCCCGACATGGGCAGGTTGGTCGCGGCACCCTGGATGCTGCTGACGGCAAGGTTGGCTCCGGCCGCACCTGTCTCGGAAGGCGCGAAGCTGATCAGCACTTCGCAGCTCTCACCGATCGGAATGCCGCCGGAACAGTCATCGGAACTGATTGCAAAAGCTGCATCCGACAAGTCGAATGCCAAACCACTGAGGTCGGCATCGCCGGTGTTGACCAGGCTGACCGAAAGTGTTGCAGCGCTGCCACCGACTTCCACTTCCGCAAAATCCAGGCTGGGCGGATCAAAGGCCATGGACACATCGACGATCTCGTCGCTCTGTATTTCCACCGCGCCACTGTCACAGATGGCCGAGCCATTGCCATTGCCGTCAACAGGGCGAGTCTGCCCACGCTGGTCGGCGGCCGGGCAGAACAGGTTCAATCCGCCATCAATGGCCGGGCTGCCGGGAGCGGGCAGGTGGCTTGGGGTGGGGCCACCGTTGTTGGCCAATGGTCCGAGCAAGGGATTGATCGGGCTGCCTGGTGTGCCGATCTGGTCACTCGAGTGGCTGGTGAAGAAGATCAGGCCGGCATTGTTGCCGATCAGGTTTCCGCCCTGGAACACAGTGTCGGAACCGAGGTTGGACTGAAAAAAATCGTTGCCGGTGACGGCGGCGGTGTTGCCGGTGACAATCGTATTGCGATATCGAAAGATGCTGCCTGCCAGCACCGAGCTCACCCCGCCACCGGAGCGACTGGATGAATTGCCATGAATGGTCGTGTTGATCAGCGTCAACTGATTGCTGCCGCTCCCGCTCAGCACATCGCTATCAATGCCAGCGCCATCATTTGTAGAAGCGTTGTTACTGATCGTGGAGTTGCTGATTTCACCCAGGCTTGAACCCCCAAACTGGGCATATTGGGCGATAGCGCCTCCCCAGGTTGCGTGATTGCCGGTAAACGTGCTGTCGCGAACGGTCAATTCGGCTGTGGTGGCTGCCAGGGTGAAACTTCCGATGCCACCACCATCACCGGCCGAACTGTTGTCCTCGATCAGACAGCGCTCCACCGTCAGCCTGGCGGGACCGGCGCTGGTGGCCGCATTGGCAATGGCGCCCCCAATCCGGGCAGTACTGCCTGAACTTCCGGCGACGGTATTATCTCTCATCACGCAGTCCGTGATCGTCAATTGCCCGGCATTGCGTATCCCGCCACCCTGGTTGTTGGTCACCCGGCCATTGGCGATGGTGATCCGGTTGATCGACACATTCGCGCCGTGGCTGATGTTGAAGACACGACTGCTGTCATTGCCGCTGACGGTCAGGTTGCCTGCACCGGGTCCATTGATGGAGAGATTGACATTGATGGCAATCTCTCCGGAGGTCAGGGTGATGACGCTGGCCATAGGCAGATTGAATTCGATGGTGTCGCCGTTGCTGGCACTGGCCACGGCCCAGCGCAAGGTGCCAGTGCCGCTGTCGCCATTGTCAATGACGCCCCAGGTGGTTTGGGCCTGCGAGACCGAAATGCTCGACAGCAGGCCAAGCAGCACGATGGTCGGGACTGAAAAAGCGGCACGGAGACAGAGGTGTTGGTTGACTGACATCGTGGTGATTGCGGATCCTTGACCCCGCTTGGGTTTGTTGCCGTTGAGCCAATCATGAAACAGGCTGCCCGGCAATGCAAACTGATCTGCCAAAAAGTCCTGCCGACATGACCGAGCCACTGTGGTGACGGTATTTTTGTATCCAGGAACCGCTGAGGGCGCGCATCAAGTGCTACGGAGTGACTTGCCAAGTGACGATCAGTTTGCCCAAGGATGCTGCCTCCGGCGCCAATTTCAGCCGCTGTCGCCGCTATCGCTATACGCTGTGGCGACGCTGGGACGGTGCGCGCGGGCTGGTCATGTTCATTGGCCTGAACCCGTCAACGGCTGATGCGCGCAACAATGATCCGACCATCCGCCGCTGTATCGACTTTGCCCGTAACTGGGGATACGGTGGGTTGGTCGTCACCAACCTGTTTGCCTTTCGCGCTACCTATCCACGCGACCTGAAGGCGGCCGATGATCCGATCGGCCCTCGCAACGACTGGTGGATCCGTCGCATGGCCGGCCAGGTCGATACCATCGTTGCCGCCTGGGGCAACCACGGCACCTGGCTGGATCGCTCGACCAGCATTCGACGGATGCTGTCTGGACGCCTGCGCTGGATCAAGCTCACTACCGCCGGGGAGCCGGCCCATCCCCTGTATCTCCCAGCGGGATTAGCCCTGCAGGATTGGTAGCAAAGCAAGTCCTTGCTCCTCCCGCCTTGTCCCTTGAGTCTTGAATCTTCATGAACCTTGCGACCTTTCTTGCCGGCTGCGCGTCTTACTCACATGGAGCCCATGCGCCTAAACCAGAATCCGGACCCACTGACGCTGAAGCGCTTGCGCAAGCGCTGTCGGCGGACGCAGGCCCAGGTCTATGCGCAATATGCGGATGCGGCCTGGACCCTGGCGCGGCGGCTGGCCGGCTGTGAGGAGATGGCCCGCGACGCGGTGCAGGATGCCTTTGTGCGCGCTTTCGAGCGGATCGGTGATTTTGTCGGCCCGAATGGTTTCGGGGCCTGGCTGCGGCGCATTCTGGTCAATCGGGTGATGGACCTGCACCGGCAGCGCAGTCGGGTGACCGATCTGGAAGGATTGCCCGAGCGCTGGCAAGACCATGGCTTCGGGCCAGCGCTTGACCTCGATGCCGCACTCGCCCGGCTGGACGCGCTCGATCGTCAGGTGATCTGGCTGTACGACGTCGAAGGGCTTAGTCATGCCGAAATCGCCGCGCTCAATGGCCAGACCCTGTCCTGGTCGAAATCCCGCCTGAGCCGAGCCCGCGCGCGCATGCGCGCCCTGCTGCAAACCGACGATGAACGGCCTGCCCGACAGGCCAGGAGCCACCATGGATAAGCGAGATCCTTTTGCACTGAGCCGCCTTCCCGAGGAGTTGGCGCCGCCGGACTTGTGGGAAGACATCGAGGCCCGGCTGGATGCCAGGCCGCGCAGAACCTGGCCCTGGGGGCTGGCGGCCTGTCTGCTGCTGGTCGTTGTCGCAGGCCAGGTCTGGCAGGCCGGCGACCGGCCGATTCAGGTCCAGCCCATGGATCTGCTGGCGCTGCAGCAGCAGCGCTCGGCCGAGCTGGAAGACAGCCTCGAACTGGTGCTCGACGGCCCGGTGGGCCTGGCGGTGCTGGCCGAGGCCGGCGCGCTGGAACACGAGCTGGCCCTGATTGATGAAGCGCTGGCCTGGGAACCAGGCGAGACTCGCTTGTGGTCTGAGCGCGTCCGCGTGCTCGAAGCCCTGGTCGGGCTGTATGCGACCGAAATCTGGCTGGCCCAGGCTGACCTTGCCCGCCTCTGACTATCGTTCTTGCGGAGAGACTGATGATGAAGAAGCTGATTTGCGCATGCCTGCTGCTAATGCCCGTGCTGGCTGCCGGAGAACCCGACACCGAAGCCCTGGAGCAGCGCTTGCTGGAAGCACAGGCCCAACTGGGCGAACTGGCCCGCGAAATTGCCGAGCTGAGCAGCGCACTTGGCCTGGCCGGCGTCGATCGGCCGGGCCGGGCCATGACGATCATGCATCGCCGAGGCGAAGGGGCCAGGCGCCAGCTCGGTCTGCTGGTCACTGCCGGCGAACGCAACGACGGTTTGACCGTCGTGGGCCTGACGCCATCGGGCCCGGCCCGGGACGCCGGTCTTGAGCGTGGTGATGTCCTGATGGCGATCAACGGCCAGTCGTTGGCCGGGTCGGATGCGGCTGGTCTGGCGCGCATGGTTCAGGCGCTGGAACACGACGAAGTGGCCGTCATCGACATCGAGCGGGCCGGGGAACGGATGACAGTCGAGGTCCAGCCGCGAGCCCGCGGACCCCTGGACGCCACCCGCCTGGGCGATATCGACTTCGATGCCCTGGGCGAATGGGGGCGAGTGCTGGCCGGGAGCCTGAAGGAAAATCTTGGCGAGTCGCTGGGCGAGGGCCTGGGTGCGGTGGATCTGTCCGGGCTGGCCCAGTGGCTGGAGTCAGGTCGACAGTGGCCGGGCACGTTCGCCATGAGCGTGTCGGCCGTGCCTGGCAGTGGCTTTTTGCCCGGCCGCCTGATTGCCAACCATGAGGGTCTGGCTCCTTATTTCGGCACAGGCGAAGGGGTGCTGGTGCTGGACGTGCGGGCCGACAATCCCTGGGCCCTGGCTGCAGGTGATGTGATCCTGCGCGTTGCCGGTCATCCGGTCAGCCGGCCGGTCGACATTGCCCGGCACCTGCGCTCAAGTGAAGATGTGTGGGTGGACGTCGAGATCATGCGCGCCGGCAGCATCGAAATGCTGAAAATCACGCCGCACTGGCGCGGATAGAGAAACGCTGCCAGGCCTGGCTCCAGTCAAGATCCGGCTGCCAGGCATTGTTCCGGAGCGTGGAATGCTGCGCCGATGCCGGCGTGGGCATCGGCGGTATTCAGCCTGGATCAGTGGATGACCGGGCGGCGAGCGGTGCTGCCCTATCCGGATTTGTAAACCGAGCGGCGATGGCCGACCTTGACGACGGTGATCAACAGCTTTTCATCAACAATCTCGTAGAGAATCCGGTACTGACCCTGACGAAGCCGGTAGCGCTCAAGGCCCGATATCTTTTCGCACCCGGCCGGGCGCGGATCGTCCGGCAAGGCCTCAATGCGTTTGAGGATTCGCTGAAGGTCCTTTTTTGGAATGGCGCGGAGGTCCTTGGCCACCGAGCGCCTGAATTCCAATCTATATCTTTCCATGCGCCTTCAGATCATCCAGCAGCGCCTCGTAGCTCATGGTCGGCTCACCGACCCGGTCGGCAAACGCGGCCAGGTCTTCCTGATCCTCGGCCAGCGCGACGCGAACGGCGTCGTTGACCAACTCGGAAAGGGAGCGCTGGGTGTGCGCGGCCTTCAGCCGCAGGGCGGCATGAAGCTGGGGATCGAAATACACCGTTGAACGTTTGGGTGGTTCGTTCATGCCGATTCTCCAGAAATCCTGTTCGATAACGTCATGACATTATAGCGCAATGCCGTCTTGACGCCTTGGCGGCGAGAGGCGCACGAGCCATTCATTTCGCTGGCCGGCGCAGTGAACCTTTTCCACTCGAACCTCGTCCTTCCAGCAAACCCCGGAGCAACCGGATGAAACAAGCGGAGGAGGATCTGATGGTAATGGCCGCACAGCAAGGCAACGAACGGGCCTTCGAATTCCTGTTCCGACGCTATCACGCCTCACTGGTGCGCTTTGCCGCACGCATGGCACGGGATCCCGAGCTGGCCCGCGATGCCGTCCAGGAGGCGTGGATCGGCATTGCCCGAAGACTGCGCCGTCTCGACGACCCGCGCGCATTTCTTGCCTGGATTTTTCGTGCCGTGCGCTGGCAGGTGCTCGACCGGCTCAAGACACCATCAGTGACCACCGAATCCCTGAGCGAACAGGCCACGCCGGCTCCCGACCGGGATCGAATCGACCAGGGCCGTGAGTTGGCAGAGCTGATCGCCGGCCTGCCCGACCTGGAACGCCAGGTCCTCCACCAATGCGCCGATGCCGGCGTGGGCATCGGCGGTATTGCAGCCTGAATCAGTTGACGATCGTGACCGGGCGCTTGGAGGTATGGAGAACGCCGGCCGAAACGCTGCCGACCATCAGCTCCTTCATCTGGCCCAGGCCGCGACGGCCCATGACGATCAGTGCCTCGGTCTGGTCGGCCAGGGCAAGGATTTCCTCACGCGGCTCGCCCCAGATCACCTTTTCTTCGATGTCGACCGAGGTGTCACCCATGGCTTCACGGGCGCTGGCGAAGGTCTTGGCGCCGGCTTCCTTGCTGATTTCCTCGATCCGCTCGCGCGGCAGGCCGACCATGCCCATGACCCGATTCGGGTCGGGGTGGTAGACAAACAGCAAGGTAATCGGGCAGTCGACCGTGCCGGCCAGGTCGGCGGCATAAGCGGCTGCGCGGCCGGCGCCGGCAGAGCCGTCCACCGGTACCAGGATGCGCTTGAAATGCTTGTTCATAGTGACTCTCTCCTGTGTGGACAGCGGATCAGTTGATGAAGCGGGTGAGCACGCCGCCATATTCGACGAAAAACGGCACGAACACCAGGCTGAGAATGGCCATCAGCTTGATCAGGATGTTCAGCGACGGGCCGGAGGTGTCCTTCAGCGGGTCACCAACGGTGTCACCGACCACGGCGGCCTTGTGCGCTTCGGTGCCCTTGCCGCCGAGGTGGCCCTTTTCGATGTACTTCTTGGCGTTGTCCCAGGCACCACCAGAGTTCGACGAGGAGATAGCCAGACCGCCGCCGACCAGCAGCGAGCCGATCAGCAGGCCAGCCAGGGCTTCGATGCCGAACAGGAAGCCGACCAGCAGCGGCGAGCCGATGATCAGCACCGACGGCGCAATCATTTCACGCAGGGCAGCACGGGTCGAAATGGCCACGCAGCGCTTGTAGTCCGGCTCGCCCGTGCCCTCCATGATGCCCGGAATGGTGCGGAACTGACGGCGCACTTCTTCGATCATCTCGAAGGCCGCAGCACCGACCGACTTCATCGTCTGGGCCGAGAACAGGAACGGCAGGATGGTGCCGACGAACAGACCGGTCAGTACCATCGGATCGAGCAGGTTCAGGGTGGTGAAGTCCTCGTCCAGGTGCATGGCGCGGGTAATGAAGGCGGCGAACAGGGCCAGCGCGGTCAGGATGGCTGAACCAATGGCAAAGCCCTTGCCGATCGCGGCGGTGGTGTTGCCGGCTGCATCCAGCACGTCGGTGCGGTCGCGGATGTCTTCGCCCATTTCGGCCATCTCGGCGATACCGCCGGCGTTGTCCGAAACCGGGCCGTAGGCGTCAATCGCCAGGCCGACGACCAGGGTGCCGAGCATGCCCAGGGCAGCCACGGCGACGCCGTACATGCCGGCAAGGGTGAACGGAATGTAGACCGCCACGGCAATCGCTGCAATCGACCAGCCCACGCTCTTGAAGCCCAGCGCCAGGCCGAAGATGATGTTGGTGGCAGCGCCCGTGGCACAGGAATCAGCCAGCTCGCGGACCGGCTTGAAGTCATGCGAGGTGTAGTACTCGGTGAACAGGCCGATCGCCAGGCCGGCACCCAGGCCTGCCAGGAAGCACAGGTAGACCTTGAACGCGGTGGTTGCCTGACCTTCGATCTCGAAGCTGCCGGGCAGCGCCCACATGGTCAGGAAGTAGATGGCAATAGCCATCAGCACGGAAGACACGATCAGCATCTTCTTCAGCGCCGGTGCCACTTCCTGCTCGGTGCGCACCTTGATCACCAGGATGGTCAGCAGGCTGATCGGAATGCCGACTGCCGAAATCAGGATCGGGTACATGTTGGCCATGATCGACTCGGCCTCGCCCATGGAGCCGCCCATGCTCATGGCGGCAAAGGCGACCGCGCCGATGACCATGGCCGCACAGGTGCTCTCGGCTACCGAGCCGAACAGGTCCGAGCCCATGCCGGCGACATCACCGACGTTGTCACCAACGTTGTCGGCGATCACCGCCGGGTTGCGCGGGTCGTCTTCCGGAATACCGGCCTCGACCTTGCCGACCAGGTCAGCGCCGACATCGGCAGCCTTGGTGTAAATGCCGCCGCCCACGCGCCCGAAAAGGGCGATCGTGGAGCCGCCCAGGGCAAAGCCGGCAACGACTTCCATCAATACGTGGTTGGACACATCCAGCAGCGCGGCCATGACCAGGTAGGTGATCAGCAGGCCGATCACGGTCAAACCGACCAGGCCGAAACCCATTACCGCGCCCGAGTTCAGGGCAACCTTGAAGGCATCGGCAATCGAGTTGCGCGCCGAGGTGGCGGTACGGACGTTGCCCTCGGTGGCAATACGCATGCCGATGAAGCCCGCTGCCAGCGAGATGATGCCGCCGAAGATGAAGGCGATGGCGGTGTAGATCCCTTCGCGGTACTCGGTGTTCGGATCATTGATGGCAAAGCCGATGATCAGGGCGAAGCCCAGCATGAACCAGACGATGTAGCGGTATTCCTGGGTCAGGAATGCCATGGCACCGTCGGCAATGGCCTTGTGCATGCGCTTCAGGCGCGAGGCTTCCTCGGGCGAATCGGCGCCGAAGTCGACCGGGATGCGAACAATGCTTCGCGTGAGTACGAAGGCGACGCCCAGGCCGAACAGGCCCAGGCCAAAGATCAGGATATAGCTGAGCATGGTTGCCCTTACCCTCTTGTGTTGGTGTCCGGATTTTGTGTTTTCTGACGCCGCCGTGGCTTACGGCGCTGGGCAGGCGACAGGCGTTTTTGCATCACCGACCGCGCTTGTGGGCGCGGCGGCAGGGCCGAGTTCGGGGATGCGGACGAGCCAGCCTGAGGTGCATGTCATTCCGGCGTCTGTCGAAACGAATGCCAGCAGGCCATCAAACCGCCGGATTATAAACCGGACCCGCCACATTTTCCAACGCGCCCGGTCGTGACGGCGGTATAGTCGCCAGCATGGTGGATGTGAGCGCCAACAAACCGCTACTTCGGGCTCTGCGGCATGTTCTGGGTGACAACGGACTGTTTGAGGCCGAGGCCGTTCAGGCGGTTCATGTTGAGGAGCCTCGGGGGCGCTACCACGCTATGCCGCTGGCAGTCGCAAGGCCGACGGAGCTTGAATCGGTATCTGCCGTTGTTCGGCTGTGTGCCGAAGCCGGGGTGGCCATCGTGCCTCAGGGCGGACATACCGGGCTGGTCGGTGGGGCCATTGCAGGCCCCGGTGAAGTCGTTTTAAGCCTGGAGCGCATGAGTCGCTTGCGCGGGCTGGACCCAGTGGATGCCAGCATGTTGGTCGAGGCCGGGTGCACCCTGGCCGGGGTGCGGGCAGCGGCGGCAGCGGCGGGCCTGTTTTATCCGGTCAGCCTGGCCTCCGAAGGCACGGCTACCATTGGCGGAACTCTGGCCACCAACGCAGGCGGCAATCTCACCATCCGCTATGGCAATACCCGTGAGCAGGTGCTGGGCCTGGAAGTGGTGCTGGCTGACGGCCAGGTCTGGTCCGACCTTGATCCTTTGCGCAAGGACAACAGCGGCTATGACCTCAAGCAGCTGTTCATTGGCAGTGAAGGCACCCTGGGCATCATCACCGCCGCCACGCTGAAGCTGGCGCCCGCGCCGCGCCAGAGCCTGACGGCTATGCTGGCCTGCGCTGATCTGCCTACGGCCATGGCCCTGCTCAAGCATCTGCGCTCGGGTCTCGGGGAGTGTCTGTCGGCCTGTGAGTTCCTGCCGCGCCTGGCGATGGAATTCGTGCTGCTGGACCAGCCGGCGCAGCGTGATCCTTTCGATTCCCCGCATCCCTGGTACGCGCTGGTGCAGGCAGACTCCAGCCTGCCGGGAGACAGCCTGGAGGCGGCTGCTCACAGCGTTTTGCACCAGGCATTGGAGAGTCGATTGTGCGGCGATGTTGTGGTGGCTGGCAGCGAGACGCAAGCCAAGGCGCTATGGTCCTTGCGCGAGGGCATCTCGGCAGCACAAAAGCATGGCGGGGCAAGCATCAAGCACGACATCTCCGTGCCCGTGGCCAGTATTCCCGCATTCGTGGCCGATACGGTCTCCGCGCTGGAACGGAGCATGACAGACATTCGCCCCTGCATCTTCGGCCATCTTGGCGACGGCAACCTGCATTTCAACCTGAGCCAGCCGGCGCCCATGAACCCGGAACGGTTCCGCGCCCTGGAGACTGAATGCAATCGCATTGTGTTTGACCAGGTCAGGCGCTACCGAGGCTCCATCGCCGCCGAACACGGGATCGGTCAACTACGCTGCAATGAGCTGGCCCGGGGTCAACCGGACAAAGTCGCACTGATGCGCCGGGTCAAGCAGGCTCTGGATCCCGATGGACTATTGAATCCGGGCAAGGTGCTGCGACCATGACTGCCGGGTCAAGGAGCCTCTGAATGACTCTGCGCGGGCGCGGTCGTGCAGAGTCATTCAGAGGCTCCCACTCTCGACGGAGTCGCACAGTCCGCGCCATGCGAAGACCTTCGCAAGCCCCGGCTCTTCGGCTTACTGCCGTCCGGCCCAGTACATCGGGTCATTGCACTGTTCGGTGCTGATCTTCAGCGCCAGGTTGACCAGATCGTAGCGGCTGCCGGCGCAGCTGCCGATCATCTGTCCGGCGGTGGCGCCTTCCTGGGCCGATCGAATCGGATCCGGAATATGTTCGGCGAGAGATTCAAGGCAGCTGCGCGCAAGCGCCGACAGGCTGCGCTTGCACTGTTCAATGTCGACTTCGAAGCACTCGACGAAATAACTTTCCTCATGACAGAGAAACTCGGGAAGCGCATCTTGCATGTAGGCAGACCAGGCCTCGCGTGAAATGCTGTCCTGGGCCGACACGCTTGCACCCAGACACAGAATGAGGGCGGCCGAAAAGAGATGAGATGGATTCACGGGTTTTGCTCCTTGGGTCCTGAATGGAATATCGCAATCTGAAAGACTTTTGTGCCATTGCCCCTTGAGCCAGCTCGGACCATGCCGCCTACAATAAGGGAATGAATTCAATGCCTGGGACAAATTGAAATGTCACTGCACGTGATCGTGATCGGTGCCGGCGTGGTTGGCGCCAGCACGGCGCTGAGCCTGGCCGAGCGCGGGCTGACGGTGACTGTGCTTGACCGTCAGCCGCAGGCTGCGGCCGAAACCAGCCATGCCAACGGCGGCGGCATCACGCCTGGCCATGCCGAACCCTGGAACGCGCCCGGCATCATCCAGCGCCTGCTGACTCGTTCGGGCACCGGCGAGCCGTTTCGCATTCATGCTCATGCCTTGCCAGGCCTGATCGGCTGGGGTATCAATTTTTTGTGGCAATCGAAGGCGTCGCGCTATTACCTCAATGCCCAAAACAATACCCGCCTGGCGGTGTATTCCGGCCAGTGCCTGAAGCGCCTGCGCGAGCGTCATCAGCTGAGCTATCACCAGTACACGGACGGCTCGCTGGAGCTGTATTTCAGCCAGTCCGAGCTGGACCACGCCCTGGATTTGCGGCGCATGATCGGTGATCCCCGCGTCGAGATCCGGGTCATCGATGCCGACGAGGTCGTCGCCATGGAACCAGCGCTTGAGCCCGTGGCCGGCCGCCTGGCAGGCGCGATGTTCCTGCCCCTGCATGAGTCTGGCGATGCCTGCGTTTTTTCAGCCGAGATGCTGCGCTGTGCCAAGCAACTAGGAACCGAGATCCGGCTGGGTGCAAATGTTGAGCGTATCGAACGGCATCAGGGCCGGGTGATCGGCGTTCGCCTGCAAGACAAGCAGCTACTCGAAGCTGATGCGGTGATCGTGGCTGCCGGCTGTGGCTCGCCGGCGCTGGTCAAACCGCTGGGCCTGAAACTGCCGATCTATCCGGTCAAGGGCTACTCAGCCACGCTGGAGCTGGAACAGGCCGAGTTGGCACCCACCATCCCGCTACTGGACCTGGAACATCGCATCGTCACTGCCCGCTTCGGCAATCGTCTGCGCATGGCCGGGCTGGCCGACTTCGACGGCTACAACCGAACCATACGGTCTGACCGAATCCAGGTCCTGCTGGACTCGGCCTGCGCCTTGCTGCCACGCCTGGCTGACGAAATCCGCGCCGGCCGCGCCGAAAGCTGGGCCGGCCTGCGCCCGATGACACCCAGGGGCACGCCACTGCTTGGACCCACCCGCATCCCCGGTCTCTACCTTAATGCCGGCCACGGCTCGATGGGCTGGACCCAGGCCGCCGGCTCGGCCGAGGTGCTGGCCGATATTTTGACCGACCGGTCGCCGGCGATCGAGCTTGGCCCGTTTGCTGCCTAGCCCGGATGATTCATGAACTCGCGCGATGATCGCGCAGCGAGGGCGCGCACATGCTCATGAATTATCCGGACTAGCGGCCACCCTGAAAGCGGTCGGTGAAGATGGGATCACCGGCGGGTAGCGGTACGACGAGCAGTTCGAGTCCTTCCACATCTCCGACCAGGGGCTCGATCAACAGCTCGGTCGGCAGAAATTGCAGGGATTCTGCCGTGGCGCGGACCAGATAGCTGCCGTCGGCCGGCAGTTCATCGAAAACGAAGTAGCCTTCCTGGTTGGTGACAGCATAGGCATAGGTATCGCCTTCGGCGATGACTTCGATATCTGCCAGCCCGTTGCCGCTTGCATCAAGAACCCTGCCGGCGATGGAGAAGTCCGCTTCAATACCGACAAAGATCGCCGCCTGATCGCTTTCGACGGCGAGGAAATCGACGCTGTATTCGGAAAACAGCACACCGCGAGCCCGTGGACGCACGCTGTAATTGCCATCAAGCAGCAGATTGGGAAAGCTGAAGTAACCGTTGCTGTCGCTCACCGTGCTGCGCTCCTGCGAACCGCTCATCAGTATGCTGATCCCGGCCAGCGGTTTGTCCTCACCGTCCATTACCAGCCCGGAAATCGTCGGCAGGTCCTCATCGATGGCTTCGGCAATGACAAAGGGTGAGAGCGAGTCCACCGATGCGCAAAGCGTTCGAGCTGCGAAAGTACGGCTGACAGTGCGGTCGACCAGCACGCCGTTCTCATTGTGCATCACGCTGAGCTTGCCGAACTGAAACGATGTGCCGGTGAAGTCCGAGAGCACAAAGCAGAGTACGATCGGCGGCTGGACAATGGCCGTGGTTGCGATTTCCCAGGCACCGTATTCGCCGATCACGAAGCCGCCAGGCACAAGGCCGGCCGATCCAGGCGGTATCGGCACAACCGAGGTCTCTCCGACTGAGTTGACCTGATCGAAGACGATACTGACCGCGCCCGCTGTCACCTCGACACTGCCCCCCGGCGGCGTGACCGGGGCGAACGCGCGACCCCAGGCCAGGCGACCATCAGGCACCCCAAAGCGTTGCTGAAAGGTGCCATCGGGCGTGTAGATCCAGAGCCGGTTGCGCGTGATGCCCAACTCGCTGGTGGAGTTTGCAGTCAGTCCCAGGCGAGTACCGTCGGGGGACCAGGAAACCTGGTCGTACAAGTTGGCCGGCATCGGCAGGGTGACGAAGCCGCCGCCCGTGCTGTTGACGGTCAGGATACTGGAATTGCCGGCTCCGTTGATGCCGAAGGAGTTGCCGAAACTGTTGCTGCCAGCCGAGCGTCTCCCGAACAGCACTCGAATGCCATCGACGGAAAATGCCGGCCGGGCATTGCGGACCGTGGTCAAGGTGTCGGTCAATGCCTGCCTCGCCCCACCCAGGGCACTGATGCTGAAGAGTTGGGAGTGGGTGCTATGGCTCTTTGGTCTGACCACATAAACCAACTGATTTCCAGATGACGCCCAGCGCAGCTCATGGATGGTCTCCGTCCCGATCGCGCCGGCACGGAAACCGCGAACAGGAAGGCCGGTATTGGCGTCTGAAATCGTGATCGAAGAATCTCCGATGATATACGCGATCTGGCTGCCATCCGGGGACCACGCTGGTGAGTGAAGGTCGGCCAGAGCACTCGTGGCGTCCAGGCGCAACGGGCGCTTCTGAGTGCCATCGAAGTTCGCGATGAAAATTCGGCTGCGACACTCGCCAGATGAGCAGACCCGTTCGGTCCAGGCCAGTTTCGATCCATCCGGCGAGTAGGTCACATCCGAGCCGTTCGCAAGATTGCCGAGCGTGACCCGGGCCGAGCCATCGGCGTTCATCAATACCAGCGATTTGCCCGATCGAATGGCGAGGCGACCCGATGCCACATTGATCGGTATGGCAGTGAATTCGTGCTGATCCGAAAATGACGCATCAGCCTGGTGGAATGGCGGATCGAACACATAGTTCTCGAGCTGCGGTGTGATGGTGTAGTTGCCCGGGTTCAGATTGGCGCTGTAGCGACCGTTGGCGTCCGACTGCAGGGTCCGTGCCTCGGGTCCGGTGATTTCCATCTGGACACCGGATAGCGCGTAGAAGCTGCCACCCAACTGAACCCGGACCTGACCGCGAACCCCGACATTGGGGGTGGCGGTGAAGTCCTGATTGACCTGATCTCCGGAGAGGTTGCTATAGCCACGAGACGTTGGGAAAAAGGAGTAAGCCGAACTCACCGGAGTGATCATAAGGCTGCTCCCAGCCGGGACGATGGGGCCGAAGCCATAGTGTCCGGTCGACCGAGTGGGGGTGGTCAGTGGGGGCTGTATCAGCTGTGTCTGCAGGAATGGACCCACGGGCGGTTGGCCGTTCTGGTCCAGCATGCGACCGCTGATGTTGTAGAAGGCCGGTGCGGCCTTGATGCAGCGGGAGAACTCACTGGTCGTACCGGCCTCCAGGTCGGTCGAAGTGGCCGTGATGAAGGCGTTGGGGTCGACCTCGACCTGAAGCGTGTTCGAAATGGCAGCGATGCCGGACGCGCCCACGAACACATCGATGGTGCCCAGATAGACCTCGCCCGGCCCGTGACCGGCCATCCCGCATTCGGAACTGGCAAACACCTCGACGGCATAGATCTTGTCAGGTTCTGCACTGAGGCTGCCGTTGATCTCAAGCGAAAAGTGACCGACAGTGACTCGGGACAGGCGGGGTTTGTTCAAACTGCTGCCGGGGATGTCAACGCGGGGATTGAGACTGCCGTTCAGATTGATGCCCCGGAAGGGGATGTCCGGACTGATGTGAACCCGATTGCGGGTGATCCGTACGGCCGCGCCATTGCTCGCGCTATTGCCGACGAGAATGCCACCCTGCGTGCTGCCTTCAAGAGTCTGACTGCCGACACCCAGCCCGATCTGGTTTTCCTCCACCAAGGCGTTGGTCAGGTTCTGTATCGCGATGAACTCATTGCCGGAAATGATGTTGTGGCGGATCAGGTTCTCTGGAAGTGATTCGATGAACGGCCCAACCGAAGTGATCCCGACCCGGTTCGGAATGGCCACTGATCCCGAGGGGTCGGTACCAATATAGTTGCCCTCGATCGTGTGGCCATGACTGAAGGAATATGATGAAAGTTGAATGCCTTGCGAGGAAAATCCGGAAATGATGTTCCTGTCAGAGAGCTCCGGACCACCGATGATGTTGTGATGACCCGCGACAACCAGACCGATCTGCTGGTTCGGCCAGTCGCCATGACCCGATGGATCAAGGCCGATGTAGTTGGCGATGATCCTGTTATGTTCGGAACTCATCGTGATGGCGATCTTGAACGAATGAATGGACAGACCGGCAATCTCGCCATGATCGGCAACAAGCTGCAAGGCAACAGCGTTTTGGACCGGATCTTCAGGCCCCACCAATACAACCAGGGGCGTCCCGTTGTAACCGGGTTGGGTTCTTGCATCAATGCTCAGCGGCGTGGTGATCGGCGGAAGTGGCGTTGCAGGCTGGATGAGATGCGGCTCGGTTCCGAAGATATCGAAGCGTATCGTGGCAGCCTCGGGACTGGCATTGGCGGTTTCGATTGCAAACCGAAGCGAACCGACACCGCTGTCGTGGGTGTTGGTCACGACCAGGGGATCAATGATTTGGAATGGCTCGCTCTGATCGCCCTGCAATTCATCGAACTGTGTGGATGCCAGCAGCCTGTAATCGGGATCGGGAAGGTCAATGCTGAGATCGTCGAAGACAGCGATGCCTTCCTTGGGGGGGCGAGTCAGCGTGCCTGACAGATGGCCAGCTCCACCCATAAGGGAGAGAGTGATCTCATGGGTCGCCTGCGTGGCCAGGTTGCCGAAATCGTCTTCGATTCGGACTTCCACTGGCGGGGTCATGATCTGATCAGGCAGGGTATCCGAGGGCTGCACTGAGAAAAACAGGTACAGGGGTTCGGATGGGAGGATGCTGAAGGGTGTACTCAGATCACCGATCAAACCAACCGAACTGGCTGCCAGGGTATAGCCGTCAGCAGCCCGTTCCATGATCAAGCCTTCGAAAATGGCCACACCATCGGTGGTAGCCAGCGTGGTCACGCCCGATAGCTCACCATCACCGGGATTGTCTGCCAGGCTTATGCTGATGGCGACGGTCGACAGTTCGTCCAGGCGGCCCTCATCATCCTGCAACTCGACCCGAATGGCCGGATCGAAGGCCTGGCCGGCGACAGTGTCTTCAGGCTGAGCCGTGATCACGACCCGGGTCGGGATGATCTTGACGGTAATTGAAGACTCGGAAAAAAAACCAAAGGAATCGATGACGCGGACCACATCGATCGCGCCCAGCGTGGTGCCAGCCGTATACAGCCGGGTCTCGGGATCGAAGCTGGCGCCAGAGTTGTTCTCGATCAGCTCGAATTCATGGGGCGGATACCCGGCCAGTGCACTGAATTCGATCTCGCCCTCTGGCGGCACGGTGGGATCGACCGGCGCGATGCTGACCGGCTGGGCCGGTTCGGCCAGGGCCCAGTCGGAGAATTCGGTGATATTGGAAGCGGAGATGATGTTGGTGGCGGTATTGATGGTCACCTGCGGTGGCACGAACACGCTCAGCGTGTCCTCGCTGATGGCCAGCAGTCGATAGGATTCCTCGTCGCCGGCCACATCGTCCTGAAGGTAGTTCAAGGTGATGTTGGCAGTGATGTTGCCGAACTCGGTCAGTTGCCAATGGGCGCCCAGGCTGCTGGCCGGGTCCAGACGCGGATGCGGGGTGTCGATCAGGCCGACACGCAATTCCGAAGGGTTCTGAATCAGTGCGGTGACATTGACGTTGACCGGGGCATGGCCTGAACTGGTGCCGATCGGGAAAGCGCGGTTGCCGGTGGCGGTGATTCGGCGCTGCAGATTGCCGATGATGTGACCGCTGCTGCGATTGACCGCGCGCGGCCCGGCCAGCAGCGTGAACTGGCCGGTGGTGATGGTGCCCTGGCTTAGGTTCAGGGCCTGGCCAACGAAGCCATTGGACAGGTCGAGATCCGACTGAAGCAGGAGGCTGCCGCCCGGCTTGGCGATGGTCCACACACCGGTGGGATTGATGCCGCCAAGGTTGACATAGCTTTGATCATTGTCGCCGGCGAAACGGAAATTGGCGGTGCCGCCGGTCAGATCTTCACCGATGATCAGGTCACCATGGACCTCCAGCGTGCCCGGGAATGTGAATCCTCCCGAGGCCTGGAATGATCCGCTGAGCAAGGCGGTCTCGCCCCTGACAACGACCAAGTTATCCCCGGGAATGGACAGAGGATTGGTGTTGTTCGGCTTGTTGAGCTGGAAGCGGTTGAATTCGGTGCCATCGATAACGGTGATCTGATCGAAGGACACGCCGTTGAACAATACCGTGCCACCGTTATGATTCCAGGTGCCGCCGCTCTGCGAGAAGTTTGCACCAAAGGCGGTGACGCTGGAGCTCGCTCCATAATCGCCGCCGCTCAAGATGAAATTGCCCACGATCGTGATATTGCTTTCACTGCCGGCGAAGGCTCCGCCGGAATGGGTGTAGGGACTGCGAAACGCCAGACTGCCGCTGCCGGCGGTAAAAACACCGCCGCTCTGGACCCAGGTCCGACCAGGCCGTACTTCCAGGTCAGCGGCTGCATTCGTGAACCCGGCGTTGTCGATCAGTTGGACCGAGCCCAGGGTCACCAGTCCACTGCCGCTGGTGGTGATGATGGTATTGGGCGCATTGATTTCCAGATTGCATAGCTGGGCACCGGAGGGGATGGTGATGGTCCGCGGCGCATCGCCGGCAACGCGCAGGAAACCACCCTCGACCGAGGTGTGGTTGGCCGGAATAAGCACTTCCCCACGGGCTTCCAGGACGCCGCTGCCGCTGAGCTGGCCACTGGCAAAGGTCAGGGTGCCATTGACCACGACCGTGGTATCGAAGACCGGCACCAGGCGGTTCAGGTTATTGCCGAGGTTGACCTCCATGTCGTTGAAATCGATCAACCCCGGCGGGCTGACGCTGATGTTGATGTCGAACGAAGCAATGAATCGCACCGTGCCACCATTGGCGTTCCAGCCACCGCCGGTTTGCGAGAAGGCGGCACGAAAGCTGGTGATGCCAGAGCTTGCGCTGAAGTCACCGCCGGACAGGCTGAAGGCGCCGCCGACCGCCATCGGAACATCGCCGGCAACGAAGCTGCCGCCGCCTTGGGTAAACAGGGATCGGAAATCCAGCTGCCCGCTGCCAGCATTGAAGCTGCCTCCGCTCTGCACCCAGC
>REEQ01000063.1 GCA_007695005.1 Wenzhouxiangellaceae bacterium | reverse complement strand
TCAGCGCCATCGGCTGAACCCCAACCCCAGAGGCACTCGGACTGCTTCTGCCGCGACTAGTGGTCCACGCGGCAAATTAGGTAACGCTCAGCCGTCGCACAAGCGTTGTGGGCAAGGCGCGCGAGCGCAGGACTGGCCGTCGCCAATTCAAGCGAGTGCAACGCAGCCCACGGCGCTTGTGCGGCGGCTGAGCGTTACCTAATTTGCCGCGTGGACCACTAGCCCACACAGACCGCCTCGATTTCCACCAGCAGGTCCGAGCGGCAGATATCGCCTCTGAGAGCAACCACAGGTACCTTCGGCCAGGCCTGAGCCAGGAAGTCGCGCGTCGCCGGCCAGTCTTCGGCGCAGCGCAGGTAGACGCGCAGCAAGCTGCCGGCGTCAAACCGGACCAGCTTGCCGCGGCCCAGCCGGGACGCGCTCTCACTCAGCAGACTGTGAAAGTTGCTCTCGATCTCCTTCAGCTGGCCGATCAGGTCGCCTTCATGCAAGGTGCGGTGCCCGACGACGCTGGCCGTGCCCGAGATCATCAGCAGCACCTGGCCACCGGGCTGGGGCAAGGCCGTGGCTCGCGCAAAGGAAGGGCTGCGCGGGCCGTAAATGCGCGGATAACGATAGGCGCTGATCTGGCGCGGGTTCTCGATATTGATGCCCGGCTGACGCCCGGCCAGAATGAATACCCGCAAGCGCGGGTCGTCGCCACCGATGGCTGTACCGGCGCACAGCCCCGAAGCATCGATCCCGGCCTGTTCCAGACTGCGCGCCCGACCCAGGCAGAAGCGCCGGTAGCGCTCGCTGTCGCCTTCGCCCTGATTGATTGCCGGCATGAAGTTCCAGGCTCGGAGCAAGTGCGGGCAGCCCTGCTGCCGAGCCTGCGCGATCAGGCGGCCATAGGCCCGATCGGCCAACTCAGCAGGATCGACCGTGCTGTCATCCTCCACATCCCAGCTCAACAACAGCAACTCGCCGGCCTGTCGCCAGGACACACCATCGGCTTGTCCGGACGCTACCGGCCGATCAACCAGCCAGCTCTCGCAGAGCAAGTCGCCGCCGAGAAAGTCCAGGCCGACCCGCAAGACGGCGCCGCCAGCCTCGGCGAAAGCAAAGGCAGCCAGGGCCGGTTCCCTGGCCGGGCCGCTGACGACCTGCAGGGTGGCCCCGTCCAGCCTCGGAGTCCGGCTCGGATCAGTGGCCATGGTCGAATACCACGCTGGCGTTGCGGCGGCCCTGTCGGCGCACCTTCAAGTTGGCGGCGAGCTCCGGCAGACAGGTCAACCAGTAGACCAGACGGAACAGCCGCAGCCGCCACCGCACCCGGGGATTGTCATACAGGTCGCCGGCCAGCAGCGATATCACTGCCTGCTTCAGGCCCAGCACCTGCTGATCGCTGAGCAGCAGCTTGCGCATCGCCGGCGTCGGAAAACGATAGATGAACCAGGACAACTCGCGTACGCCGCGCCTCACCCTGGCCCGGTATCGGCGCCGCGCACGGCGGGCGGCCGGCGCATCGCCCGCCAGCTCGGCCAGTACCACCCTGGCGCCGACTTCAGCGCCGTGCATGCCAAAATACACGCCCGAGGAAAATACCGGATCGATAAACAGCCCGGCATCACCGATCATCAGCCAGCCTGGTCCATCCAGGCGATGATTGCAGTAGGCGTAGTTGCCGGTCGCCGTAACCGATGAAACCAGGCGGGCGTCGCCGATCCGCCGGGCCGCGTGCGGATTGCGCGCCAGGGTGGCATGAAAAAAGCGGGTCACATCCCGTCCGCGCCCGCGCAGATAGGCCGGATTGCACACCGCCCCCACGCTCATCACCCCATCAGGCAGCGGAATCATCCAGATCCAGCCCTGGTCGAACCAGTAAATGCTGATATTGCCCGCTGCATCTCCAGACCGGCGCGGCACATCGCGAAAGTGCGCGTACAAGGCCGCCGTGCCATGCTGCCGGTTGCGCGCCTGCAGATCGAAACGCCGACCAAGGAAGCAGTCGCGGCCACTGGCGTCGACCACGAAGCGCGCCTGCAGGCTGTGTCTGCCATCGGCGCGCTCGAGCTCAAGCAGGGCCGTATCGGCAGTATCAAATTCAACCGATCGAACCCGGCAGCCGGGTGCCAGCATGGCGCCGGCTTCACCAGCGGCGGCAAACAGCAGCGCATCAAAGTCGGAACGCAGCACCTGGCAGGCCTGGTCACAGTCGACCGGCACCTCCAGCGCCTGGCTGAAGCGAATCTCGCTGACCAGCTCCGGCTCGCTGGCCGGGGTGAAATCGACCCCCGGTTTGGCCACGCCCAGCGCCTTCACCCGATCCAACAGGCCAAGACGACGAAAGATCGGCATGTTGTGCGGCAGCAGCGATTCGCCAATATGAAACCGCGGATGCGTATCCTTTTCCAGCACCAGCACACGGTAGCCAGCCCGGGCCACCAGCATCGCCATGGTCGAGCCGCTGGGACCACCGCCAATGACGGCAAGATCCACGGATTCGGGCAGGGCAGCAGCGGAATCGAGCGTGTTCACTTGGATGGCCTGGAAAACATCAACCCATTATAATGAGGGCCCGCCCGCTACCGTTGGCGGACTTGCCCTCGAAACTACGTAAAAAGCGAGGGGAATATGCCGGTGGATCGGTCCATCGCGGAAGGGAAACCAGGGTCGCCAGAAGGCGGCGAAAGCCTTCAGCATGCTTATAACTCCTTGGAGGAACCAGTCAATGAGTGCAGAACAGTCGCCCAGTGAGCGCAAGCTTGCTGAACTAATTATCGAATCACTCAACCTTGAAGATCTCGCACCGGAAGACATCGAGCCGGAAAAACAGCTGTTTGGCGGTGAATACGGCCTCGATTCCATCGACGCGCTGGAGCTGGCCCTGGCCATTTCCAAGACCTATGGTGTGCAGCTCAAGGCCGACGATGAGAAGAACCGCCATGTCTTCGCCAACCTGCGTGCGCTCAACGCTCATATCGAATCGCTGCGCTGATCACCTGTGACCGTGACCGGTTCTCCACCCCAAGCCGCTGCCGGTATCAGACTGGCGGCGCTGCTGGCATATCCAGGTCTGATTGCCCTGGCCCTGAGCCTGGAGCGCCCGGAGCTGCGAGCGCTGGGCCTGCCCCTGCTCGCGCTGGCCCTGGTCGGGCCGCGGCCACGCCACTGGCCGGGACGCCTGCTGCTGATCGCCAGCCTGTTGATCATGGTCGTGGTCATCCAGCTGCCCGCCCTGGCCCTGTGGCCACCGGGCCTGATCTGCCTTGCCGTGGCCGGCTACTTTGCTGCAACGCTGCGAGCCGGCTCGCGCCCGCTGATTGAACGCATTGCCACCCTGGTGCATGAACGCCAGGGGCGCCAGGTCGAACCCGAGTCGTTGCCCTGGATGCGGGCATGGACGGCCGCCTGGGCGATGCTCCTGACCCTGATCGGCACCACCGCCACGATCCTGGCCGCCCTCGACCAGGCCGGTTGGTGGCTGGCCTGGATTACCCTGGCCGCGCCAACGCTGTTCATCAGCGCATTGATCGGCGAGTACCTGCTCCGGCGGCGCCGGTTTCCCGATCATGAGCACTGGCCGCTGCGGCGCTTTCTGGCCCTGCTGGCCAGCATTCGTCCGGAACAGGTGGCCCGATGAAGCACCTGCCCCTGCTGACCCGCCGGCTGGACGAGCTCATCGCCCTGCGCGATGGCGAGGCGGTCACTGCAGGGCGCTTCATCGCCCAGTCCCTGTCCCTGGCAGGGGCCATGCCCGGTGCCGGTGCCGTGGTCAACCTGTGCCAGGATCGCCATGCCTTCAGCGTCGCGCTGGCGGCGGCACTCTGCGCCGGTCGCAGCACCCTGCTGCCGGCCAACCGCCTGCCGGCCACGATCGACGATCTGCTGCGCGAACGGCCCGACAGCCTGGTCATCAGCGATCAGCGTATCGAAGGCCTGGGCCACCCCCAGATGGACCCATCGGCGGCGTTGGCCGTTGGTGCCCAGGCCGATGCCGTGCCGCAAATTCCGGCCGATCTGCTTGCTGCCGAGGTGTTCACCTCCGGCAGCACCGGCTCGGCCACCCGGGTGATCAAGTTCTGGCGCACCCTGCATGACAGCAGCCTGATCAACGCAGCCGAGTACGGTCCCGGCCCGGCCCTGACCCATCTGGTTGCCACGGTTCCACCGCAGCACATGTGGGGTCTGGAAACCTCGGTGCTGCTGCCCTGGTTCGCTCCGGTCACGATCAACAGCGGCCAGCCCTTCTTTGCTGCCGACATCATCCAGGCCCTGAGCGCGCTGCCGCGGCCGCGAGCCCTGGTCAGCACCCCGGTGCATCTGCGCAACCTGGCCGAACACCCGGATTCCCTGGTCGAGGTCGACCGCATCTATTCAGCCACGGCACCGCTCAGCGCCAGGCTGGCGGCCAGCCTGGAAGATCGCTGTAGCGCGCGTGTAACCGAAGTCTACGGCTGCTCCGAGGCGGGCTGCCTGGCCTGGCGTGAGCCGGTGCGCGAAACGCGCTGGCGTCTGTTTCAGGCCTTCAAGCTGGACCAGGTCGGCGTGCGCTATCGCGTTGATGCCAACCATCTGCCCGAAGCGGTCATTCTGATGGACCGGCTGGAAGTCGACACCGACGGTCGTTTTCGCCTGACCGGGCGCGACAGCGATCTGGTCAACATCGCCGGCAAGCGCGCCTCGCTGGCCGATCTCACCCAGGCACTGCTCGACATCGACGGCGTCATGGACGGCGTCATCTTTCAGCCGCCGGAAACGGGCGACGGTCGGGTATCGCGCCTGGCGGCACTGGTCGTCGCCCCCCGCCTCAGCGCCGCCGACATCCGCCGAGCCCTGTCCAGGCGCATCGACCCGGCCTTCATGCCGCGCCCGCTGCGCCTGGTGCCTGAATTGCCGCGGGCCGAAAGCGGCAAACTGCCGCGCCACTCCCTGGTCAGACTGTACGAGCGGGTCTGCGAGCCGGTCGGATGAGCCGCTCCGTTGCCGAACTGTCCGTACCGGCGGATCACCCCGCCCTGCCCGGTCATTTTCCAGGGCAGCCGATCGTGCCAGGCGTCGTTCTGCTGGCCCTGGTCCACGACCAGGCACGCAGCCAGCTTGGCTTCGGTGACGGTCCCAGTCGCTGGCAGCGCCTGAAGTTTCTGCGTCCGATCTGCCCGGACGAGCGCTTTCGCATCCTCATCGATGGCGACGCCGATGCCTTCCGTTTCCAGATCGAAACTACGGCCGGTGCAGCCGTCGCCCGTGGACAGTGCCGTCATGCCGGGCTGGCGTGATCGTCCGGAAGGAGGCAACCGCTTCTGGCTGGCCCTGATCCGCTGGGTTATTCTCCATGTCGGTCGCGGCTTTGCCCAGCTTGCCATGTGGCCAACGGCGCTGTACTTCATGCTGGTACGCGGCATTGAGCGCCGTGCCTCGCTGGCCTGGCTGGAGCGGGTGCAGGCGCCACGCCGCGGCCATTTCGGCGTCCTTACCCACATCTACACCTTCGCCATCACCATTGTCGATCGGGTGTTGCTGCTCAGCGGTCGCGAGGACGAGCTGACCATCGAGCCCGAGGGCGAACCGGAGCTGCGCGCCATCCTCACCCAGGGCCAGGGCTGCGTGCTGCTGGGTTCGCATCTGGGCAGCTTCGAGGCCGTGCGCGCTTTCCGTCAGAAAGCGCCGCCCGAATGCCGCCACCTCAAGGTCGTCATGGACCGCCACCAGAATTCGCTGATGACGCGCATGCTTGAGGAAATCAATCCCGACATCCGCAACACCGTCATCGACGCCCGCCAGTCCGGCCCCCAGATCGTGCTTGAAGCCGCCGAGACCTGTGCTGCAGGCGGCATGGTCGCGATGCTGGCCGACCGAACCTTTCGCGACGAGGCCAGCATCCAGGTGCCGTTCATGGGCGGTACGGCGCGCCTGCCAGTGGCACCGCTGGCGGTGGCCGCAGCCTTGCAGGCACCCGTCTTCCTGGTGTTCGGTCTGTACGAGGGCAAGCGTCGCTACCGCCTGATCTTCGAGCGGCTGCCGGCGCCCGACAAGCTGCCGAGCAACCGCCGCGAAAAACGCGAGCGATTGAACCAATGGGTGGCCTGCTATGCCCAACGCCTGGAGCACTACGCTCGCCGATATCCGTACAACTGGTTCAATTTCTATGATTTCTGGGACAATTAGCCTGCTTTTCGCCCTGGCCCTGGCCACCGCCGAGCCCCCTCACCAGGACTCGCCTGATCTTGAGCTTGCAGCCCTGCTCGCAGTCCTGGCCGCCGAGGCCGGGCAGGAACTGGCCTTTGAAGAGACCCGCCACAGCGAGCTGCTTGCCGAGCCGCTGACCGTCAGCGGGCGCCTGTATCGCGATGACCAGGATCGCCTGATCCGGATCACCGAGGGGCGCCGTCCCGAAACCCATACCCTGGCCGAGCGCTACGTCGAAATTCGCCGCGCCGATCGCAGCCGACAGCGCTTCAGTCTGGGGCGGGCGCCGGAGCTTGGCGTCCTGCGCGAAGCACTGCTGGCCATCCTCGATGGCGACGCGGCCCGCCTGAAACAAAGCTTCGATGTCGAGCTCGAGCCCGACAACGGTGACTGGCGTCTGAACCTGGTGCCGCTGGATCCGGACCTGGCCGAGCGGGTCAAGCGCCTGACCCTGCTTGGCAGTGATCAGGAACTGACCGCCATGTCCCTGCACCTGGATGACGACGAGATCATCGAAACCCGCTTCCTGGAACGCCAGTGAAGCCAGCCCTCAAGGCCCTGCTGTGCCTGGCCCTCGTTGCCGCCCTGGGCGCCTTCGCCCTGACCCGGCTGGAGCTGGACTATCGCCTGGATGCTTTTCTGCCGAAACCGGCCGACCCCGAACAGGCGCTGGTGGTTGACCAGATCAGCGCCGGGCCGGGCGGGCGCATCGTGCTCGCCGCCGTCGCCGGCGGCGAACTTGAGCAACGCCTGACGCTGACGCGGCAGCTGGCGGCCGCCTGGCGCGGACTGGAGGACGTGGAACGCGTCGAACATGGCGAAATGGCGCTCGATGCCGCCACCGAGGCACGCCTGATGCAGGCCCGTTTTCTGCTCCTGCCCGAAGTCGAGGCACGGACCAGCCCCGAGGCAGTGGCCGATGCCCTGGCCGATCGCCTCTCCGACCTGGCCCTGGGCGGTCGTCAGGCCGAGCAACTCGTTCGCCGCGACCCCCTGGGCATGCTGCCCGAGCTGGGCCGCATCCTGTCGCCGGCCACCGATGCCGACTTGCAGGACGGCGTCTGGCTGGATCAGGATGGCGAGCGCACCCTGCTCAGCGTGGTCAGCGTCTGGCCACCGTTTGCCATTGCCGACCAGGCGCGCCTGGTTGAATCCCTGCGCGCCAACTTCGACGCCCTCAACGACGACGATCAATTTTCCCTGACCCTGGCCGGTGCACCTGTGATCGCCGTCGACAGCGCCGAGCGCTCGCGCGCGAACGCGATCAGCCTGTCGCTGATCGGCTCGGGCTTTTTACTGCTGGTTCTGACCCTGGCCTGGCGGTCCTTCTCCCTGGTCCTGGCCGGGGCCTTGCCGCTGGCAGCCGGCGTGGTTGCCGGGCTGCTGGTCACGGCTCTGGTTTTTGACCAGGTTCATGGCCTCACCCTGGCATTCGGCTTTACCCTGCTCGGTGTCGCCCTCGACTATCCGATTCACCTGTTCGGCCATGCCCGCGATCGCCGCCTCGCCCAGGCCGCACGCAGCGTCTCGCGCCCCTTGCTGCTGGGCGCGGCCAGCACCTTGATTGCCTATCTGGCGATCTGGGCCTCGACCTCACCCGGCCTGGCCCAGCTCGGCGCCTTTTCCGCCGCCGGACTGGCCACCGCCGCGCTGGTGACCCTGGCCTTGCCGGCGCTGGGCCTGAATGTACCCAGGCGTGCCCCCGGCAACCCCGGTGCCTGGCCCTATCTGCCGTGGTTGCCCGTGGTGCTGGCTGCGGCCGCGCTGGCCGTGCTGATCAGCATGGGCCAACAGCGCTGGTCCACCGACATGACCCGGCTGAGTCCGGTTGACAGCCAGGCCCTGGCCGATGACATCGAACTGCGCCAGGCCATGCAGACCGGCGATGTCCGTCACCTGATCGTGATCCGGACCGACAGCCTGGAATCCACCCTGCAAGCCTCCGAGACACTGACCGAGCGGCTGCCCGAAGCGGTCGATGCCGGCTGGCTGAGCGGCTGGCAGGCGGCCAGTGACCTGCTGCCCAGTCGTGCCCGTCAACAGCGCCGTCTTCAGGCCTGGCCCAACCGCGACACCCTGGCCGAGCGCCTGGCAGCGGCCGAGCCGCGTTTCCAGGCCAATGCCTTCGATCCCTTTCTCGATGACCTCGACGCCCTGGCCGCGCAGCCGCTGCTGGGCCCGGACAGCTGGCAAGGTACCGCCCTGGCACTGCGCCTGGACAGCCTGTTGGCCAAAGATGGTGATGGCTGGCGCGCCCTGGTGCTGGTCGAGGGACTGAGCGATGCCCAGGCCCTGGGCAATTGGCTCGATGGCCTGGACAGCCCAGCCGTGCTGGTTGACTTGCGCGCAAGCTCCGAAGCCATGGTGGCCGCCTATCGCCGTGATGCCGGTCTCAGCCTTGGCATTGCCCTGGTCCTGATCAGCCTGCTGCTGGCCCTGCGCCTGGGTTCGCTGCGCCTGTCAGCCGCCGTTCTGCTGCCACCGCTGGCTGCAGTGCTGGTCACCGCCGCAATCATGGCCTGGCTGGACCAGGGCCTGACCATCGTCCACTTGATCGGTCTGCTGCTGGCCGGCGGGATCGGCCTGGACTTCGCCCTGTTTACCCGCACCCTGGCCGGCGAACGCCGTGAACGAGCCCGGACCAATCGCGCCATCGGCCTGTGCTGCCTCTCATCCGGCGGCGTCTTCCTGATCCTGGGCCAGTCCGACATCGGCCTGCTGCACATGCTGGGGACGACCGTGGCCATCGGCATTCTGCTATCGTGGCTGTTCGCGAAAACCTGCCAACCTCGATGTCGCTATCCGTGAAGCCTGAACTCGTGTCGATCGCCGAGCTGATTCCCCATGCCGGCAGCATGGTGCTGCTCGACGAAGTGCTGGCATTCGACCCCGAAGCGATCCTCTGCAGGGCCGCCTTGAACCCGGCCGACAATCACCCGCTGTCCCGGGACGGGCGCCTGCCGGCCACCGCTCTGGCCGAATACGGTGCCCAGGCGATGGCGGTCCACGGCGGCCTGCTTGCCGAACCTGGTAGTCCACCGCGTCCTGGTCGCCTGGTTGCCCTGGGACGACTGGAGCTGGCGGTCGCCGATCTCGACCAGCCCGCGCAGCTGCTGGTGCGCGCCACCCGCCTGGGCGGCGATGAAGCCGGCCAGCTATACGATTTCGACATCGAGGCTGACGGCCGACAGCTGGCCAGCGGCCGTGCCACGGTGATGTTCGCCGATGCCGGGGAAGGATCATGAGGCGGCGGCGTAGCGCCGGTCCGCCACAGCCCTGCCGGGCCCTGGTCAGTGGCGGCTCCGGCGGCATCGGCGCGGCCGTCTGCAAGGCTCTGGCGACGGTCGGCATGCACGTCATTGTCCATGCCGGCTCACGCCTGGACCGGGCTGAACAGGTGGTCGCCGAGATCATCGCTGCCGGCGGTCAAGCCGAAGCGGTACAGTTCGATCTTGGCGATGAGGCGGCCTGCAGCGCCGCCATGACCCGTCTGACCGAGCCCGAGCCGCTGGCGGTTGTGGTCCACAACGCCGGTACCCACGACGATGCCCCACTGGCCGGCATGACCGCCTTGCAATGGCAGCGCGTCATCGATATCAATCTCAATGCCTTTTACCGCCTGGTCCAGCCGGCCATGCTGGGGATGGCGCGACTACGCTGGGGCCGGGTCGTGGCCATATCCAGCGTAGCCGCCCGGCTTGGCAACCGCGGCCAGGCCAATTACGCCGCCGCCAAGGCCGGGCTGCACGGCGCCGTCATCTGCCTGACCCGGGAAATGGCCGCGCGCGGGATCACCGCCAACACCGTCGCCCCGGGCCTGGTGGACACCGACATGCTCGACAGCGCCGACAGTGAGCAGGCCCTGGCCCTGGTGCCGGCCGGGAGGCTCGGTCGGCCCGAGGAAATCGCCGCCCTGGTCGCTTTCCTGTGTTCCGACCAGGCCGCCTACATCAACGGCCAGCTGATCGGCATCGACGGCGGCATGGCACCGGGCTGAGCCGGCGCGCCGGCCTGGCAGCGAGCTGCTGACTTTCGTCACTTGGCAAGCCATCACCGGCCACCGATAATCGATCAGAACTGCCACCGGGACGGTCGCCATGGAAGCTCGCCTGAAACCTGCCAGCCAGCGTCTGCTGCATCTGGACGTGCTGCGCGGATTTGCCTTGCTCGGCATTCTGCTGGTCAATTTCGAGTGGTTCGTCCGTCCACTCCAGGCCATCGTGCTGGGTGCCGAGCCCGGGCTCAGCGGCGCCGACCACATCGTCGACTGGCTGATCAAGGCCCTCGCCGAAGGCAAGTTCTATGCCCTGTTCTCGATGCTGTTCGGCGCCGGCTTTGCCCTGATGGCCGAGCGGGCCCAGCAGCGCAACGCACCGTTCTGGGGCCTTTACCTGCGTCGCCTGCTGTTGCTGCTGCTGTTCGGCATTGCTCACATGCTGCTGGTCTGGGCCGGTGACATCCTGGTCGTCTACTCGCTGTGTGGATTCTTCATGGTGCTGCTGTTCCGACGCACCCCGAGCAGCCGCCTGTGGAAGTGGGCAATCGCCTTCTTCGCAGCCCCCATGGTGCTGATCTGGGCCGGCAGCCTGATGATTGCCGCGACCCAGTTCGACCCGGAACTGCATGCATCGATCATGGCCGAATTCGCTGCCGATGAGGCCGAAATGCGCGACCAGATCGCCGAGGCTGCTCGTATCCACCGCGAGGGTGGCTGGACGGAAAACGTCGGCCAGCGGCTGCGCGACGCCCGCTTCACCCTCGGCAACTTCATCTTCTGGGTGCCGCCCATCCTCGGTTACTTTCTGCTCGGGCGCTGGCTGATAACCACCGAACGCCTGACCCGGCCGGCCGATCATCGCCTGTTCTTCCGGCGTTGGCGCTCGCGCGGCCTGCTGCTGGGCCTGCCGCTGTCCGTCGTCGGAACGGTACTGATCTACCGGGCCAACCAGCTCAGCCCCACCCTTGAGGTGGCCCTGGGCGGCAGCCTGTTCCTGGCCGGCGCCATCCTGCTGGCCCTGGCCTACCTGTCGCTGATCGTCCTCGGCGCCGACCGCCTGCGCCTGCTCGCCCCGGCCGGGCAGATGGCCTTGAGTAATTACCTCTGTCAGTCCCTGTTCTGGACCTGGATGATGTATGGCCACGGCGCCGGTCTCGGCGAGCTGTTGCCGCGCTGGTCACACCTGTTGCTGGCGCTGGTCTTCTTCAGCGCTCAGGTCGCCGTCAGTCACTGGTGGCTCAAGCGCTTCCAGTTCGGTCCGGCCGAGTGGCTATGGCGCTGCCTGACCTACGGGCGTCTGCAGCCGTTCATCCGCTCAGGCTGATAGCGGCGCTTCATCCTCTTCTTCATCGCCATTTTCGCTCTCCTCCCCGGCTTCGGCTGACTCGTCTTCAGGCGATGCTTCGCCGCGCTCGCGCGGCTCACGCTCGCTCAGACTGCGGATGATCAGATCCCGTCCGCGCAAGCGGCGCTGCGGCACGGCCTCGTCACTGTCGGCAGCCGCTTCATCCACCGTGCCGGGATCCTCCGGCTCGGACCGCTCAGCCGCCTCATCGGCCGGCGGGTCCTCGCCACGACCTGGCTCTCGCGGTCGCAGGCGCTGCTCCAGCTGGCGCCGCAGCGCGCTTTCGGCCACGCCGGCAAAATCCACCGAAACCACCGGCTGGTTCATCGGCCCGGTAATGCTCAGCGGAATTCGACCACCGGTAGCCTCGCGCACGCTGCGCGGCAGGCTGGCGGCCAGTGCTTCGCCCAGGGCCAGTTCCATGCGGTAATCGACCTGGCCGGCCGGCAGGTCCAGCCGACCGCTGCCGGCCAGTCCCAGATCACCGGCCAGCAGGCGCAGATCAGGCAACTCGACCACGCCAGAGCGCGCCTCTATGCGGCCCCCGAACTGCTGAAACTCGGTCTGACCGCCAAAGGCCCGGCTGATGTTGCCCAGATTCGACCTGCTCAGCTCCTGGCCCACCAGCGCGCGCAGATCCACGCCCAGCAGCGCGCCCTGCTCGACCTGGAACTGCCCGCTTCCATCGAGGCTGGACAGGATGTGCTCTGCATCCAGGCCGCTGAAGCTCAGATCCAGACTGAAGTCGCCCAGGCCCTGCACCGGCGCGGCCAGCCCACCGAGCGCAGCCAGTCGATCAACCTGGATACCGCGCAGCGTCGGCTGCAGGGTTACCCGCGGCGGCTCGGCACGCAGATCGACCGCTGCCCGCCCCTGGAACTGACCGCCCAGCAAGCGGGCATCCAGGGGTGCCAGCACCAGCTCGCCATCGCGCAGCCGGGCTTCGGCCACCACTTCGGACAGAGTCAGCAGATCCGACAGCACCAATGTGTCCAGGCGCAGGTCTAAGGTCAGGGTCAGCGCATCCAGCGCGCTGAAATCTGTAGCGGCTGGCTCGCCCCGGGGCCGGGGCGAGGGCTCGGCTGGGGTCATCAGCGGTCGCAGGTCCAACCGCTGCCCCTGGACCGCGAGCTCGGCCTCGATGTCACGTCCCAGCACCAGGTAGCCGCGGGCCGCCAGCGGCTGTTCGTTGACCGAGACACGGGCAGCCGGCAGGTCCAGTCGGGTGTCCTCGCCCAGCAGCAAACGCGCCGGCTCTTCCACCACCAGGGCCAGGCGCAGCGCATCAACCGCCAGGGTTGTATCCAGCACCGGCAGATTCACTGTCGTCGTAGCATCGCTGAAGTCAATCCTGGCACCGGCGCGTGCGCTCAGGCGGGCTCCGGCCTGCGGCAACTTGCCCTCCAGAAGCAGGTGACCCAGCTCAACGGTCGAGGCATTGGCGGCAACCGTCAGGCGACCGCTCAGGCGTTCCAGCACAAGCAGCTCGCCGGCGGCGTCAGACAGGCTTGCCGAAAGACGAAATGCCGTCGGCTGGTCGGCCCGGAACGGATCCAGGCGCAAGTCATCAATGGCCAGCGTCGTCGACTCGCCGCTGGCCAGATCAAGCACGATCAGGCGAACATCATCCAGCCGCAGCTCACCCAGGCTGATGGTGCTCAAGTCCGGTTCGGCATCCGGGCGTTCCGGGCTGTCGGTCAACAAACCATCCAGATTGGAGCGTCCTGCAGCATCGCTGACCAGGTGGAACACGGCATCGCCCAGGGTCACCGCACCGATATCCAGCTCACCCCGAAACAGCGGCCAGACAGCCACCGACAGGCTGGCGGTTCCAATCTCGGCCAGCGGTGGCGCGGCAGCAAAGCCTGCTTGATTGCCGACAGCCACATCGCTGATCTCGATCGCCACCCTGGGAAACACCTTGAGCGACAGCGGCCCCTGCAGGCTGACTTCCCGGCCAAGCTGATCGGAGGCCCGGCGCGCAATCTCGTCGCGATAGTCGTTCGGGTCGACCAGCCAGAACAGAAGCAGCGGCACGACCACCAGGATGAGGGCCAGAGCCACTACGAGAAGGATCAGGAGCTTGCGCATGGCCAAACCTCTCGGCAATGTCAGGTAAGGAAAAGAATCATCAAAGCCGTCGCGGGCCCAGGGCAAGCCAGGCCGGCAACAGCACAGCCAACACCAGCAGCAGCCAGGCCCAGCCCGCAGCCAGCGGCACCGGCACGGCCGGGGCCTGAGTGCGCAGCTCGATGCGGGTCGAGACATCAGCATCCGCGGCCTCAACGATCACCGCATGCGGGCCGGGCAAGGGGCCAGCCACCGCCGTCAGCAGCACCCGCCCCTGCTCGTCGCTGATCCGCTCGACCACCCGTAAGCCGCCCTCGAACTGAACACCCGGGCCCTGCTCCGGCGCCCTGAAGCGCAGACGCTCGCCAGGGCGCGCCTGGCCCCATTGATCGACCGCGCGCACCACCAGGGGTTCCGGCAAAGGCTGCTCGGCGACAAGCAGCTGGTCAGCACCGGACTCGACCAGAATGGCAGTCATGGCCGGACCAAAGAAGCGGCGTGCGTAAATGCCGAAGCCCGAGCCATCCTGGCCCAGCGTTTCCCAGGTCGCCAGAAAACCACCGTCCGGCAGCCCGGCCACGGCTGGAAAATCCTGGTAGGCCTCCACCTCCTGGCTGATCCGAAACTCATCGCCGAGAAAATGCCCATCGGGACTCAGACGTCTGCCGTAAATGCCCTGGTCGACGAAGCGGGGCGGAAAGCTCTGCCAGACCAACACATAGACACCGTGGCCGTCTATGCTGATTTCCGGCAGGTCCTGAAGCCCCTCGTCAAATTGATTGGCCTGGATCTCGCCACCCAGCGGCTGACAATCGGCATCAAACAGGCGCACCATGATCCGTCGATACTGAATACTGGGTAATCCGGTCGTGTCCTGCCAGACCACGGCAAACTGCCCGTCCTCGCGGATCGCCACGCGCGGCTGGCTCTGCGAACCCTGGCTGGTCTGGTTGACCTGGAACTCATCACCGCCAACACCACCAAAACTCATGCAGCGGGCAAACACGCCCCAGTCATCGCCATCCTGACCCGCACTTTGCCAAGCCACCACCTTGTCACCGCGCAGGTTCATGGCCATGGCAACGTTGTACTGAGCCGAATCCCTGAACTGATTGACCGCCCGCACCGGGCTCAGCGGCTGTTCGTTGGCATCGAAATAGCGCGCCACCACGTTGAAATTCGTGCCTATGACGCGGCG
The DNA here is from genome assembly GCA_007695005.1 of Wenzhouxiangellaceae bacterium. Taxonomy (GTDB): domain Bacteria; phylum Pseudomonadota; class Gammaproteobacteria; order Xanthomonadales; family Wenzhouxiangellaceae; genus Wenzhouxiangella. The sequence continues at coordinate 3,662 of REEQ01000063.1, read as the reverse complement.
CGCATCCCAGGCTACCACCGTTGCTCCGCTCTCGAGAAGGCCAATGACCGGCAGGATCTGCAGCTGCGGCAGATCGTCGCTGACCCGACGATCACCGCCCAGGGGAACGCCCTGGGCATCGAAGCGACGCATCTGGATCACTGCCGACTCGCTGGTCCGATCCGGCCCGTTCCAGGTCACCGCAAAGCGCCCATCCGGCAGCATGGCAACACGCTGTCCATCCTGCAGGCCCTCACTGAAGACATTGACCCGGAACTCATTGCCCAGGGCTTCGCCCATCGCGTCCAGGCGTTGGGCAAACACGCTCCAGCCCGGGTCGTCCTGGTTCAGCGACTGCCAGACCACAACGGATCGGCCAGTGCCATCGGCAGCCACATGCGGTACGCGTTGATCACCGGGCACATGGGTGTTGACCTGGAACTCCGGCGTAGCCAGATCGACAAACGGCTGCGCGGCCACCGGCAGATTCGGCAGGGCAAGCAGCGCGACAAAAAACCGCGGGACACTGCGAGACAGGTTGATCATCGTTCGGTTCGGCTCGCCGTGATGTCCATACCGAATTGTCGCACAGGGCTTGCCAGCAACGAAAAAGCCCCGCCGGAGCGGGGCTGATACTGCCGGTGCCGAACGGCCTGACGCCTTTGCTTACAAGCCAAACCAGGCCAGGGCATAGCCTTCCATGATTTCTTCCCGATGGTCGGCAACCAGCGCCAGAATCTCGTCAGACACCTGGCGCTGCAACTCCGGATGGCCCTGCTCTCCGAACGCGGCTACAGCCACCTCCTCACCCAACGCTCGATACACCGAATTGCGCACCCAGACATATTCTTCCAGGCTGAAGCGGTAACGGTTCAGCGCACTCACCTGCTGACGTTTCGCCTCCAGCAGCAGGTCGCCAAGATCACGGTAGGCGGTGACCAGTTCGGTGATGCTGGGCTCGCGCCCGCGCCGATCAAGCTCGGCCTGCGTTTCCCGCCACTTCTCCTCCAGTTCATCGAGGCGACCGGCCATGCCTGATCGCATCTGGCGCTGCGCCATCAAGAAACGCTGAAACTGGTCGGGCGTGATCTGGCCATCGGCCGGCTGCTGGAACCCGCGCTGCTCGACGCTCTGATTAAGCTCCTGGTATTCCGTGGCAAAGCCGGCGACCCCGGTCGCAAAGTCGTAGGCCGGCTTGACGAACATGAAGTAGGCCGTCAGGCCACCAGCCACGGCCAGAACGAATAATACGGCCAGGCAACCGGCCAAAATCTTGGGCATGTCGATATCCTGATAGTTGATTGGTAAATCCTACCCGATAGATACGAAAGTCGACCAGGCTTCCTGCCACCCGTGTGGCCTGTCATCAGGCGGTGACGGTTTCCGTTTAGAATTGTCGATCCGGTTTCCATTTCGCCCGCCCGCCGACCCATGATCTCAGCGCGACCCACCCCTTTTCTTATCGCGCCGGCCATCTTGGCCCTCCTGTTCATTAGCGCGTGCCAGCACGAACCCCGTCCCAGTGGCCAGAACGGGTCGGAACAGGGCCGGCCGGCGCCGCTGCTGCTGATCTCTATTGACGGCTTTCGCTACGATTATTTCGATCTGGCTGAGACCCCGGCCCTGGATCGCCTGGTCGCCGGTGGTCTGAAGGCCGACAGCCTGCATCACGTCTTTCCAACCAAAACTTTCCCGACCCACTACACCATGGTTACCGGCCGCCACCCAGGTACCCACGGCGTGGTCGCCAACAGCATGTGGGACCCGATCCGCGATCAGCGCTTCTCACTCGGTAACCGCGATGCCGTCGGCGACGGCTACTGGTACCAGGACGGCGAGCCGATCTGGGTCACCGCAGAGCGCCAGGGACTGACCAGCGCCACTTTCTTCTGGCCCGGGTCCGAAGCCCGGATCAACCGCATCCGCCCCACGTTCTGGAAGCCCTACGCCGGCGACACGCCGCACGCCGATCGAATCGAGCAGGTGCTGGACTGGTTCGATCTGGCCGATGACGGCAGGCCCGATCTGGTCACCCTGTATTTCAGCCTGGTCGACTCCATGGGGCACCGCCACGGCCCGCGAGCTGATGCCGTGCGTGACGCCCTGGTCGATGTCGACCGCCATCTGCAGGACTTGTTCGACGGCCTGGACAAACGCGGCTGGCTTGATCGCATGCATGTCATCGTCGTCTCGGATCATGGCATGAGTCGAGTCGACTTTGACCAGTACATCATGCTTGATGACTACCTGGACCTGAGTCGGGTCACCGTCTCCGACTGGGGTCCGGCAGCCCAGATCTGGGCGACCGATTCAAGTGCCGAGGAGATTTTCCAGGCGCTGGACGGCGCGCACCCGCGGATGCGGGTCTGGCTGCGAGAAGACATTCCCGCGCGCTATCGCTTCGGAACACATCATCGGGTGCCAGATGTCGTTGCCGAAGCCGACCTGGAATGGATGATCTCAAACCGCCCTTTCATGGCCGGACGCAGTCGTTTTCAACTGCTCGGCATGCATGGCTGGGATCCCGCCCTGGCGGAAATGCACGGCATGTTCGTTGCCCATGGCCCGGCTTTCACTGCCGGCAGTCGCATACCGGCGGTGCGGGCCATCGATCTCTACGAGCTGATGACGCACCTGCTCGGCATCAACGCCGCGTCCAACGAAGGCAGCATTTCGCCATTTCAACCCTTGTTGTTCAGTACCTATCCAGCCAGGGTAGAGGAGCTGCGCTTTCAATGTGAAGAAGGGGAGCTGCGGGTGCGGATTGGCCCGGCTCACGCCGCCATCCACTGGCAAGATCTCATCCACGTGCTGGACCCGATTGACGGCAACACTGCTGAAGGGCGTGATTGGCAGGAAGTGGATCTGTCCCTGCGCATTGACCACGGCGGCGCCAGCGCCGTCCTGGACGACCTGGAACTGGGCCCCTGCCTGCCGCTGCCGATCGACCACTGATCGGCAGCGATCTGCTTACTATTAACCCGGCAATCAAACAGATTGCCGCGGCCGTCGATTCAATAGCCGGTCGATACGTCTCTTGTTTTCTTGCTGAAGTAGAGAGGGATAGAGGTTCAGAAATACATTGGGGATCATCATGCTCAGCCCAAAGGCGATACCGATATTGAAGCTTTGATACAAGGCAGCGGCAGCGACAAATACAAAACCGATGAGGTGATTGATTTCGGCAACAGTCATTTCGGAGCGAACCGACGCCAAACCGGTGGTTTTTCCTCCCACTTTGATGCTCTGGTTCAGATACCTGAAGAAACTGTTCTTTACAACCCATTTGAACTGGCCGATGCCGATGGCCTTGTTCAGGCTTTTGCTTGAGATGAAGTTTAAGTTCGACAACCTTTCAAAATAGATGGTTTTTAGCAGCATGGCGCCGCCAATAATTCCGACCATCCACGATACGATGGTTAGTGAGAGTCCGAAGGTAAAACCATTAAGCAGATCATTTGGGATCATGGGCTAGTGGTCCACGCGGAAAATTAGGTAACACTCAGAGCCACTGTGCCGGTGCGAATCAAGGCGCGTTTCGCCGGGAATGGCGCGCCCTTGCCAAGAAACGCAACGCCGAGTCGCGCCGGCACAGTGGCTCCCGAAGGGCCGCCGCACAAGCGCCGTGGGCAGGGCAGGCGAAGCCGCATGGCGGTATTCGCGAAGCGAATGAAGCCTTGCGA
>REEQ01000035.1 GCA_007695005.1 Wenzhouxiangellaceae bacterium | reverse complement strand
CGCCGATCCAGCCACCCACCGCCAGCACCGCCCAGAACAGCACCCGGCTGATGCGTGCGGCCGTCGCCGGTGCCGGCGTCAGCCAGACTGCCAGGATCTGACCGCGCTCACCCAGCCAGCAGCGTAGCCGCTGCCAGGCCCGACGTATTCCCCCAGTCTTTCCGAACGGCGAATGGTCATTCATGATTTTTCGCGGACCCTGCAAAACCTCGTCGCCAATCTACGTTGCCAGCAACCTGCCAGGCAACCGCCAAAGGTCACGACTTTGGTGAGCGAATGGAAGCGGCTGTTTCGCCAGCCAGTGGCGTCAATGAAGCCGGGGCGGGCGAATCGCTGGGTTTTTTGCTCCGCGCCCAGCGCCGGTCCAACATGTATCCAATCAGCCCCCCGACCACCAACGGGCCCAGCCAGGCGATATGGATGATCATGGAATTGCCCAGGTCAGTGAACAGGCGGCCCAGGCCGATCTGGAAAAAGGCGATATGGGTGGCCACGCCGTTGCCGATCATGGCGCCGTAGTGGCTGCGCAGCCACCACTGACGGTCACTCGGGCCGCGCCGGGCCAACTTCAGGTTCTGCCAGGCCGCCAGCGGGCCGATGGCACCGAAGGCGATCAGGATAGCCGCACCATACTTGATGCCGACGGCCACCACACCCAGCCCGGCCAGCCCCAGCACGAGCGCGCCGGCCTGGAAGCCCGCGTTGGCGTAGCTGGAAAAGTCAGCGCGGTGGCGAATGGCCCGCCAGGCATTCAGGCAATTGACACCGACCAGAATCACCAGGTAGGCCAGAAACACCGCCCAGACAGGCTGGCCACGCAGCCAGGTGGATAGGGTCAGCGGCAAGGCCGTGATCAGAATGCCGAGCATGGCCAGCAGAAATACTCGCCCGGCATAACGGTGCGCTTTGCTGCCCTTGCCTGCCAGCGCCGCGGTCCAGAAGCTGATCAGGGCCAGCGCGCCGATCCAGGCGTGGGGTAGCGCGAACCAGCTTTGCAGCAGTGATGCACTCATGATGGCGTTCCTTGATAATCGACTAGCGTGGCGATCATCATCCGTGCAGGGGGCTTGTCGATCAGGTGCCAGAGGTCAGCCAAACGGGGTGCCAGAAGTCACCAATTGGCCCGGCGGCCTTGCCTGCCCATCCGCATCAGCCTATAAAAGCTCGATGGAAAACAGCCAGACCAAGGCATCGCGTGATCGACAACCGTCGGACCCGTCCGCAGGGCCGGCTTGAACCTCATGCGCCACCTGCTTTATGAATTCTTGAAACCGCTGGCGCTGGCGTCTTACGTCGCCTTGGCGGCCGTCTGGATGGGTGTGGTCGGCTGGTTTGGCCTGCCTGGCGAGGGTTATGAGGTGGCAGCGATCGTCCTGCTGGGCAGCTTCAGCATCGCCTGGCTGTGGGCGCTCGCCAGTAATCATGAACGGCCGGGCTGGCACAGCGCCGCAAGTCTAATCTTGCTGGCTGTCAGCGCGCTCGGCCTGATCAGCCTCGGCCGTTCCGGCGTCAGCCCCATTCTGCTGATCCTGCTGGCGACGATGCTGGCGGCGCGCTTCCCCGACGCGCGGGTCATCATTCCCTTGCTCCTTGTCAACCTGGTCTTTGCCGGCCTGATGCACTGGCGCTGGCAGGCCGAATGGTCCTGGGTAATGGTCTCGGTCGCCGCCTACGGCGCTTTCCAGGCCTTTGCCGCCTTGCTGCTGCATTACGCCCGCCAGGCCGAGTCGATGGCAGAAGACTTGCGCGCGGTCAACGCCCACCTGCTCGCCACCCGCTACCTGCTGGACGAGGCCGCGCGCGACCAGGAACGGCTGCGCCTGTCGCGCGAACTGCACGATATCGCCGGCCACAAGCTCACCGCGCTGAAAATGAACCTGCGCCAGCTCAGGCGCCAGCCGGACCTGGAACAGGTTCCAGCGCTGGAGCAGGCCAGCCAGCTTGCCGATGAGCTGCTCGGAGATATCCGCGGCGTGGTCCGACAACTGCGGGCCGGCGACGGCCTTGATCTGGCGCGCGGTCTTGAGCAACTGGCCCGACCGTTTCCGCGCCCCAGGCTGGAGCTGGATATCGAGCCCGGCCTCAGGCTCGAGCGCGCCGACCAGGCCGAAGCGATTCTGCGGCTGGTCCAGGAAGCACTGACCAACGCCGCCCGTCATGGCCAGGCGCGCCGTTTGTGGGTCAGCCTGCGTGAGCACGAAACCGGACTTGAGCTGAAACTGGAAGACGACGGTGCCGCCACGTTGCCGATCAAGCCTGGCAATGGATTGACCGGCATGCGCGAACGCATCGAGTCACTGGGCGGCAATGTCCGTCTCGAGCCTTCGAAACGCGGCGGCCTGTTGATCAGCGCCAGCCTGCCCGGCGAGATCGTGGCGTGAGCACCCGCATTGCCCTGGCCGATGACCAGGTCCTGGTACTCAAGGGCCTGAAGTCCCTGCTGGAAGACATGACAGGCATCCAGGTGCTCATTGAGGCCCAGTCCGGCGGTGAACTGCTTGCAGCGCTGGGCGATCAGGATGTCGACCTGGTGATTTCCGATATCCGCATGCCGGGCATGGACGGCATCGAACTGACCCGCCGGCTACGCGAGCTGAAGCCGGACATCCCGGTGCTGCTGCTGACCACCTTCGATGACCAGGCGCTGATGCTGGCCGCCGTTGAAGCCGGCGCGCAGGGCTTTCTGCTCAAGGACATTTCACCGGAAGACCTGGAGGCCGCCATCGGCGACATCATCGCCGGTCGCTCGCTGCTGCAACCGGTATCGACCAGCGCCGTGCGCCAGCGCTACGCGTATCACGACGACAGCGCGCCCACCGACACCTTCAGCGAGCGCGAGGTGGCCATCCTGCGGCTGCTGGCCGGCGGCTACTCGAACAAGGAAATCGCCCGCAGCATTCACCTGGCCGAGGGAACGGTCAAGAATTACGTCTCCGATATCCTCGCCAAGCTCGAAACCCGCGATCGTACGCGCGCGGTCCTCAAGGCCATTACCTTGCGGGTCATTTGAACAGAAGCCCGGGAAGCGATTCCTGTCAACGGTGGCGCCCAAACGAGGCTGCAGAATCGGGCTGCCAGTCACGGGCGGCCGCTGTCACCAATGCTGCTGACTCTACGTAGTATTGGTAGACAGTCAAAAAAAAGATCTGGTTATGACCATGAAATCGTTGTTGGGCAGCTTCATCATCGCCGGCTCCCTGTGCTGGGCCGACGCCTTCGCCGGCAATCCTGCCGACTGGCCGGTCGCGACCGTCGACAGGGAAACGGCCCGGGCGCTGAGCCAGCCGCAGACAACGCAGATCGCTGCACGAGCGCTTCATGACTGGCAGCGGTTACTGGATCAGCCACTCTGGCAGGCCTTGCAGGACAAGCAGTCCGGCAGAGCGGCAACCGAGGGTTTCAGAAGCCTCGCCGAAGAACTGGTTAAAGGCGATCTCGTGCTGGTCGAAGTGGTCTATGCCAGCCAGGATCGACAGATGGCGCGCACTGGCCTGCAACAGCTCGGCGCCACCATTACCCATGACATCGAGCGCGGCCACTGGCTCGAAGCCTGGCTGCCCCTGGCTGCACTGCCCGAAATCGCACGACTACCTGGCATCCTTGAGGTCCGCGCGGCCCGACTGCTCGAACTGGACGGCAGCGGCACCACAACGGAAGGCCTGGTTGAAGGACAGGCCGACCTTTGGCACGCTGCCGGTCTGGACGGCAGCGGATTCACCATCGCCATCCTTGATCGATTCGGCGACAACAATGGCGAGATTGCGGCGCTGCAACAAAGCGGCGACTGGCCACCCGATGCTCAGCTCACCACGGTCAAGGTCGGCATGACCTGTGGCATCAGCTTCGGAAGCTGTGGTGAAAGCCACGGCAATGCGGTGCTGGAAATCGCCTACGACATCGCGCCGGGCGCGAATTTCATTGCCTACGATGTTGCCACCGCCGCCGACTGGATCAGCGCCACCCAGATGGCGGTCAATGACGGCGCTCACATTCTCTCAGCCTCGCTAAGCTCGCCGCGCGATGGCATCGGCGACGGTTCCGCCTTGCCCGGCTCAGTCGCCGAGGCCCAGCTGGATGCCATTGCCCAGAACCGAATTTCGATCACCTCCGCCGGCAATTCGCGCGAGCGCCACTGGGGTGGCATCTATTCCGGACAGGACGTCGGCGATAGTCAGTTTGCAGATGCCCATGAATGGGCCAACGGTGCGACGATCAACTACATGGGCCTGGGGCCGGGCAACATCTTCTGTCTGCCCAACGGCATCCGTATTACCGCTGAAATGTCCTGGAATGACTGGGACGAAGTGGACAATGACTACGCGCTGGCGCTGTACCGGGTCGATGGTGCCGATGTGGTCACCAGGGTCGAACTATCCAACCGCCTCCAGTCCGGTGGCCCGGGCCAGACCCCGCAGGAATGGATCGACACCCAGACCCACACCGATATCGGTTGGAACTCCTGTCCCGAACCCAACCAGGCCGGCTATGGCTGGCGTATCTATCGGGGCTCGGCTGATGGCACCCACAATTTCCGGTTTTTCTCGGAGGGGCCGCTTGAGTACCGGGTCGCCGCCCGCTCTCTGACCCATCCGGCCGACACCATTGGCGTCGTATCGGTGGCCGCGATTTCCACGGCGAGCAACCAGCTGGCATTAAGCTCGGAGGGCCCTATCCTGGCGCCCGGTGGCGGTTTGCCCGTCGGCGATGAGTACCCGCAACCGAGTCTGGCCAGCTTCAGCAACGTGACAACAACCTCCAGACCCACCATGGGCGGCACCTCGGCCGCAGCCCCCCATGTGGCCGGCATGGCCGCACTGCTCTGGCACAGACACAGCAGCTTCGTCTTTTTCCCCGCGCAAGCAATTGTCGAGCGACTGAAGGACATCTCGGTCATCGGCAGCAACGACCTGGGCAATGCGGGTCACGACTTTCAGCATGGTTGGGGGCGGCTGCGCTTTCAGCGCGAGGTCGAAGCCAGTTTCATCGTCCAACCCTCTGATACCGTGCTCGGTCAGTTGATGAGCCCGAACCCGACCGTCGAGATTCTGGATGACGAAGGCCTGCGCGTGCTCAGTGGCCCGACCAGAACTTTTGATCTTGAACTGGGCTCGGACCCCAGCGGTGGCCAGGCGACCCTGCAGCCAACGCTGATCTGGCACGTGCTCGACGGCATCACTCCGTTCGGCGGACTGAACCTGGACATGATGGGCGCAGGCTACACGCTGGTCGCCAGTAGCCCGGGCTTCAACCTCGAGTCTGATGCCTTCGATATCGGGCCGGCCGCTGCCATGCAACTGCAGAGTGTCAGTGGCCCGGTCAACAGCAATGTCAGCATGCCGTTCAGCATTGACGAAAACGCCATCGAGGCTATCGGGCTGCTTTTCGATGCGACCATCATCGACACCGACGACCTCGAGCTTCGCGGCGGTGGCAATGCCTGCGGCTTTATCGATATCGTGGCACCGCTACCGGACCATACCGTTTCGTGCAACGACATTTCGCCGTCGACGCTGCGCGTGCTTGTCACTGGTCTTGAGACCTTGCCGACCGGTCCGCTGCTTGATCTGCGCCTGGCGGTCAAACCCGATGCCAACGCCGGCAATATTGCCAACGTTTCACTCAGCAATATCGAGCTGGTTGACCCGGACTTCGAGCAGGTAGATCCCGCCATCGTGCTTGTGAGTCCGGGCATGGTCGAAATTCTGCCTACCGCCAGCGTCAGCCTGGAACCGGGCCAGATCGACTTCGGAACAGTCGATCCAGCCGACGTACCTGTCAGCCAGACCTTGACCGTGCGCAATGATGGCATCAGCGGTTCGCAGTTAAGCGTTGACAGTGCGGTTCTGTTCAATGGTTCTGCTTTCTCGATTGCCAACAACGGTTGCACCGGCCTGAGCCTGGCTGCCGGCCAATCCTGCCAGATCGAGATCACGCTGACCGCTGTATCGACAGGGTCCTACGACGACACGCTGGGGATTTCCACCAGCGGCGCCGACAACAATAACCATTTGGTGAGCGTTGAGGCTGAACTGTTGTCACTGCCGGATGCACTATTCGACGACCGCTTCGAAAGCTTGCGTTAACCTGTGCCGGATGGGAGATGCCAAAGTCTGTCCAAATTGCCAGACACATCTGCACCCGCAGGATCTGGATGATCTGTATCGCGGTCGCAAGCTGACCTGTCAGGGTTGCGGTTTCGAGCTGCGTGCCAGCGCCAACCGAGCGGCCGCCGTGATTGGCGGCCTGCTTATTGCCGGGTTGCCCTGGCTGCTGCCCTGGCTCGTGCTGGATGGCCGATACTGGGTGCCCGTGGTATTGGCGATGCTGGCCGCCGCCCTGGTTTCAGCCTTTCCTCCCGGCCTGATTGCGGGCGCACCGTGGGTGGTCATTCGCGCAGAAGAACCGCCCCACAGGGAGGTTGAAAGGCGCTTCGAGAAAATGAACGCGAACAGAGAGAAGCTGCGCGACTGAGCGCCTCAGGCGACCCCTCCATGCTACTGCGCCAGCGCCTCGAACTCGAAGGCCAGGTGCACTTCGTCGCCGACCAGGCCATCTTCCACGCCGTAAGTCATGCCCCATTCACTGCGAACAATGGTGGTACTGGCAGACACGCCCATGGTGTATTTCTCGTGGCCAAACGGGAAGTAGTCCATCTTGTTGATGGTAGCAGCCAGCTCCACCGGGCGGGTTTCGCCGAGCAGGGTCAATTGGCCGGTCAGGCGACCGCTGCGCGGATCATCCTCGCTGGGGTACCAGCCATCGGCCTCGAAGCGAATCTCGCCGTGCCGCCGCGCATGCAGAAAGTCACTGTTGCGGACATGGTTGTCGCGTCGGCGATGGTTGGTGAACACGCTGCTGGCATCGACCACAACCTCGCCTGAATGCAGCTCGTTGGCTTCCTCGTCGTAGACAAAGCTGCCCTGGGCGTCCAGGAACAGGCCGATCTGGTCGGCAAAGCCGACATGACTGACGCGAAACATGATCGAGAAGTGTTCTTCATCGATCTCGAACTCGCGCGGCTCGGCCAGCGCAGCGGTGGTGGCTGCCAGCAGCGTGGCAGCCATGGTGATGCGATGGATCCAGTTCATGTTGAACTCCGGTAAGTTGGGTGAGAATCTGAAGCCCCCGGCAGGCGTTGCCGCCACAGCCACAGCACATCGACAGCAAACGACCAGACCAGGGCCAGCAGGGCTGCTGCCAGAACGGCAGCCTGCAGACCAGGGCCCGGCAAGGGCGAGAGCGCGAACAACAGCGCACTTACCTGCAGCACGCAGACCAATTTGCGACGGAAGCTGTCCGGCAAAGGACCATGCAGCCAGGGCCAGATGAAGGACGCGGCCACGAAGGCATAGCGCATCACCCCTATCGTCAATACCCAGGCTGCGACCTGGCCGCTGAGCCACAGCGCCAGGCAAAGCACCATGATCAGGGCCGCGTCCACTTCCATGTCGAAGCGGGCACCGAAGCGGGTGCACTGATCGAGGCGACGCGCCACCCAGCCATCGACGCCATCCAGCAGCAGCACCAGCAGGGCAACGCTGACCATGAACCAGCCCTGGGCCACGAACAGCTCAGGCCGGGCCAGGGCAGCGAGCAGAGCCATGGCCAGCAGGGCGCGCGCCAGCGTAATCTGGTTGGCCAGGCCCGGCGCCTGGCCACTGTTCGGGCGAGCTCGCTCGACCAGCCAGACCAGGCCCGCGGCCCCGACCAGAAACAAGACATGACTTGCCAACGGCGCGCCCACCCAGAGTAGCAACACCGGCCCAGCCATCAGCGCCACGGGCAACGAGTACCATGCCGAGCTCAGTACTCTGCGCAAGCCGCAGTATCTGGCTGAGTGTAATTTCCGAGCGTTCACGTCCATGAACGTGACACGATACGCGGAAAGTGCGCGTGAAGATGGCAACCCGGCCGGAGTGGCTGGGTTATCTTGTTGATGCACCCGCCACTTCTTGATGCTGATGACCGAGACCGCACACGCATTCTGGACCGTTGCGCACGGTCGCGGAGAACTGCGACCGACCTCGCTGCCGGGCGATGCCGATGGCATGGTCACGGTCAGTGCCCACTACAGCGGCATCAGCCGCGGCACCGAAAGCCTGGTGTTTGCCGGCCAGGTGCCGACCAGCGAGTTCGAACGCATGCGCGCCCCCTTCCAGGAAGGGGACTTTCCTTTCCCCGTCAAGTATGGCTATGCCAGCGTTGGTCGGGTCGAACAAGGCCCTGATTCACTGCTCGAGCGCATCGTGTTCTGCCTCTACCCGCACCAGGACCGCTACCGGGTGCCTGTCGAGGCCGTGACCTTGCTGCCTGACGGCCTGCCGCCAGCGCGCGCGGTGCTGGCGGCAAACATGGAAACCGCCCTGAATGCCTGCTGGGATGCCGGCATAGCCCCCGGAGACCGGGTCACCGTCATTGGCGCCGGCGTGGTCGGGGCGTTGGTTGCCTGGCTGAGTGCGTCCGTCCCCGGCACCGACACCACCCTGGTCGACATCAACCCCGCCCGCGCCGATCTGGCAGCGAGGCTTGGCCTGCGCTTTGCCAAACCTGATCAGGCCGAGGACAACCAGGATGTGGTGATCCATGCCAGCGGCAGCGAAGCCGGCCTGGTCCGGGCGCTGCAATTGGCCGGCTTCGAGGCCCGCATCGTTGAGCTGAGCTGGTTCGGTAGCCATCGTCCCGCCCTGCCCCTGGGCCAGGCCTTTCACTCCCAGCGCCTGGAACTGCGCTGCAGCCAGGTCGGCCACCTGCCCGCCCATCGCCGCGCCCGCTGGGACCATGGCCGCCGCCTGGCCAAGGCCCTTGAACTGCTGACCGACCCGCGCCTGGACACCCTGATCAGCGGCGAAAGCGATTTTCGAGACCTGCCCAGGGTGATGCCAGAGTTGCTGGCAGGCTGCGCCGATGCTTTATGTCATCGGGTGAAGTATTGAAGGGCAGGGAGAGGGAAGCGCCCTGTTCCTGAATAGTGTCGTGTCTCAGCAGAAGCTTGCAGCATCGCAAACGTCAATGCAGCAGGCCGTCCTCGGGTGGGGGATTTCGCTGAAGGCCTCGCCACCGCGTCGAACTGAAGCGGAATTCACCGCCCGAAGACGGCGCTTCAACCCAACCGAAGCCCGATCGCTGAGACGCGATGCTAATCAGGTACTCTCCAAACCCCCAATTGACCAACTTCTACAGCCCATCGCTTAAGCTTCAGACTGGCACGCACCGCAAACCACTTTCATGTACAGCTTGACCGTTCGTGATCACTTCATGATTGCGCATAGTTTCCAGGGCGAGGTGTTCGGGCCGGCGCAGAAACTGCACGGGGCGACCTACGTGGTCGACGCCAGCTTCATGCGCGAGCGCCTGGATGATGATGGACTGGTAGTGGATATCGGCCTGGCTTCACAAGTGCTGGGCGAGATCCTGGCCGAGTTCAACTACCGCAACCTTGACGAGATCGAAGCGTTTCGCGGCCACAACACCACCACCGAGTTCATGGCCAGGGTGATTTTCGATCACTTGCGAGCGACTGTCGGCGCGGGCCGGCTTGGCGAAGGTGCCAGGGGCCTGGATCGGATCAAGGTCACTCTGAAGGAATCGCATATTGCCTGGGCCAGCTACGAGGCTGATCTCTGAGGCCACTGCATGCCCGACTCTCTGGTCTTTATCGTGCCCGGCGAGCCGACCCAGCGCACGGGCGGCTATCTGTACGACGCCCGTGTGGTCACCGAGCTGCGGCAATGGGGAATCGAAGTCCTGGTGCTTGGACTGGAGGGGCGATTTCCGAAGCCCTGCACACGCGCCCGCCGGGCCATGGACCGCTGCCTGGGCGAGCTGCCCGACGGTGCAGCCGTGGTCATCGACGGCCTGGCCCTGGGCGGCCTGCCTGAGCTGGCAGAAGCCCACGGCCCACGGCTGGACCTCACCGCGCTGGTCCACCATCCGCTGGCCGACGAAACCGGGATCGAAGCCGCGCAGGCCGAAACCTTCCTGGCCAGCGAGCGGCGCGCCCTGGCTGCCTGTCGGCGGGTCATTGTGACCAGCCAGTTCACTGCGCGCCGGCTGCAAGCGCTGCAGCTGTCTGCAGGAGACCCCTTTGTTGTTGAGCCCGGTGTGGCCCCGGCACGACCCGCGCCGGCAGCAAGCGCCATGGCCGACGGCCAGGATCCGACCGGAGCGTTCAAACTGCTGTGCGTGGCCAGCCTGACCCCGCGCAAAGGGCATGCGGTACTGTTCAGCGCGCTGGAGCGCCTGCGGCAGGACAACTGGCAGCTAAGCATCGTTGGCAGCGAAACCCGCGACCCCGGCCATGTCCAGCAGCTTCGGCAGCAGCTTGAAAACAGCCCCATGAAACACCGAATCCACTGGCTGGGCGAACTCGACGAGCAGGCGCTGGAGCGGGCTTATGCCGCGGCCAGCCTGTGCGTGGTGCCGTCGCTGTATGAAGGTTACGGCATGGTGGTCACGGAAGCCCTGGCCCGTGGCCTGCCGCTGGCCAGCACGACCGGCGGCGCGCTGACCGACACCGTCCCCGATAACTGCGCCTTGAAAGTCGAGGCCGGCAATGTCGATGCCCTGGCCACAGCGCTGGGCGCCTTTCTCGACGACGGCAGGCTGCGCCAGCGCCTGTGCCGGGCCGCACTGGCCCGGCGCAAGACACTCCCGAGCTGGCCGGATGCAGGGCGGGCCTTCGCCCTGGCGCTGGATTCATGAGCGCTCATTTTGAAGCCGACTGGCTGAGCCTGCGCGAGCCGGTCGATGCCCGCGCCCGCAGCAAGGAGCTGGCCGAGCGCCTGGCCCGGCGCTGGCCGGAAGAAAACCGGCTGCGCATTGTTGACCTTGGCGCCGGCCACGGCAGCAATCAGCGCTGGCTGGCGCCGCGCCTGCCCCAGTCGCAGCACTGGACGCTGGTCGATCACGACCCGCAGCTGCTGGCATGGGCCGAAGCCACGAGGCTGCCCGAACGCGTCAGTACGCAAGCGAGCATCGCCAACCTGGGCAACTGGCCGCTGCCCGGCGATCCGGCGCCCGACCTGGTCACCGCCTCGGCGTTTTTCGACCTGGCATCGAAGGCGCTGATCGATCGACTGGCTGCCGAGCTGGCCGAGCACCAGTGCGCCGGCTTGTTCGCCCTGAGCGTGGACGGCCACTGGGCCTGCCTCGATGCTGGCGGCTCACCGCTGCAGGACCCCGAAACCGAGCAGCTGCGCACGCTGTTCAATCGCCACCAGCAGCAAGACAAAGGCTTGGGGCAGGCGCTGGGCCCTGAGGCTGCGCGCTTTCTGCCCGCCTGTCTTGAGCAAGCGGGCATGGTCGTTACTCAGCAGCCCAGCCCCTGGCTGCTACCGGCCGGCGATGACAGCCTCGTTCCGCTGGCCCGACAGCTGCTGGCCGGATGGGCCGAGGCGGCCCGTGAGCAGGCCAATCATGAGGGGCTGGCCGCGGCCTGGATCGATGGCTGGCACCGACGCCTGCTCGACGATCTGCTTGCCGGGCAACTTGGCCTGAGCGTTGGCCATGTCGATGTGCTGGCCCTGCCCGCAGAATGAGGCCCGCAGTCCGCCTGGCGCTGAACTGGGCCATCAGCGCCACCGTGCTGGTTGCCCTGGCCTGGTGGCTGGACTGGCGCGAGATCCTGCGTGGCCTGGGCAGCCTGTCGGCCGGTTGGCTGCTGCTGGCGCTGGGCCTGGCCTTGCTGCAAACCCTGGTGGCGGCCTGGCGCTGGCACTACACCGGCGCACGCCTGGGGCTGGCGCTGCCCCTGGCCACTGCGACACGGGAATATTTTCTCTCCAGCCTGGTCAACCAGTTGCTGCCCGGCGGCGTGCTGGGCGATGCCTGGCGGGCCCAGCGCCATGCGGAGTTCAGTCGCCGCACGGGACCGGCCTGGCGCGCGGTGATCCTGGAGCGCGCATCCGGACAGCTTGCGGTGGTGCTGATCACCCTGGCGGTGCTGCTCAGCCCGCCCTGGCAGCAGGCGCTGGACCGGCTCGCGCTTTCCTGGACAGAGCTTGCCGTCGGTCTGCTGATTCTGGCAGCGCTGGCTGTTGCCATCGTGGCCGTGCTGCGCAACAGCCCGGCCTTGCGCGATGCCATTGACCAGACCTGGCGCGATGCCCGGCGCGCCCTGCTCAACCGCCGCGACCTGCCGCTGCAGCTTGCAAGCTCGCTGCTGATTGTCGGCCTGCTGAGCGCGGTGTTCGCCAGCGCCGGCCAGGCCGCCGGCGTGGATGCCGGTTTCTGGCTGCTGTGGCTACTGGCCGTGCCGGTGCTGCTGGCCATGCTGATTCCGGTATCCGTCGCCGGCTGGGGCCTGCGCGAGGCCGCGGCCGCCGGCATTTTCCTGGCCATGGGCCTGCCCGCCGAGCAGGGAGTGACCGTGGCCGCCGCCTACGGCCTGATCATCCTGGCCGCCAGCCTGCCGGGTGCTCTGGTTCTGCTTAGCGCCCAAACCTCAAACAGCGCCGATCCGTACAAAAGGCCGTAGCCCGGCCCAACGTGGCCGGGGCCCATATTGACACCTTGCCCATTGGTCGGCTTTGGCTCTTGGGCCGGGCTAGTACCGTGACCCATTAATTTCGATACAACCAGAGCCCCCCGGATGTGCCGGGACAAGGCGCAGCGCGCCGGCAATGGCCCAGCCCTTGGCAAGCGGTGCAACGCCGTCCTGGTGCATCCGGGAGACTCCCTTCGGGCGAGCCGCTGATTGTGTCGAAATTAATGGGTCACGGTACTAGGTTATCGGGCGCGTTTCGTGAGCGGAGAAGGCATCCGGCACGGTGGCATGACCAGGACACGCGATAATGCAGAGCATGAATGGATTTCCCGATGCCGAGCTCAGCCTTAAAGACCTGGAGCAACTTCCGGCGTTCACCGTCGGTCAGCTCGGGCAAAGCCTGGATGGCAGAATTGCCACGCCCAGCGGGGATTCGCATTACATCAACGGTGAGGTCGCCCGCCGCCATCTCCATCGCCTGCGCGCGCTGGCCGATGCGGTGGTGATCGGGGCCGGAACCGCCATCAGCGACCAGCCCCAGCTGACCGTGCGCATGGTCGAGGGCGAAGACCCGGTGCGCGTGCTGCTGGACCCGAGCGCCCGCGTGCCACAGACCGGCCCCTTGTTCGAGAACGGCCCGGTGCTGGTCTGGGTGATCGGGGAAAACACGCCATCCCCGGAATCACCACCAGCGCATGTCGAGCTGGTTCGGTTGGAGACCGCGCGCCAGGGCTTCTCTCCGCATGCAGTGGTCGAGGCCCTGAACCAGCGCGGCCTTGACCGTCTGCTGATTGAAGGCGGCGCCATCACCGTTTCCCGCTTCGTCCAGGCCAACGCCCTGGACCGACTCCACCTGTTGATCGCCCCGCTGCTGATCGGCTCCGGCCCCGCCGGGCTGAGGCTGCCGGACATTGACCGGCTGGCGGATGCGAGGCGGCCGCCGATGCGGTGTTATCGGTTGGGAGATGAGCTTTTGGTCGAGGTGGGATTGAAGTCGGGAAAAAGGAAGGGTTGAGCGGAAAGAGGAGATGCACTTTTCGGTGCTTTCGGTGTCTTCGGTGGTTCCAGAACCTTTCCTTGATTTGTGCGTTTTTTATTAACCCGGCACCAATGTAGATCACATTCAGGGCTTCAAGCAGGGTCCGTATCAAGGCGTCGCTCGCCGGCAAGGGTGATTCCCTTGCCAAGAGCGAGAACGCAGAGTCGGGCCCTGCTTGAAGCCCCTAACTGTTTGAGTTGCATAAGAAAGGCCGCAGTGTGCCCTTCGGCAGGCTGCGTTATCGAAACTTGCTGTAGAAGTACTACAGCGGCGTTTCGCTGCCTTGCTGCCGAAAGGCACACTGCGGCTGAATGCGATCTACATTGGTGCCGGGTTAATAGGGCAGCGAACTCGGCATCACGGGACTTGCGTAGGATGGAGACATTGAATCCGGATTTCATGAACACGATGCATCAGATTGAACGTGCGGTTTTCGACCTGCGACGCGGCATGCCGGTGGTGATCACTTCGGCCAATGAGCACGAGACTCCGGTGCTGGTCTGGCCGCTGGAAGCGATCGGCGGTGTCAACTGGTCAGGCTGGCTCGATCAGGGTGCCGGCCAGGCAGCGCTGGTGCTGACCCGGCACCGGCTGGCAGCACTTGGTCACAAATTCCGGGCTGAAGCGGCCTGCCTGCCGCTGACCGGCAAAGCGCTGCCCTCGCCCGATGAGCTTTACAGGCTGGCAAGCGAAGACGGTGCGGCCCCGGACCAGCGGTTCGACTCTCCCCGCCCGGCCGGGGCCGCTGAACGGGGCGCGCTGGCGCTGATGCGTCGCGCGCTGCTGGTGCCGGCGGCACTGACGGTGCGCGTTGACAATTCCCGTCTCGAGCGGCTGGGCGCGGCCGTGTCCCAGGGACAGATTCTGCGGGTTGAGGCAGCCGATGCGCTGCGCTGTTTCGAGCTCAGCGGCGGCCTGGTGCGGCGGGTCAGCGAAGCCGACATCCCGCTGGCCGAAGCCGCTCACACCCGCTTCATCCTGTTTCGCGAGCCCGATGGCCTGCGCGAGCACATCGCCATTTGCATTGGCCAGCGCGATGCCTGGAGCGATGCCGTACCACTCCGCCTGCACTCGGCCTGTCTGACCGGGGATCTGTTTGGCAGTTTGAGATGCGACTGCGGCGAGCAGCTGCGCAACGGCGTCGCCACCATCGAGCGCCTCGGCGGCGGCGTGCTGCTGTACCTGGCCCAGGAAGGCCGCGGCATCGGCCTGGCCAACAAGCTGCGCGCCTACACCCTGCAGGACCAGGGTCATGACACGGTCGATGCCGACCAGGTGCTGGGCTTTGGCGAAGACGAGCGCCGCTATGGCGTTGCCGTGGACATGCTGGCCGAGCTGAACATCAGCCGGGTGCGCCTGTTGACCAACAATCCGACCAAGATGAAAGCGCTGGCCGATGGCGGCATTGAAGTGGTCAGTCGTGAGGGTTTGTACGGCCAGGTCACCGAGCAGAATCGACGCTATCTGAGCGCTAAGGCCAATCGCTCGGGGCATCTGTTGGATGAGGTATTGAGCAGCAGCACCTGCGGTGCGGGGAGAGGGAAGAAGGAAGAGAGAAGAGGAAACACTGCCCCTCTGGTTTCTCATCGATGAAACGATCCTGATTGGCGTCGGGTCTCGGCCAAGGTTTGCGTCATCGAGAAAACCTGGCGCTGTCAGCTGACCTCGGGCGGGGAAATTCGCTGAAGGCCTCGCCATCGAGTCGACCTGAAGCGGAATTCACCGTCCTGGTTCAAACGAAGCCGGAGCGCTGAAACACGGTGCCGGACTACTCCATCTATCTCTTGCTCCAGTTCTTGTCGAATGCAGCGGCTTCGGTGAGTACGCGGGCGAGCAGGGTGGCGTAATGATCCACCAGCAACTTGCCCTGCTCGGCGGTGGCCGCGGCGGCGTTGCCGGTCACCCCATCACCGTTTAGATCCTCGGCCAGCCAGGCGTAGCTGGCCGGGCCGGTGGGGCCGAGCAAGGTGTCGGGATCGGCGCTGGACGGGAAATCGCCCAGCCGGTCGCACCTGACCCGATCAGGATGCAGGTGCAGCATCATCGCGGTTTCGGCCTGGCCACCGTGCAGACCTGAAGCCAGCTCGCGGGCAGACAGCACTTCGGCCGGCGGCGGCATTTGCATGTAGTTGGCCTTGACCACCAGCAGGCCGAGGCGACGGCGGATGTCCAATGCCGCCTGCTCCATCCAGCCGATATTACCGCCGTGGCTGTTGAGCAGCACCAGACGATTGATGCCTACCCGCTCCAGGCTTTCAGCGGCGGCGATCACCTGGCAGGCAGCAGTCTCGGCGCCGATGCTCAAACTGCCAGGAAAAGACAGGTGCTCGTCGCTGGCAGAGATTGCCAGCGACGGCAGCACGATCACATCCACATCGTCTGCCAACCTGGCCAGGGCCGCGACCAGCAATCCCCGGCCGATGTCCAGATCGGTGGACAGCGGCAGATGCGGGCCATGTTGTTCAATCGCACCCAGCACCATGACCGCGACCAGGCTCTCGTGCACCTGCTCGACCAGTTCGGTGGAAGTCAGATCCTGCCAATAGCTGATCATTGGTCCAGTGTAGCGCGGCGTGCGTAGATGTCACCGGAAGCGATGCTGTCAGCGCCGTCATCAAGCCATTCAATCACCGCATCGGCGGTGCGCCAGTGTGGCCAGATCACCTCGCGCCGCTCGCCGCGAACGGCGTTGTAGCGGTAGTCTGCCAATTGCTCGAGTCGCTGGACGCAGGCCCGGGTTCTTTCCAGCGTGCCGGCGACAAACTCCACGGACAGCGCCGGCAGAGCTCGGCTCAGACCGGCCAGGACCTGGACCTCGAAACCTTCGACATCGATCTTGCAGAAGTCCGGCCGCCCGTAGCGCTCGATCAGCGCATCCAGCGTTGTCAGTTCGACCTCGATGACGCCATCCCAGTCAACCCGGGCAAAACCGGTGTTGCGCTCACGGATCTGCTTGATCCAGTCATCGGACAACGTCGCGACCGAGGGGTTTGCCGGATCGACTCTCAGGTTGGCGTGCCCCGGCTGTGCGCCCACAGCCAGACCGAGCAGGGTGACGCCTTTATCGCGGCCATGAAAGCGCTCCAGCCACTGCATCAGCCCAGGCTGCGGCTCCAGGGCGACCACGCGCGCGCCAAGGGCGCGAAACGCCCGAGTTCGATCACCGAGATGAGCGCCGATATCGAACACCAGCCCACCAGCAGGCACCAGCGGCCGGTACAGGCGCTTCAGTCCAGCCAGGCGACCGGGCCGGCGGTAAAGCCAGAGCGATCGCAGCAGGCCGGCAAGATGGCGCCAGCGCCCTGGTTGAACCGATTTCACTCCGGTATTCACGGCACCAGCCACATTTGTTGTGTCATGGTGGTCACGTCATGAATTGTGCACCGATGCCGTGAACTCCGCTCACCCTTCCCTGAAACGCGTGCTACTGGCCGGGCTGTTGCTGAACGCCCTGCTGGTGCTGCCGGCCTGGTGGCGTGAGGGCGCGATCAGCCTGTGGCTGTCTCCCGAGGCCTGGGCTGCGCCTGCGCTCGTGGCACTGCTGGGTCGGCACGCGGGCGCCGGCCTGGTGCGCCTCCTGCTGGCAGCCATCTTCGCCCTGGTGGTCATTGCAGGGCTGTTCGACGGTCTGCTGCAGTCGGTGCTCAGCCGGCCCTTGAATGCCTGGCTGGACATCCTGATGCTCGCTGCCGGATTTCACCTGATCGACGGCAGCATGGGACGGTTCGCTGCCGTGCTGGCTTCAGTGCTGGTCGCCCTGGCTGCGCTGGCTGCAGGCTGGCTGTGTTGGTGGTTATTGAGCCCCCACTCGCAGCGGCGCATGCGCACGGCCCTGGCGGTGCTGGCGGCGATAACCATACTGCTGTGCCTGCCCTGGCCCGGACTCGAAACACTGGGCGTGGAATCGCAGCTGGTTTTCCAGAGCCGGCAGCAGAGCAGCGAGCTGCGCGACACGCTGAGCGCGCAGCGCGAGCTGGCAGCGGCCAAGCAATCGCCCGCCTTCAGCGCCCGCCCCCTGCCCGGCCTGGCCGGGCGCGATGTCTACATCGTGCTGATCGAGTCCTATGGCATCAGCGCGCTGGAGCAACCACGCTATGGCCGGCACCTGCTGCCACTGCTGGAGCACTGGCAGGGCCGGCTCGAGGGTGCAGGGCTGAACATGGCCAGCGGGCAGCTCAAGGCACCGATCCGCGGCGGTCAGTCCTGGCTTGCCCAGGCCACGGTGTTAAGCGGCCTGATGCTGGATAACCAGTGGTTCTACCAGCGACTTCTGGAAGCCGATGTCGATCTGCTGGTCGATGATTTCGCCGCCACCGGCCATCACACGCTGAAGCTCTCACCGGCCATCATCATGGACTGGCCGGAAGGCGAGCAGCTGGGCTTCGATGCGCTCTACCCCGCCGACAGAATGGACTACCGCGGCCCGCGCCTGGGCTGGGCGACCATGCCCGACCAGTACACGCTCTACCAGTTCAGCGAGCAAATTCGTCCCCGCTACCCAGGCCCGGTCTTTGCCCAGATTGCCCTGGTCAGCAGCCACTGGCCGTGGACGCCGCTGATCAAGCGCTTCGATGACTGGTCCAGGATCGGCCGGGGAGAAGTCTTCGAACCATGGCGGGACAAGGCCGAAAGCCCGCTGGCGCTGTGGATGGACCCGCCGCGCCTGCGCCAGAATTACACCGAAAAGCTGGCCTACTCGCTGGAAGTGACCTTCGACTGGACCCGGCTGTATCTGCCCGAGGATGCCCTGCTGATCGTGCTCGGCGACCACCAGCCGGCCAGCATCATCACCGGTCGCGCCGCGCCGGCCGAGGTGCCGGTACATGTGATCAGCCATGACCGGGGTGCCCTTGCCGGGTTCCGGCAAAGACACTTCGCCGATGGCCTCATGATCGAGTCAGAAGGGGATGCAGCAGACATGGCGCACCTGCGCCACT
>REEQ01000096.1 GCA_007695005.1 Wenzhouxiangellaceae bacterium | reverse complement strand
TCAGACGCGCCAACCCGGAAGTTGACCTGTGGCAGCCTGGCGAAGGAACCCGGGTCCTGGTTCCATCCTTGTTCGTGTTGCCGCAGGCCCCCCGTGACGGCATCGTCATCAACCGCGCTGAAAAGCGCCTGTATTTCTTCCACAACGACCCGCAAACCGGCCAGCTGCAGGTGACAACTTACCCTATCGGGATCGGCAAACAGGGCCGGGAAACGCCGTTGGGTTCGGCCCGAGTGGTAACCAAGCTCGACAACCCGGCCTGGTATCCGACCCAGGGGGTGATCGATGATTATGCTTCACGCGGCGAAGTGTTGCCTCGGCGCATTCCGCCCGGCCCCGACAATCCACTGGGTGATCATGCCATCGTGCTGGACCTGCCCGGTTACCTGCTGCACGGCACCAATCGACCGGACGGCGTGGGGATGCGGGTCAGTCAGGGCTGTGTACGCCTTTACCCGGAACATATTCGAGACCTGGTCGCCGCCGTGCCGCTGGGCACCAGCGTGCACTTCATCGACCAGCCGATCAAGGTGGGCCAGCGCGACGGCAACATTTACCTGAAAGTATTGCCGGATGCCGAGGGAGACATGCCCCGACGCGAGATGGTGCTGGACGCCGTCAATGAGTGGTTTCGAAATCGCGGCCCAGGCGCGGAGAAACACTTGGATGCGGCGATCATAGACCAGCTGCTGCAATCGGCCGACGGCATTACCCGGGTCATCGGCCGGCTGGACAGCATCGATTGATCTGCCGCCGTCATCTTCGGTCAGCCCTGCGGAGCTGACCGGTTCACCGACAGAGTCAGGGCAAGCGCCCGCGCGGCAGAAGCCTGACGGGCTGCAAGGGGAAAGCGGCGGTGTCCTGCGACCCCGCCGCACTCCCACGGGACCAAAAGCCCCTTGAGGACTTACTTTTCTTGCAAACGCTGGTTCAGGCGCTCGATGCGGCGGGTGTTTTCGTCGCAGCAACGCTGGGAGGCATCGGCAGCGCGCTGGGCGGCGCGAGCGGCTTCCAGAGCTTCGCGAGCGGTAGCAGCAGCCTGAGAGGCTGCCTGCTCGGCAGCGGCTGCGGCCTGGCGAGCTTGCGCCGCTTCCGACTGCGCCTGCTCGAGCTGTGCGGTAGTGGCGCAGCCAATCAGGGTGCTGAGGGCGAAAGCCGCCAGACCCATCTTCACTGCGGGAACGAACTTCTTGGTCACCATGGTTAACTCCAGTCGGGTTGAATGTTTGGACGCATCGCGGTATTCCGGCCTGTCAAGCCCGGGCGACCGTCCCCTACTATTGTGCACGATGCGGGCCGCCCAGGAAAAGCATATCCCGATTTGCCCTTTCGTTGCAGCATTCAGCCGCGCGAACGCTGTCAAAAGCGCAGAAAAGACAGCGATGCAAAAGACAAGTTCCCAGCGCCGAACGACCGCGGCCAGACCAAGGCGCCTCTGAACAATTGTGCTCATCGCCAGGCAAGCAGCAGGGCAGCGAGCAGCAGGACCAGCACCAGCACTTCAACCAGGCGGTAAATGTTCCTGTAAAGATGGCGGTGCTTCACGGCTCAGACGATTTCGAAGCGCTCAGCGTAGATGCGCTGCCAGGAAATTCCCTGCTCACGCATTGCCACTTCGACGATATCCATCATCGGTTCGGGTCCGCAGGTCATGACCTGTAGCGGGCCGTTGTGGTCGGAGAGGCGATCAAGACAGCGCTGCAGCAGGCCCCGGTCGATCTGGCCGGTTGCACCCTGCCAGCCGAACGGTGGATGTTCAAGCACATGGACCAGTTCCCGGCTTTCGTTCGTGCACAACTCCTCCAGCTCTTCAGCCAGTGCCGCCTGGTCGGGGCTGGGGTTGGCGTAGACCAGCAGTACCCGGTGAGACAGGCCGCGGTCGCGGAAGCTGCGAAGCAGTGACGCAAACGGCGTCACACCGATACCACCGGCCACCAGCAACAGCGCCGTATCGGGATCGGGGTCGGGAATGAAGGCGCCAAATGGACCCTCAACCCAGGCTGGATCGCCCTTTTCCAGGTGCTTCAGGGAAGCGGTGAAATCGCCGACCTCGTCGGCGGTGAAACAGATCTGCCCAGAACTCGTCGACCCGGCCAGGGAGAACGGATGCTGCTGCAGGGTAAAGGGACTGTCGCCGAAGCTGAACCAGGCGAACTGGCCAGGCAGAAACCGCAGACCTTGATGTCCAATCGGCGTCAGCACCACGGTGCGGGCGCCGCCGCGCTCGGGCCTTACCGATTCCACCTGCCACGGACGGCGCCGCAGCAGCCAGGGCCGGACCAGGCGCGTCCAGGCAACCAGGCCGGCACCAGCGGCTGCCATCACTACCAGCAAGGCCTTTTGCCACAGCGCGGTCAAGTAATGATCAACCATCAGCGCATGGCCGCTGCCCAGCACGATGATGATCACCGCCAGCAGGCCGTGCAGAGCCCGCCAGTGCTCATAACTCAGGCCCAGCTTGCTGCGCCACTGGCTGGAGATAATGATCATCAGCAGGGCCAGCAACAGGGTCCAAAGTGACGTTGCGCGCATCCAGTCTACGCGCGGATCCAGGTAGCTGGTCCATTCCGGTCTGGCGATCATCAGCAGCAAGGGGCGGGCCAGCACGAACAGCACGGCAAACAGTCCAAGATGGCGGTGGAAGTGGGCCAGGTTGTCGGTGCCGTAGTTGGCCGCCACCCAGGTCAGGCGGCCGCTGGTCAGCGCTTGCACCAGAAACAGGCCCAAGCCGATCAGGCCGAGGGAAACTCCAAACTCGATCAGGCGCTCGCGCACCGGCGGCGCTTGCCACCAGGCAGCCAGCAGCGGCAGCAGGGCGAGCAACAGCAGCGCTGTCAGCCAGCCCAGCGCGTGGACCAGGCGGTAGCGACCGATCATGGTCTGGCAGATCGGTCTTGAGGCAACTTATTTCTTGAGTGCGAGCAGGACGATACCGGCCATGCCGGAAGCAGCTCCGGTAACCCAGTACCAGACCGTGCTGTCGGTGTATTCACCCGTGATCGCTTCACTGATCTGGTCATCCCATCCCTGCGATGACTGATACCCCAGGTACAACAGTATCAGACCAACCACCAGCAGCACGAGTCCAATCAATTTCTTCATGTTCATACCCTGGATCCTGTTATTCGTCTTGGTTGACCAGCATAGGCGCAAGCCTCTTGCCGTTCCTTAACCTGGGTTAAGGTGTTAGTTCACTCAAGCCATTGCAATTCCTTTTAGCGCGTGAATGCCTACATCAGCTTCAAGCTGATTCACATTGCCACTATTGTCATCTGGGCGGCGGGGCTTTTGTACCTGCCGGGCTTGTTTGCCGCGCACCCGGGTCGCGCCGACGACGAAAAGGCATTCAAGCGCCTGCGCCATCAAACCCGGCTGGTGTATGTCGGCCTGATGTCACCGGCAGCGGTGATTGCCGTGTTCTCGGGAACGGTGCTCGTGTTCCTGGCCGCGACCCTGGGCGGCTGGATGGTGCTGAAGCTGTTTGCCGTCACCGGCATGGTGATGCTGCATGTCTACATGGGCCGGCTAATGGGGCTGCTGCTGGAGAATCCGAAGCTGCGTCGACCTTCAGCCCATCTGATGCTATTGGCGCCCGGCGTGATATTGATTGTACTGGTGATTACTCTGGTGAGCTGGAAGCCCGTATGAGGTCTTCAGTCACCGTCATGGTCAATGATGCCGATGCGATGGTCGAACACCAGGTTGG
>REEQ01000048.1 GCA_007695005.1 Wenzhouxiangellaceae bacterium | reverse complement strand
GAGCGCATACAGTGACTCATCGCGGACGCCGATGATCGCAGGCCAAGTCTTGCATTCTCTGCTTGTAGCGCGTTCTCGAAGCGATCGGCACAGACATCGTCGCTGAACGCTACCGTGTCCTCACCGCCGTCGTTGGCTATGTCAACCGGACCGGGATTGTGGGCGGTCCAGGTGGACTGATTGGACAGGCTGGCGTCGAACTGCAATGGCTGGGCGAGCGCCTGTCCGGGGTTCAATGGCAGGCTGCTCCCTTCCAGAATGACGCCTTGTTTGCTGTCGATCAGGTTATGGGTGTCGAGCGACAGGTGGGTGTTGTTGGTCACCTGCCAGCAGTACGTTACGACTGGCCCGAGGGTGATACTGATTTCGCTGGTGCTTGCATACTCGTTGCACGGCTTTTGCGGCACATGTCCGCAAAAGCATTCGCTGCGCGGTCTCGGCTGTTCCTGTCGGGCGTTGACGCGGTAATCTATTCGATTGCCGCGTCAGTAGCGCCGAAATGGAGGGAATCATGCAGTCCGCTCAACTGCCGCCGGAAGGGGGATTGATCAGGGAGCTCGGTAATGTTGAGCAGCTCGGCGAGAATGTCGGCGGCTTCGTCTCGCCGACCTTGGAGTATGGCCAGTCTGGCCTGCTGCAGCCACAGTTGCGGGCAGGTCGGATTCCACGCCGCAGCCAGCCTCAGGTAGCCAATGACGGGCTCGATTTCCAGGCGATCAAGGTAGGCCTCAGCGAGTCGGATGCGAAGCCTTGCCCGTTGCCCGGGTTCATCCAGTCTTTCCAGCGCCTCCAGCGCAGCGCGCCAGTGCGCCAGCCCGGCTTCAGGTTCGTCCGGCGACCAGGCCAGACTGCCGAGGCCCGCTTGCGACAGGGCAATAATGAGCTGGTCCGTGCTGCCTGTTAAGTCATTGAGTATCGAACGCGCATCCGGTGGCTGTTCAAATGCTTCCAGCGCTCGCGCTCTGAGTAGCTGGCGCACTGCCCTGTCACGGGGTTTGCTGATGTTTTGATCGAGCCGGTCCGCCTGCTCCAACTGCAGGAACGATTGCTCTGGATAGCCGCGCACGAGCTCGACTTCCGCCAGTATGGCCAGTGCCAGCGCTTCGCCACCGGGCATGCCCAACTCTTCGAAACCGGACAGTGCATCCTTGGCGATTGTCTCGGCGGTGCTTGTCTGCAGTCGGGCCAGGGCCAGCCGTGCCTGCTCGAGCTGAGCTTCGGCCATGCCGAGCCGATTGTCCTGGGCGGTCGCCATTGCTGTAGCTTCGGCAAGCAGCTGACTGGCTTCGTCCCAGTTGCCCAACTCGATCTCGATGCCTGCCAGGTAAGTCCAGCTGCGAACCAGCATGGAACCCACGCCCAGTCGGTGCTGCATCTCTACGGCCTGTTGCTGATAGCGCTGGGCTTCATGCAGCCGTGAGCGCTGCCGGCTGATCACTGCCAAGTTGGTCAACGTAGCGGACTTGCCGACCAGGTCGCCAGCGGCCTTGAAGCGATCCTGCGCGGCCAATTGCAAGGCAGCGGCTTGCTCCAGGTCACCGCGCTGATCGGCCAGGTTGCCGAGGTTGCCCAGGGCGCTGGCCGCTGCGTGGTCATCATTGGCTGCCTCGTAGTAGGTCAGTGCTCGCTCGTACCAGGCTTGTGCTTCATCCAGAGATCCCCCCTGCCAGGCCAGAACGCCCAGCATGGTCGATGCATGGCCGGCCAGGCGAGGAGTCTCGAGCTCAAGTGCCATTTCCAGACTGACCTTGTAATGCTCAGCAGCATGTTCGTGCTCCCCAAGCTGCCAATGGGCATTGCCCAACTCGTAGCGGGCGTAAACCAGACCAGGATCCAGCTCAAGCACGGATGTGAACAAGGCGGTTGCCGCCCGGTTGTCACCAGCCAGCAGGGCATTCAGGGCGCGCACGTAGGCCTCGTTGACGAAGTCGTCGTTCGAGAAAACCGGGATTCCTTCTTGTTCCCGAAATGAGGCACCCAGCTCCCGGGCAAGCTCACTGGCAAACCCCCGCACCATGCTGGCCAGGTCACCAACTTTCGGCTGGATGAGCCGCGTAAGCCCTTCAGGCCCGGTCAGTTCGGCCTGAAGTCGATAGCCGCTTTCATCCTGGGCCACGACGCTGCGAATCAGGTAGTCCACGCCCAGGGTCTGGCGCAAAGCTTCCAGCAAGACTGCGTTGTCACCGCGCGGATCCAGCCCGAGGCCATCCAGGGCGCGTTCGGTGCGCCCGGAAGTGATCAACTGTATATCGCTGCGCTCGGCTGCCATGCGGCTGAGCAGGACTTCAAGCCCAGCGCTCAGAGAATCTCCGACCAAGCCAGACTCGACGGCAGGCAGTGCGGCGATGGTGATGCGCTGGGGGAGTTCCGCGCTCGGGACTTGCCACGGCCGCCAGCTCAGCAGGGCGGCAACAAGCAAGCCTGTGACCGCCCACAACGCATAGCGTACGGGTCGCGAAAAGCCCTGCCGACTGCCTCGCAGCGTTGGGCGTTCGCCACCAGCATCGTCATGCCAGGTCGCAGCGTTGAAGCGGTAGCCGATGCCATGCAAGGTCTTGATGACTCGCTGCTGATCGGCCGAATCACCGCAGGCCTGGCGCGCTTTCCGTATCGCCTGGGAAATGACAGTGTCGCTGATCACCCGGCCAGGCCAAAGGGCCTCGGCAATTTCGTCCTTGGAGAAGCTGTGCTCCGGGCGTTGGGCCAGCAGGCAAAGCAGATCGAAGACGCGCGGTTCCACCTCGACCAGCAGACCGCCCCGGTGTAACTCGCGGGCATCAGGGTCAAGGACGCAGTCGTCGAAAAAAATCCTTTGCAGTGGAGGGGGTGGTGGCGCTGTCACCAGTTCGAACTCT
This sequence comes from Wenzhouxiangellaceae bacterium, assembly GCA_007695005.1. Classification (GTDB taxonomy): domain Bacteria; phylum Pseudomonadota; class Gammaproteobacteria; order Xanthomonadales; family Wenzhouxiangellaceae; genus Wenzhouxiangella. The sequence goes on along the minus strand of REEQ01000048.1, from coordinate 866 downwards.
CCCGTGAGTCGCGCCCAGTTTAGCGCAGGACCAGGCCGCGGCAGACCAAATCGAACTCCGATTATCGCTTCTTCAGCAATTCTTCAATGAATCTTCAGGAATCCGGCCCCCCTTTCCCACATCCTGACTGACATTGCGAACAGGGAAATTTGCAGTGATCGCCAGACAATTGAACTGCTTCACATGTCCTCACTTGATGACCCCGAGCGGATTGTGAATGTGGACACACTCTCGTTCGGTCAGCTCGCGCTGACTATTGTCGCCATCATTCTGGCGCTGGCCGTGGTGATCAACGGCGACAGTGAGGATTGAGTGTTGGATGTCCTCAAAGAAGTTGGGGCTTAAAGCTTAAGGAGATTCTCCCATGTTGAAGAAGACTTTCAGCCTGTTGCTTCTGATGCTGGTATTGACTCCGCTGCCGCCTGGTCCGCCGCCTGGACCTGGTTCGGCGGCACCGGCGCCTGGGGCGAGCCTGGCAACGGGTGCAACTGTATGGGCGGGGTGCCCGGGCAGCTACGACCGGTCTGTCAACTCGCCGGGCGTCCTTGAGGTCTCGATTGACCCAGTCGTCGTTGGCGAGCACCGGGGTGCGGCGGTGGGTCTGTCAGCCATGCTTCTGGACAGCATTCTCAAGAGTGGATTTCATTTGCCCGGCAATCTATTTGATTGCCGGTTTAATGACTATCTGTGGCAACTTAGGGATTTGGAGAGGTCGTGAATGAAACAGCACATTGAGAGATTCGTGGTGGCTATTGTCCTGGTCATGCTGATCGTCGACGTGGCCAATGCCGGATTTATCAATCCCATCACTGAGCACATCAGCTACCAGGGCAAGCTTCATCAGAATGGCGAGCCCTTCAGCGGCA
>REEQ01000036.1 GCA_007695005.1 Wenzhouxiangellaceae bacterium | reverse complement strand
GATACGGACCCTGCTTGAAGCCCTGAATGTGATCTACATTGGTGCCGGGTTAATAGTTAGGGGCGCCAAGCAGGCCCCGACTCTTCGTTCTCGCTCTTGCCAATGGAATTACCATTGCCTGCGAGCGACGCCTTGATTCGGGGCCTGCTTGGCACCCTGAATGTGATCTACATAACTGCCGGGTTAATAACCCGGCAATCTGTTTGATTGCCGGGCATCGGCCAGCCCAATCTACTGGGCATCCGCAATCACCCGGAACCTGATCAACAGCTCATCGGCCACGGCCAGGTTGCCGCCGGCGGCGCTGAACGGCTCGATACCGAAGTCGCGCTGGCTGATCAGCATGCGGCCGGTAGCAACCAGTGAGGTCTCTCCTATGTCAAGCGCGATCGGTACGGTCAGCTCGCGCATGTTCCCGACCAGGTGAACTCGCAGCTCGATGTCCGGCTGCCAGGTCGGACCACTGATGGCCAGGGACTCGATCTTGATCTGCGGAAACTGCGCTGCGCTCAGTACCGCCGGGGACAGCATGTTGCTTCGCGTATCGGCGATGGCGGATGCCGACATGTCCGGGTCAAAACCCTCGTCGCTGCGCCAGCTCGGTCGGTCAACCTCCATTGCCGCTACGTCGATTTCCAGGCGCAAAGCGGAGTCGGAAAAAGGCTCGGTCAGCATTACCTCTCCTGTCAGCACCGCCCCGCCGATCACATGCGGATGGCCGAAACGGGCCAGCGGACCATCGGCATAGACCACGATTCGCAGCTCGGATGCTTCCGCGTTGACCAGGAAGCGCCGACCCTGCTCGGGCCAGGCAAGGACTCGATCAGAGGCCGGTCGCGTCTGATCGGGACTTGATGGCCTGGGCTGGGCCTGGCAGGCGGCCAGCAGGATGGTGGCCAGCAGGGCCAGTGACAGCTTTTTCATCGCGGCGTTTATAGTAGGCATGGGCGTTCAACTTCGGATGCAAGCCTTGAGCATACCGCTTCGCAACACCACAAGCCGTTACGGTCTGGTCAGTCAGCTGTTCCATTGGCTGATCGTGGGTCTGATCCTGTTCCAGTACACCTGGGCCTGGCGGATTGACCAGGCCGAGGGCATCCGTGTGCGCTTCGAGCTGGTGACCCAGCACAAGACCATCGGAATGCTGGTGCTGGGCCTGGCCGTGCTCCGACTGCTGTGGCGCTTGTTCAATCGGCCGCCAGCCCTGCCGTCGGCCATGCGAGGCTGGGAGCAAGTGGCGGCAAAAGCCGGCCACTGGGCGCTTTACGGGCTGATCTTTGCCGTGCCCTTGTCGGGCTGGCTGTACTCTTCGGCTGCCGGCTATGCCGATTTCTGGTGGGGTCCAGTCAGCTTTCCCAGCCTGGTCGAGGCCAATGAGTCGCTGGAGGACCGCATGCAGCTGGTGCACCAGGGCCTGGCCATTTCGCTGGGAGTGATGGCCTTGATCCATGCCCTGGCGGCGCTGCGCCACCATTTCATCAACAAGGACGACGTATTGAAAAGGATGTTGCCGATATGGCGAAGCAAGGATTGATCGCGTTTCTGATTGTCAGCCTGGCGCTGGCCATCGTGAGCACCGCCAATGCCAACGAGCAATGCTATCGCGGCAATGCCGACAGCGGCGAGCTCGAGTTCCGTGGCGTGGCCGAGGGCAGCCGCTTTACCGGACGCTTCCGCAACTTTGAAGTGCGACTATGCCTTGATGACCAGCATCCAGAAACCGCGTCGATCGAAGTTACGGTAGAAACTGGCTCGGCCACGGTCGGCAATCGACAAGGGGATACTGCACTGGCAGATGAAGACCTGTTCGCCGTCGAGCGTTTTCCTGAGGCAATATGGATCAGCAGCAGTATTGAAGCCCAGGACGAGGGCTTTCTGGCCGCTGGCGAACTCAGCCTGCGCGGGGTGAGTGCCAGCCAGCCGGTGCAACTGCAGTTCGAGTTTGCCGAGGGACGTTTGAACCTGACTGGCAGTGCCGACATCCTGCGCCTGGAATACGGTGTTGGCCAGGGCGAATTCGATGACCCAGACTTCATCCGCGACCGCGTCGACCTGAGCTTCGAGCTGGTGCTTTCAGCGGAGTAGTTGGGAGAAAAACCGGTTGTAACCAGCGAGGACGCCGAAATCACCGAAAAGACTGACTGTTGGTCGCTGGATGAACTTGGCCACCGCCCTCCATCGACGGCACCCGTAGCCCGGCCCAACGCGGCCGGGACCAAGCCCAGACAATTGTTTCAAGCAACAATCATGCCCTCAAAGCCGTAGCCCGGCCCAACGCGGCCTAAGCCAAACTTTAAAACGACTCCGAGACTCCGTTGTTTCGCCAGAGGCCAAAGCCCTTCAGGAATCCGAAGCTTCCAGGCTCTCCCGCGCCGGCACCATCAGCGGATTGTTGCCCTCAAAACGATCTCGAAACAGGAAATCCGCCAGCTCCTCCAGGCTCAGCCCCCAGAATCCGCCGGTCAGCTGCCAGCCACCGCCGGTCAGCGCGCGGGCTTGCGTGGCTTCCCACTGGCCGATGGTGCCGGACAGGGTCCAGTCACCGCCGGTGGAATTGATCACGCCACCCGAGGCAATGGTCCACTGCTTGATCTCGAACTCAGCACTGGCGGGGCTGCCCAGCGCCAGCAACAGCATCAGTGAGGCTGCAGGCAAGGCAAAACGGAACGATGATTTCATCTCATAACTCCCTGAATCGATGATAACGGCATTTGCCGATCATACCTAATAAGCACGTAATTCAAGCCGAAAATGTGTCAATCAAATGCTTTCAAGCCGGCTAGCCCGCCTTGCCTTCCACGCCCAGGCGCTTGTGCATGATCGGCGAGGTGGTGGTGTACTGCACGAACTGGCGCTTGTCGGGATGGATGTACTTCTGCACTCCGAAAGCAGCCAGTGCGGCCTCGTGAAAGCCTGACAGGATGAACTTTTTCTTGCCCGGATAGGTGTTGATGTCGCCGATGGCGAACACACCTTCGATCGATGTCTGGAATTTCTCGGTATCGACTTCGATCTGCTTCTTTTCCAGCGCCAGCTCCCAATTGGCAATCGGACCAAGATCCGGCGCCAGGCCCCAGAACACCAGCGCTTCCTCGCCCTCGGCCACGCTCTTGTTACGCTCCAGGTCCATGATTTCAAGGCCGCTCAGGTGACCGTTGTTGGCGAAGGCCTGCATGATCAGCCCCTGGCGCTCGCTCACCTTGCCGACTGCGGCCAGCGCCTTGACCCTGGCCACCGAGGCCGGCGCGCCGCGGTACTCGGCGCGACGGTGAATCAGGGTGATCGATTCGGCAATGTCGGCCAGGTCCATGGTCCAGTCCAGGGCCGAGTCGCCGCCGCCGAGTATCAGCAGGCGTTTGCCCCGGAATCTTTCGCGGTCGGTCACTTTGTAGTGAATGTGTGCTGGGTCAACCAGTTCCAGGCCCTTGGCCTTGAGGCGGCGAGGCAGGAAAGAGCCCAGACCGGCGGCAATGATGACCGCGCCGGCGTCGAACTCGGTTCCCTTGCTGGTGACCACGGTAAAGCGGCCATCATCACGTTTTTCAAAGCGCTCGACCTGCTGGCCAAGGTGAAGGCCCGGATTGAAGGGCTTGATCTGTTCCATCAACTTGTCGATCAGTTCCTGGGCACCGATGATCGGGTAAGCCGGAATGTCATAGATTGGTTTTTCCGGGTACAGCTCGGCGCACTGGCCACCCACCTGTGGCAGGCTGTCGATCAGCTCGGCCTTGAGATCAAGCAGGCCGAGTTCAAAGACTTGAAACAGACCGACTGGACCGGCCCCGATAATGACCGCATCGGTCTGGATGGGAGTGTTGCTGTTGGGCACGTTGGCGACGAAATTCGAGTCAAAGCGTATGATAACCGGGATGTGCAAAGGCCGGCTTGAGGAGCAAGGGGCAAGGAGCAAGGCCGGGGTTGGTCGGGTTTTCCTTGTGCCTTGAGCCTCAAACAATACAATTGGCGCCATGGTTTCCCTCCACCCCGAATGGCTTGAAATCCTTCAGCCTGAATTCGAGCAGGCCTACATGGCCGATCTCCGCGCCTTTCTGCTTGAGCGCAGCCGGGCCGGCGCGAGCATTTACCCTCCGGGCAAGCAGATCTTCAGCGCCCTGGACTCAACCCCTCTGTCAAAGGTCAAGGTCGTGATTCTTGGTCAGGACCCCTACCACGGCCCCGGCCAGGCTCACGGCCTGTGTTTTTCCGTGCAGCCAGGGGTGCGACCACCACCGTCGCTGGTCAATATCTTCAAGGAAATCCAGCGGGATCTGGGTCTGCCGGTGCCCAACCATGGCCATCTGCAGGCCTGGGCCGAGCGCGGTGTGCTGTTGCTCAACGCGGTCCTGACCGTGGAGCGCGGTCAGGCCGGCGCGCATCAGGGTAAAGGCTGGGAGCGCTTCACCGATGCCGTGGTCGATGCCGTCAACCGGCACTGCAAGCATGTCGCTTTCCTGCTCTGGGGCAGCCATGCCCAGCGCAAAGGCGCCAATATCGACAGCAGCCGTCACCTGGTACTCAAGGCGCCGCATCCATCGCCGCTATCGGCACATCGCGGGTTTTTCGGATGCAAGCACTTCTCGCAGGCGAACCAATGGCTGGAAAGCAGGGGTGTGGTGCCGGTGGATTGGCAGGTCTGAGGGGGCAGTCCAGGGGTCAATCATCATCCCTCTGCTTTCTCACATCTTCCGGCGCGCCTCCCGCGCGCCGCCGTGCCGCTGATCGGAAACCCAGGTAAATGCCGGCAAGGGCCAGCAGAGCCCCAACCACCTGCAGTGCGCCCAGGCGCAGGCCGAAAATCAGCATGTCCCAGACAATCGACAGCGATGGCTGCAGCAGTAACAGCAGGCCGACGATGGCGGCAGGCAGGAACGGCATGCCGCGGGTGATCAGCAGCCAGCCCAGCACCTGGCAGAGCAGGCCCAAGGCGACCAGCGCGGCCAGCGATTGTGCATCGGGGATGGCGAAGGAGTTGCCTTCAGACAGATTGATCAGTCCGAGCATGATCGCGCAGCAGATCGAAACCTGTGCCAGTCGGGCCTCCGGGCGGATTCCCGGATGACGGATCTGGTAGCCGCGCAGACTCAGCAGGTAAAGGCCGTAAGCGAGGGCCGTGAGTAAGCCTAAGCCAATACCAAGGCGGAAGTCGCCGGACAGGTTGGCCCAGTCACGACCAAACAACAGCCACAGGCCGATCGAGGCCAGGCCCAGGCCGGACGCGAAGCGCCAGCCGACCCGCTCGCGCAGCCAGATCACGCCGACGGCGGTCAGGATGAACACCTGGAAGTTGGCCAGCAGGGTCGACAGACCCGGGCCGATGTAGATGATCGAGCGGTGCCAGAACCAGATGTCGGCGGTAAACAGAAGAGCGATCACGATCGACCCGCTCCAGTTGCGCGAAAAGCCCGTGCGCATGTCGCGGCTGATCAACAGCAGCATGGCCAGCCCCAGGCTGCCGAAGAACAGTCGGTAGAAGCCCGAGGTGGTCGGTGCCACATCGGCGAGCCGGGCGAAGATGGCTGCAAAGCTGATCATCACCGCGCCACCGGTGACGAACAGGGCGGCGCGCAGCGGACTGGGCGGGTTCATTCTGGCTTGGGCTCGTTCGTGTCGGTCAGCTGCGCGACAGACGCGGACTGTCGGCATCCAGCCCGCAGGCGCGCTTGACGAAGGCTTCGCGAGCCGGCCACAGCCTGCCGGCCAGGCGAAACCCGAGACCCAGCAGGCCGGTGCTGAATGGCGGCGGCCCGTGACCGATTTCGTTGATTGCATGAATGCCGCCTGCGATCACGCTGCCGGCAGCCAGGCGCCAGCGCTGGTAGCGGGCCAGGGCGGCGCTGGGGTCCTGGTCGGGCTGCCAGTTTTCCAGCACTTCGGCCAGGGCGGCGGCATCGGCCAGCCCCAGGTTCAGGCCCTGGCCGGCCAGGGGGTGGACGTTGCGTGCCGCATCACCCAGCAGGACCAGGCGCTGCTTGACCAGACGTTGAGCCTGACGACGGATCAACGCAAAGCTGCGTCGTTCAGTGCAGCTCAGAGCCAGGCCGAAGGGGCTGTCCTGGTGGCTGTTGAGCTCGTCCAGGAAGTCGCCCTCGTCGAGGGCCAACAGTTGCTGGGCGCGGCGATCCGGCTGCGACCAGACGATGGATGAGCGCCCGTCCGGCAGCGGCAGCAGGGCCAGTGGACCATGCTCGGTGAAGCGTTGCCAGGCCACGCCCTCATTGGTTCGTTCGGTGCTGATGTGGGTGACCAGTGCCGCCTGGTTGTAGTGCCACTGATCAGTGATGATGCCGGCAAGTTCGCGTAGCCGGCTGCGAGCACCGTCGGCGGCGACCAGCAGACCCGCCCGCAGGGTCTGGCCATCCGCCAGGCTGAGCCGGACCGAGTCATCGCGCAGCGCCATCTCCTGCACCTGGGCCGGGGCCAGGATGCGGACTTGTCCGCGCTGCTCCATGGCCTGCCACTGGGCTTGCTGCAGAGCCGGCACCTCGGCGATCCAGCCGAGCTGATCTATTCCATGTTCCTGGGCGCTGAATGCCACCGAAGCGGCGGCAGCGCAGACTTGCATGCGCCGATATTCCGCCCGGCGTCGCGGATCATGCAGTGCCAGACCGCCGGCTTTGTCCAGGATGCGGGCCGAACCCGGGCTGATGGCGACAACGCGCAGATCGAAATCCTGCATCGGTGGCTGCCAGCCGGGCCGCCGCGCCTCGATCAGGGCAACGCTGCGGCCGGCCCTGGCCAGCAGGCTGGCGCAGACCGCACCGGCCACGCCGCCGCCGCAGACGGCAATGTCGATATCGAAACGCTTCATGCTGCCTGCTCGCGAGCCGCGCTGGTGCTTTCGCGAGCCAGGCTGCAGACCGGCTCGCGAAAGCCCATCGCCGCCTGGGCCAGGCGGGCACCCAGGGTTGGCCAGGCGGCGTGGGCGGCCAGACCGATGCCGGACATCAGCCTGGCCAGGCGCGATGGATTGGTGAACGCACGTGCCAGCGTGTCGGTGTAGCGCACCGTGCTGTCCTGGTCGTCCTGGCGCACTCGAGCGTAGCGAAGTAGCGCTGCCTCGTTGCCCGGGTCATCCTGGTTGTTCAGCACATCGACCAGGCCGCCGACATCGCGCAGGCCCAGGTTGAAGCCCTGCGCCGATACCGGGTGGACGGCGTTGGCGGCGTTGCCGACCACGACCACGCGCTGGCTGACCGGCCAGGGCGTGCGCTGTCGCACCAGTGGGTAGCAGGCGCGCTTGCCCGGACGGGACAGGCCGCCGAAGTCCTGGCCCAGGCGTTCGACCAGCTTGTCCAGCAGGTGCTGGTCAGGCCAGTTCAAGGTTTCGGCAATCGCCTCGCTGCGGTCGATCCAGACTACACCCAGGCGACCGCCGGACTGCGGAAGCAGGGCGAGCGGGCCCTGCGGGGTGAAGCGTTCCCAGGCGGTGGCCGTGGGCGCGAGCCGGGCCTGAATATTGAAAATCATCGCCGACTCACCGTAGTCGTGGCGCTGGCAGGGCAGGCCGGCAAGCTGGCGCACGGCGGAATGGTTGCCGTCCGCGCCAACCAGCAGCGCTGCATTCAGCACCGTGCCGGATGCCAGTTCAACGCTGACGCTGCTCTGGTCGGTCTTGAATGACACCAGGCGATCGGGGCAGAAACTTGCTATCCCGGGTGTGCTGGCCAGCGCCTGCAGCAGCACCTGGCCAAGTTCGCGGGCAATGATGACGGCACCGAACCGTTCGCGCCCGAACTGCTTCGCTTCCAGCACGAGATGGCCAAACCCGCCGGCACGGCTGACCTCGATGCGGGCGACAGGCATCCGGGTCAAGGTGTCAGGCAGCAGCTCGAGCGCACACAGAATGTTCAGCGAGGCGGCGTTGATCACCAGGGTGCGATCGTCGTAGCTGGGCTGGCTTGATGCGATGCGCCCGGTTGCTTCGATGACGGCAACTCGACGCCCGGTTCGCGCCAGGGCGACGGCCAGCGTGGCACCGGCCAGGCCGCCGCCGTTGACGATGACATCGAAGGCCTTCATCAGCGCATGACCGCCTCGATCTCATCGGCCAGGCGCGGCACGCTGCGGGTCAGGTTTTCCGGCTCGTCACCGGTCACCCGGATATCGTCTTCGATGCGAATACCGATGCCGCGCCATTGTTCCGGGATGTCATCTTCATACCCGATATACAGGCCCGGCTCGACGGTCACCACCATGTTCTTTTCGAGCACGCGCGATTGTCCTTCAAGACGATAGTCGCCGACATCGTGGACATCCAGGCCCAGCCAGTGGCCGGTCTTGTGCATGTAGAAGCGGCGGTAGGTCTGATTTTCGATCAGTTGATCGAGATCCCCGCTCAGCAGGCCGAGCTCGATCAGACCTGCAGTCAGGGTGCGAACGGCGGCCTCGTGGTAGGCCTCGAAAGGGCGTCCGGGCCGAACCTGATCGATTGCGGCGTTCTGGGCTGCCAGGACCAGGTCGTAGAGTTCGCGCTGCGCCGGGCTGAAGCGACCGGAGACCGGAAAGGTGCGGGAAATATCGGCCGCATATCCCTGGAATTCGCAGCCTGCATCAATCAGTACCAGACCGTCGTCGGGCAGGGCGCGGTTATTGGCGATGTAGTGCAGGACCAGGGCGTTGTCGCCGCCGGCGACGATCGGCTGGTAGGCTGGCTGGCAACTGTGTCGGTGATACTCATGCAGCAATTCGGCCATCAGGTCGGCCTCGCTGGCACCGGCCTGGCAGCGTCGCATCGCGCGAGTCATTGCGGTGGCCGATATCCGTGCTGCCTTGTTCATGCAGCGCAGCTCATCGCGACTTTTGATCAGGCGCTGCTCGTGGAGCAGGTGCTCGAGTGAAACCAGTTCTCCCGGCCCGCGCTCGCCCTTGTGGGCAGCGCGCAATCGGTTGCGCCAGCCGATGATGCGCTGGTCAAGCTGCAGATCCTTGCCGACCAGGTGGTAAATGCGTTCACAGCCCTCCATCAGTCCGGGCAGAATCTCGTCGAGATCCTCGATCGGAAAGGCATCGTCCATGCCCAGCTGTTCGCGTGCGCCTTCAAGACCGAGGCGCGGCCCGTCCCAGCGCTCCCGCTCCGGGTTGCGCTCGCGACAGAACATCAGCTGCTGAGCTTTTTCCCGGCCGGGCAGCAGTACCAGAACGGCGTCCGGTTCTGCAAACCCGGTCAGGTAGAAAAAGTCGCTGTCCTGGCGATAGGGGTAGTGACTGTCGCCATTGCGGATGGCTTCCGGTGCGGCGGCGAGCACGACCATGGCCTGCTCGCCAGCCTCCTCCATCAAGCGAAGGCGGCGCCGGGCGAATTCTTCGGCCCGGATCATGAGCGCACCAGCCCTTCCTCGCGCAGCAGCAAGACTGCCACGCGCAGGAATTCGGTCAGTTCGGTATAGGCGTTTTCTTCGGCTTCCTGGTCAGAGCCGGGGTCGGTGGCGGCACGCGCGATCTGCTCGATCATGCGCAGCGCATCGCGGGCTTCTTCGCTCTTCAGTACCGGCTGGCCGGCGCCAAATCCGGTCAGAAAGCCCGAGCACCAGCGCGCCATGCAGTCGGTGCGCTCACTTAGCGGGCGGTCATCGGCCGGTAACAGCGGCTGAAAGCGCATATCCGGCGCGGCCAGCTCGGATTTCAGCGTCGTCAGCGCCGGGCCGATCTGGCGGAGAATGTCATCGGAGGTCCATTCACCCACTTGCAACGCGGCCAGATGGGTAGCCAGTTCGCGTTCGTTCTGGTCGGAGCGGGCACACAGCAGGCCGATGACGACGGCGTGTGTTTCGGCAATGCCGGCCGGGTCCTGGTCGGCGGCCAGGGCCAGTATCCAGGCCAGCTTGGATTCCTGTTCGGTGGTCATGGTCAAGGCTTGCGGGAAGACACCGGGATTCTATCACTGCAAGCTCATCATCCGATCTCACTGCTGCTGCGGCGACGACAGGGTGCTTGTGAAGTGATGACATAAAGTTCTATGATTAAGCCTCTGTAAATACTTAAGAACAAGCCGCGCCATGGATTCCCTTGATCAGACCTCGGCCGATCTGGACCGGCTGGAACAGCGCTTGCAGGAGGTTGCCGAGCGGATTCGGCGGCTCGAGGAAGAGAATCGTTCCCTGCATACCCGCCAGGAGGCGCTGGTTGCCGAACGGGCAGGACTGGTGCAGCGCAATGAAGAAGCGCGGGCCCGGGTCGAGGCCATGATCGATCGTCTCAAGGCGCTGGAAAACGCGGGGTAAGTTGGCATGAATGCAGTATCGGAACCGGTAACAGTCAGGATTCTCGAGCGCGAATATCGGGTCATGTGTACGCCGGATCAGCGTCGCGACCTGATGGAGTCTGCGCTGTATCTGGATCAGCAAATGCGCCAGGTCCGAGACACCGGGCGCATTTCCTCGATGGACAAGATCGCCGTGATGTGCGCGCTGAACATGGCCGAAGAGGTGCTGAAACTGCGCCAGCAGCTGGCCGAGCGGGAGCAGAAGGTGGATCGTCGGATACGCGATCTGGCCGGTCGACTTGATCGCGCGCTGGCCGGGGATTAGACTTGTACCCAGGCGCTCTCTGCGGTGTTCGCCAGCAGGAACGTAATATGCCTTGTCCCTACTTATTGACCTCGGGACGGCGCCTTTCGATGCTGGTGTGCATATTCGCCTTTGGTTGCGAATCGCCTGATGGCTCGGAGAGCCGACCCACCTGAACCATTGGTTCAAGGTCACAGACCTGCAGCGGCACAGGTGGAGAGCGCCACTCATCCTGGGGCCTGCCGCAACCGATTTCCCGGCATGCCAGACGATGGGTTCCGAAACCAGAGCGACTGATCTCAAATCGGCTTTCCGCGACCGTCTGGTGCGGCAGCGTGAGAACCTGCACGAGCATCGCCGGCGTCAGCTCGATCGTGCCGTCTGCGCACACTTGCTGCGCTTTCTCGATGATCGGGACTGCCTGCACCTGGCTGCCTACCATGCTTTTCGTGGTGAACCCGATCTGGCACCTGCGCTGGAAGCCTTGCACCATGCCGGGCGCCGAGTGTATCTCCCGGTCGTTGACGGCTCGGAAATGAGCTTCAGGCGCTGGCAGCCCGGTGCAGTAATGACGGCCAATCGCTTCGGAATTCCTGAGCCCTTGACGGGCCGCCAGATCGAAGTCGAGCAGCTTGAGCTGGTCCTGATGCCGCTGGTTGCCTTCTCCGCCGCCGGTACGCGTCTGGGCATGGGGGCCGGATTTTATGACCGTCGTTTTGCCTTCTGCCTGGATCGGCCCGACAGCGGGCCGTTGCTGGTCGGCGCCGCCTACGGCGTGCAGGAAGTTGACAGCCTGCCGGCCGAGCGTTGGGATGTGCCGCTGGACGCGGTGATCACCGAGCGAGGCGTACGTTATTTCAGGAGTTCGGCTGCCTGATCTCTATGCCGCTCTCGGTGGCAATCATCACCACATCGGCGGGGCGGAGTGCAAACAGCCCGCAGGTCACGACGCCGGGAATCTGGTTGATGTCCCGCTCGGTCTGGACCGGGTTAATCAGGTCCAGCTTGCGCACATCGAGAATCAGGTTGCCATTGTCGGTGACGAAATCCTCGCGCAGCTCTGGCCGTCCGCCCATGGCTGTGAGCTTGCGAGAGACGAACGCCCTGGCCATGGGGATCACCTCTACCGGCAAGGGGAACTCTCCCAGAATGGGGCGGCACTTCGATGCATCGACGATGCAGATGAAGCGCCGACTGGCAGCGGCGATGATCTTTTCCCGGGTCAGTGCGCCGCCGCCGCCTTTGATCAGGCGGCGATGCGCGTCAACCTCGTCGGCGCCATCGATGTAGAGCTCCAGATCGCCGCAGTGGTTGAGGTCGATCACCTTGACCCCGATCGCCTTCAGTCTTTCGGTGGTGGCCTCGGAGGACGAGACCGCCCCTTCCAGTCGCAGGCCGGAGGCGGCGAGTTCATCAATGAAGGCGTTGACCGTGCTGCCGGTGCCTACGCCCAGCAGCATGCCATCCTCGACATGGCGCAACGCGGCCCGCGCCACTTCAATTTTCAAACGCGCCTGGCTCATTGCTTTTCCATTCCAAGTAGATAGTCCCATTGTTCGGCAGTCACCGGCATGATCGACAGACGGTTGCCGCGCCGGGTCAGGGCGAACTCACCCAGTGCCTCTGCGTGGTCCTTGATTTCAGCCAGGGAAACAACGCGCTTCATATGGCGTACGTACCTGACATCAATCAGGACCCAGCGCGGCTCATCCGGGTCACTTTTCGGGTCATAGTACTTCGAGTCGGGGTCGAACTGGCTGGGATCGGGGTAGGGCTTGCTGGCCACTTCGGCAATGCCCACGATGCCCGGAACCTTGCAGTTGGAGTGATAGAAAAACACGCGGTCACCTTGTTTCATCTCATCGCGCATGAAGTTGCGAGCCTGGTAGTTGCGAACGCCGTCCCAAGGTTCGGTGCGACCGGGACGGCTCTTCAAGTCATCGATACCAAAGGCGTCGGGCTCGGACTTCATCAACCAGTAATTCAACGCATCCTCCTCGTCGGTAGTGAGTTCGGGTAGACGTTCAGTCTACCCGAAAGCGGGTCCGGGCCCGTCAGCGAGAAGTCCGGGCAGCAGAGGCTGGAGAAGAGGTCAGGGTTCGGCAAATTCGATCCGGTTTCGGCCTGCCCGCTTGGCCTTGTACATGGCAGTGTCGGCGCGGGCCAACCAGCGCGACCAGTCATCTGCAGTCGACAACGTCGCGGCACCGGCCGAGAAATTTACCGGTCCGGCCGGGCCAGCAATGGTTCCGCTGAGCCGGGTGTGGAGCTCGGGCAAGGCCTGGCCAGCCGCGCCCCGATCCATGCCGGGGAGCAGCAGGACGAACTCTTCACCACCCATTCTGTACAGGCTGTCGCCGCTTCGCATGTGGGAGCGCACATGGCGCACGAAGCGCTCCAGTACGTCGTCGCCGGCCTCATGTCCGAAGCGATCATTGACCTGCTTGAAGCGATCGATGTCCATGACCACCAGCGTACAGGGCTCTCGCTGCAGGCGGCTTCGGAGCAGTGCGGCATTGAGGTCGCGCTTGAGCAGGCGCCGGTTGCCGGCACCGGTGAGCGGATCATGACTGGCCATTTCCTCAAGCATCTGCCGCTGCGCGGCGAATCGCCGCGAGTGAATGTAGCCGTAACCGGCCACAAGCAGGGCCGTGACCGTGAAGCTCAGGTGTTCGGGGCCTGATTCGAACAAGCTGCCCTGAACGCCAAGAATGACCACCAGCGTCAGGTTGACCGCCAGCGCAAGCTGGCGGTTGACGAGCAGTGAGTTGATCCAGAGGACCACATAGCTCCAAAGCAGGCCAGTGCGGCCGAGAATCAGGGCACTTACCAGACAGCCGGCGCTGGCGATCAGAACAAACAGGATGGCAGCCAGGCGCGTGTTGCGACCGAGCAGGGCGTAACAGACCACTGTCAGGATCGACAGGGCGATGCCAGAATTGACCAGGCCGCCAATGAGGTGGCCCGTACCAATTCGGTAGGCGGCCATTGCTGCAATGACCAAGGTGGCCAGCACCCCGAACGAGACCAGAACCGCGAGCTCGAACTCGGTGCGCAAGCGCTTGAGCAATCTCAGCAGCACCCGGTCACCGCGCCGCGAATGCTTAGTGTCTGCCATCTGCTTCCCCAGGGCTTCCCCTATGACTTCATGCCATCGGAACCCGCGATCAAACGCTGTGATCGCGATCCGCAGGAGCCCGGACGGATTCTGCCGCGCGGACTCCTGGCTTGCCAACGACTGTCACTTTGCCACAGAGAAGCTTGATTCTCAACGCAGCCGGGCGGCTAACATACGCGGATGGACGGGAAGACTCACCTGCTGTGCGTGGCACCGATGATGGACTGGACCGACCGGCATTGCCGGTTTTTCCACCGCCAGATCAACGCCGATGCCCGGCTTTACACCGAAATGGTGACCACCGGCGCGGTCATTCACGGCGACCGCGAGCGTCTGCTGGGCTTTGCCGCGGCTGAGCGTCCACTGGCGCTGCAGCTCGGCGGCAGCGAGCCCGAAGCGCTGGCGAAGGCCGCCGTGCTGGGTGCCGAGCGCGGTTATGACGAGATCAATCTGAATGTCGGTTGCCCGTCTGATCGGGTTCAGAAAGGCCGCTTTGGCGCCTGCTTGATGAAGGAGCCGGCGTTGGTGGCCGAGTGTCTGGCGGCGATGCGTGCTGCCGTCGCCGTACCGGTGACCGTCAAGAGCCGGATCGGTGTCGATGAGCTTGACAGTGAAGAATTCCTGATCGACTTTGTCGAACGGGTGGCCGAATCCGGCACCACAGTTTTCATCATCCATGCCCGAAAGGCCTGGTTGTCGGGCCTGAGCCCGAAGGAGAACCGTGAAGTGCCGCCTTTGCATTACGATCGCGTCCATCGCCTGGTCGAGCGTTTTCCCGGGCTTGAGTTTGTGCTCAACGGCGGTATTGTCGAGGTCGGGCAGGCCAGGCAGGAACTGTCCGCTGTTCACGGCGTGATGCTCGGCCGCTCGGCTTACCAGAATCCCTGGATCCTGGCAGAGCTCGGTGCCGTCCTTGGCCAGCCTGTTGCCGGCAGTCGCAGGCAGGTGGTCGAATCAATGGTCGAATATGCCGACGCCCACCTGCAGTCCGGTGGGCGTCTGCAACAGATTGCCCGTCACATGCTCGGCCTGTTTCATGGCCAGCCAGGCGCCCGGGGCTGGCGCCAGACGCTCAGCCAGAACATGCACAAGGACAGCGCGGGCCCTGAACTGCTGCTTGAGGCCATGCCCTGAGGCGAAGGGGGAATCGGTAGCACTTCCTTGTTGTTCTTTTTCCCCCTACCATATGCGGCCCACGCATTTGGAGCACGCTTGTCTTGATTGTTACCACGCCCGCCGATTTTCGCCAGCAGATCAAGGCTGGCTGGCTCAACAATGACAGTCCGCCGGTGCCGCGGGCGGTGTTTCTGGTTGAGCCGACCGATTTTCGGTTGTCCGAGCAATCGGCGCGCGACAATGTCTACATGGACTTGAGTGTCCAGGTCAATCCGGCCAGGGCGCTGGATCAGCATCGGCGTCTCAGTGAGCGCATCACCGCCTGCGGCATTCCGCTTGTGCGATTTCCGGGCCATTCAACGACGCCGGACGACCTGTTTCCGAACAATGTCTTCGCCAGCATTCCCGGCCGCTGCATCATCGGCAGGATGCTGCACCCGGAGCGACGCCTGGAAGCCGGACGCAGTGACATCCGGGCCTTCTTCAAGGACCTGCTCAATTATGAGACGGTCGACTTGTCCCAGCGCGAGCTGATTGCCGAGCTGACCGGCGCGCTGGTCATTGATCGTTCCCATCGAATCGGCTATTGCGGCATGAGCCAGCGTGTCGATGATGCCGGTTGTGAGGCCATGCACGAAGCCTTCGACCTGGCGCTGACCTTCCGTTTCGATCTCAAGCCCAGCGAGTACCACACCAATGTGGTAATGGCGGTGCTGGCATCACGTGCGCTGGTGATCTGTCCGGACGCCTTTGTCGACCCGAGGGTGCCTGAGGCCATTGCCGATGCTTATCCCGGACATGTTCTCGAAATCACGACAGCGGAGAAAGAAGCCTTTGCAGGCAATTGCATTGCGCTGAATTTCAAGGACTTGTTCATGAGTCAGACTGCAGTCGATGCGCTGCCGTCAGACAAGCTTTCCAAGCTGGAGAGCTGGGGCTTCGTGGTCCATGGTATTGAGCTCGACGAGATTGAAAAAGCCGGCGGCAGTCTGCGCTGCTGCGTGGCGGAAATTTACTGAGGGCTCCGGTCACTCAGGCGGCACCGAGTCCAGATCTCAGGCCCGGCATCCTGTTGCCGTGTCTGCAGCGCGTTCAGGCCGGCGCTTTCGAGCTTGCCGGGTTCAGAATGCATTAAGCAGTCTGGCTTACAATTGGCGCATCGAATCGCCGTGGAGTCTTTCTGCCTTGACCACGCTTCTGAAACAACTGCTGCTGGCCATGGTCGCCTCGACCGTGCTGGTCGTTTCAGCCTGGGCAATCAGTCTGCAGGAAGCTGCTGAACGAGTGGCGCGCCAGCACAACGCCAAGGTGGTATCGGCCCATACCATCGAGCGCGATGGTCGTCGTGTTCATGTCATTCGGATATTGACCGATGATGGCGTGGTGCGCACTGTGCGCGTGCCGGCTGATCGGAGGTAGCCCATGCGCATTCTGGTGATCGAGGACGAAGAAGCGCTGAGGGAGCTGCTGGGGCGGGCCTTGAAACGCGAAGGCCATGCCACCGACCTGGCCGCGGACGGCACCGACGGCCTCCACTACGCTACCGAATACCCGGTTGACCTGGCCATCGTCGACCTGGGCCTGCCGGGTCATGGCGGCATGGAGATCATCCGCTCGGTCCGCCAGCGTGGTCTCAAGTATCCGATCCTGGTGCTGACCGCGCGCAGCGATTGGCAGGACAAGGTCCAGGCCCTGGAGCTGGGCGCCGATGACTATGTGACCAAGCCGTTCCGTATCGAAGAGCTGATGGCCAGGGTCAATGCCCTGCTCAGGCGCTCGGCCGGGCATGCGGCACCGGAAGTTCGCTTCGGTCCGCTCGAGGTCAACCTGTCCAGCCAGGATGTGCGGCTGGAAGAGCAGCTCCTGGAATTGACCAGTTTCGAGTACAAGGTGCTTGAGTACTTCATCCTCCATCCCGACCAGGTGGTGTCGAAGATGGAGCTCAACGAGCACCTGTACGACGAAGATGCCGACCCGGACAGCAACGTCATCGAAGTCATCATCGGACGCTTGCGCAAAAAGCTGGATCCGGACAGCAGCTGGCAGCCGATCGAAACCCTGCGTGGCCGTGGCTACCGCTTCCGGTCTGCCGAAGCCTGAGTCCGCGCCCGGTCCGGGCGCCGCCCCCTCCTTGCTGCTGCGCCTGCTGCTTGGCGGCGCGCTTGCCCTGGCGATCGCACTGGGCCTGATTGGCCTGGCTGTTGATCGTGGTTTCCGAGGTGCTGCCGAAAGTGCGCTCAAGGAGCGCCTGGAGTCAGTGGTGTTCCTTATCCTGTCGACCATAGATGTTGACAGCCAGGGTCGGCCGATGGTCGCCGACTCGCTGGCCGAGCCGCGCCTGGATCAGCCGGGGTCCGGTTTGAATGCCGGCGCGTTGACGCCCTATGGTGCCTGGTCTTCGCCATCTCTGGTGGGTGTGACTGAAGCGCCGCGCGCCCGTCTGATCGAGCGCGGCACCGAACTGTTCCGTGGGCCGGCGGTGGACGGCAACTGGTATGTCTATGCCATCGGGCTGGGCTGGGAGCAACCGGACGGAGAAATCATTGACCTGACCATCTGGGCAGCAGAAGATCCAGGTCGTTTCCAGGGCACCGTGGCCGGTTTTCGCGGTGACCTCTGGCGCTGGTTGGGGCTGGCCGCGCTACTGGTGATCATCGCCCAGCTGGTCATTTTGCTGCTGCTGCTGCGACCGTTGCGCCAGGTGGCTGTGGAGGTGGCCGAAATCGAGGCCGGCCGGCGCGAGGCGCTGCAGCGCTCGTACCCGCGCGAGCTGCAGCCGCTGACTGCGAACCTGAACGCGCTGCTGGCCACGGAGCGTGACAACGCTCGGCATTACCGGAAGGCGCTGGCTGATCTGGCCCATGCCTTGAAGACACCGCTGGCGGTGATGCGAAGTCGCCTGGACGGCGACTTGCTGCGCGAGGCGCCAGCGCTGAGCAGCGCGGTCGATGACATGCATCACCTGCTCAGGCGCCAGCTCGAACGGGCCGCGCGCTCGACTCGACGCACCTTGCCGCCCCCGGTTGCCGTGCTGCCGTTCATTCAGCGCCTGGCCGACTCACTCAGCCGTCTGTATGCCGAAAGCGGCCTCGAAGTCGAGGTCCTGGGAGATGATGAGGTGAGTGCGCGCATCGATGGTCGTGATCTGATGGAGCTTTGCGGCAATCTGATGGACAATGCCGCCAAGTATGGTGCCGGGCGCATGCGGGTGACGGTCAGCGAGGGCGCACGGGGCCTGCGCCAACCCGGCGTTGAAATTCTTGTTGAAGACAACGGGCCCGGTATTGCACCAGAACGCTTTGGCGAGCTGTGCGCGCGCGGTGTTCGCGGTGACGAGAGGCGCGAGGGTCAGGGCCTGGGGCTGGCGATCGCCCAGGAGCTGGTTGAAGCCTATGCCGGCAGCCTCGAGCTGTTACCCTCCACGCTCGGTGGTGCGGCGATCCGCATTGCCCTGCCGCCACGCTGAAGGATAAATTGCATGAATGATCAAGATATTTCTCGCCTGATCGAGATCATGGCGCGCTTGCGTGATCCAGTTTCCGGATGTCCCTGGGACATCGAGCAGGACTTTCGCTCGATTGCGCCCTACACCATTGAAGAGGCCCATGAAGTGGCCGAGGCGATCGAACGAAACGACTTCGAGGACCTCAAGGACGAGCTCGGTGACCTGCTGTTTCAGGTTGTTTTCCATGCCCGCATGGCCGAAGAGCTTGGCGCGTTCGGCTTTGGTGAGGTGGTGGCGGCCATTTCCGACAAGCTCGAACGGCGCCATCCGCATGTGTTTGGCGATGCCAGCATTGCCGATGCCGAGGCCCAAACCATCAACTGGGAAAGGATCAAAGCCGAAGAACGAGCGGCCAAGGGCGAGCAGGATGCCAGCGCACTGGCCGGCGTTTCAAATGGACTGGGCGCCTTGCGGCGTGCGGTCAAGCTGCAGAAGCGCGCGGCCCGAGTCGGTTTCGACTGGCCCGCCGTCGAGCCGATTTTCGCCAAGCTCAATGAGGAGGCAGAGGAGCTCAAGGAGGCCATGGCCAATGATGATCGCGACCACATCGAGGAGGAAGTCGGCGATCTGCTGTTTGCCCTGACCAATATTGCTCGCAAGCTCGACGTCGATCCCGGGATGGCTTTGCGGGCCAGCAATCACAAGTTCGAGCGTCGATTCCGGGCGATGGAGCAGCTTGCATCTGCCCAGGGCCTTGACCTGCGGACGCTTGATCTGGACCAGCAAGAAGCCCTGTATCTTCAAGTCAAGAAGGACCACCATTAACCCGGCAATCAAACAGATTGCCGAGTTATTAACCCGGCACCAATGTAGATCGCATTCAGCCGCAGTGTGCCCTTCGGCAGC
>REEQ01000107.1 GCA_007695005.1 Wenzhouxiangellaceae bacterium | reverse complement strand
AGCTAAGCGCTTTCCGACTCGCTGAATGTTACAGGATTAATGACGGGGTACACTAGCGGCCCGCTGCAACTCGTCGACGGCAAGCAGACTCTCGACCTCCGCACCCGGCGGCAGCTTGCGCAGGTAGCGATTCAGCCACCAGGCAAAGGCGATCTGGCGATGAAGCATATCCTTGCGCACGCTGGCCGTGCGCTCAGCGCCGCCGATCAGGCCCTGAACCAGCAGCGCGAAGCTGCGCGAATCGTATTTCAGTCTGGACCAGATACGCTGCCCCTCCCACCAGCGCCCGTAGGCCGAGTTGTTGCGAAAACCGATCAGAAAGGCCAGTGCGGTACCAAGAAAGCCGGCGGCATAGGACAGCGCCTTCAACAGATCGCGGCCAAGCTGATCCATGACCAGACAGGCCAGGGCGGTAAACACAGCCAGCACCAGCAGCCTCGGCCAGGTAAAGGCCAGCAGCTTGGTCAGCGAGATACGGTGGGTGACGATCATCGCCCAAGCATACCCCCATAAGCAACGCCCGAGAGCTCGGCCAGCTCGCGTTTCCATGTGGTCAGGTCTTCGACAGAAAAGTCCGCCAGGCGGCGATGGCCGCAGGCCCGGGCCATCACCTGCATCAGCTCGACCGAGGCGCGGAAGAAATTGGCCAGGCGCTTGGCCGACTGCTCGACAATCAGGCGCTGGCGCAGACCGGGCTTCTGGGTGGCGATGCCGACCGGACAGTGGTTGGTATGGCAGGCGCGCATGCCCAGGCAGCCGATCGCCTGCAAAGCCGAGTTCGACACGGCAATGGCATCGGCACCCAGGGCCAGGGCCTTGATGAAATCGGCCGGCATTCTGAGACCGCCGGTGATGATCAGCGTCACCTCGGCGCGCTGACAGCGGTCGAGGTGGGCGCGGGCCAGGGCCGGGATGGTGGGTACCGAGATGTTGTCGCGAAACAACAGCGGAGCAGCCCCCGTGCCGCCGCCGCGTCCGTCCAGAATGATGTAGTCGACATCCGCCTCCAGGGCCGCGTTGATATCACGCTCGATGTGCTGAGCCGACAGTTTGGAGCCAATCGGAATCCCGCCGGTGGCTTCCCTGACCTGGTTGGCGAAATCACGGTAGTCGGCCGGGCTGCTCCAATCGGGAAAGGTGGCCGGTGAGACAGCAGCCTGGCCCGCCTCCAGGCCGCGGACTTCAGCGATTTTCTCGGTCACCTTGGTGCCCGGAAGATGGCCGCCCGTGCCGGTCTTGGCTGCCTGGCCGCCCTTGAAATGAAAGGCCTGGCAGCGCTGCACCTTGTCGATGGAAAAACCAAAGCGGGCCGAGGCCAGCTCGTAGAAATAGCGGCTATTGGCCCCCTGTTCTTCATCCAGCATGCCGCCTTCGCCCGAGCAGATGCCGGTGCCGGCCAGCTCGGCGCCGGTCGCCAGGGCGAGCTTGGCCTCGGCCGACAAGGCCCCGAAGCTCATGTCCGAAACGAACAGCGGGATATCCAGAGCCAGGGGCTGCGCGAGCGACTGCCAATGGTGACCCGGGTGTCGACCGGCTCGTCATCGAGCAGCGGTGGACGATGGAGCTGGGCGGTGAGGATCTGAATATCGTCCCATTTCGGCAGCGTGCGGCCCGGCACGCCCATGGCCGCCATCGCCCCGTGGTGGCCGACCTTCTCCAGCCCGTCGGCTGCCAGGGCCTGGATGGCCTTGACGTGGGGCTCATCGTCGCTGCCCTTGAAGTCAGCATAGTCGCCCTGGTAGGCATCGCGCTGGTACTTCTGCGGATTGCTCTGCTCCCACTCGGCAATCTCGTCGGCATCCACCCACACCGCACCCTCCTCTATCCATGCGCTGAAGCGCCGCAGGTCTGCGCCGGGATAGTGAATGTTCTTCCCCGACCGATAGCGGTAGGTAGAGCCATGCAGACGGCAGGTCAGCTTTTCATCGCCGACCGATCCGTCAACCATCAAGGCGCCACGATGCTGGCAGCGACCGTAGAGCACGGACACTTCCTCTGCATCAGGCCAGCGAATGATGACCAGATCGACATTGGCGATGCGGGCATGCGCCGGCACTTCGGGCTTGAGCTCGCGCCAGGCGATGAGTTTCTGCTTGTTCATTGAGGGTTCTCCCGGTTCAGTCCTCGTCCAGCGCGGCAAAGCGCTCGACGAGATGGTCAATCAAGGCACGCACGGCCGGCATCAGGCCGCGGCGTGAAGGAAAAACGGCATGAATGATCTCGCGCGGCGGCGCCCAGCCTGCCAGCACCCGCAGCAGCCGACCGTCGGCGAGCTCATCGGTCATCATCATGGTCGGCAGTTGGCAGACCCCAACCCCGGCGACAGCCGCGGTGCGCAGCAGATTCATGCTGCGCGTCACCAGCCGCGGGTGATGGTTGATCCGAGCCTCTGCACCATCCGGCCCGATCAGATGCCATTGATATCTTTGCTGGCCCCGTCCCAGGGCCAGGCTGGGCAGACCGCCCAGGTCGGCCGGCACCTGCGGCTGGCCGTGTTGTTCGAGCAAGTCGGGGCTGGCCACCAGGCACTGGCCGCGATCGGACAGGGTGCGAAGCACCAGGTCACTGTCTTCCAGCGGCGGTGGTCGCACGCGGATGGCAACATCGACGCCCTCCTCGATCAGATCAACCCGGCGATTGGTCGCATCCAGATGCAGTTCGACCTGCGGGTACTGCTGCTGGTAAGCGGCCAGCATATCGGCTACCCGTGCATCGAGCAGCGCCACCGGACAGCTCACCCGGACCAGGCCACAGGGCTCGGCGGCCAGACTGGCAATCGCATCCTCGGCCGCCTCGGCCTGCAGCAGCATCGCCCGGCAGTGGTTGTGAAAGATCTTGCCGATCTCGGTCACGCTGACATGGCGGGTGGAGCGATTCAGCAGGCGCACACCCAGCCGATCTTCCAGGGCCGCCACCCGACGGCTGAGCTTGGACTTGGGTTCGCCCAGCGCCCGCCCCGCCGGGGCAAAACCACCGTGCTCCACGACCTGGGCAAAGTAATAGAGATCGTTGAGGTCAAGCACACCATCGTTCCAAATATGGAACGGTGAGTATAAGTTATGCCTACTACCGGCGCCAGCGTTCCAGGTTCAGAATGTCGCCATCGTCTGAACAAGCATTTGCAAGGAGCTAGACATGAAAAACATTCTCGGTATCTACAGCGCCCCGCCCCGGCACTGGGTCGGCGATGGCTTTCCGGTTCGTTCCCTGTTTTCCTACAACAGTCACGGCCGCCACGTCAGTCCGTTTCTGTTGCTCGACCATGCCGGCCCGATGAACTTCGAACCGGCAGACAGGCCGCGCGGCGTCGGACAACACCCGCATCGCGGCTTCGAAACCGTGACCATTGTCTACAACGGAGAAGTCGAGCACCTCGACTCCACCGGCGCCGGCGGCAAGATTGGCCCGGGCGATGTGCAGTGGATGACCGCAGGTGCCGGCATCATTCACCAGGAGTTCCACTCGCATGAGTTCACCAAAACCGGCGGCACGCTGGAAATGGTGCAGCTGTGGGTCAACCTGCCGGCCACCGACAAGATGACCGATCCGGGTTACCAGACCCTGCTGAACACCGACATTCCGGCGGTCAATCTGCCGGATGGTGCGGGCAGCATGCGCGTCATTGCCGGTGAATTCGACGGCCATCGTGGACCGGCGCGCACATTCACGCCGATGCATGTCTGGGACCTGCGCCTGAACCAGGGCGGCTCGGCCCGCCTCGACCTGCCCGAGGGCTGGAACAGCATGCTCGTTGTGCTGAAAGGCACGATCCAGGTCAACGGCGTTGAAGTCGCACGCGAAGGCCAGCTTGTCGTCCTCGGCCAGGAGCGCGAGGGCGCTGTCGTCGAGGCCAATGGCGAGGCCGTGGTGCTGGTCCTGGCCGGCGAGCCCATCGATGAGCCCATCGTTGGCCATGGCCCCTTCGTCATGAACAGCGAAGCGGAAATCCGCCAGGCCATCAGCGACTACAACCAGGGCCGTTTCGGTCGCATCCCGACCACGGCCTGAACCCCCGGCCGCAGCACGATTGTGTTGCGGCCAATTGACCCATCTGGTCAATCACCTCAATCCTCAACGATGACGGGAGCAACCCCATGAAAGACAATTCCACCTATCGACGCCTGGACAAAAATGACGCAGCCTTGCTGCTGGTCGACCACCAGTCCGGCCTGATCTCCCTGGTGCAGGACTTCGAGCCCAGCGAATTCAAGAACAATGTCCTGGCCACCGCTGCCTGCGGTGCCTACTTCAAGCTGCCCACCATCCTGACCACCAGTTTCGAGGACGGCCCCAATGGTCCGCTGGTGCCAGAGCTCAAATCGATGTTCCCCGAAGCGCCCTACATCGCGCGGCCGGGCAACATCAACGCCTGGGACAACGAAGAATTCCTGGCTGCCGTCAAGGCGACGGGCAAGAAACAACTGATCATTGCCGGCGTAGTTACCGAAGTCTGCGTGGCCTTTCCAGCGCTGTCTGCGATCGAGGCCGGCTTTGAGGTATTCGTCATTACGGATGCATCAGGAACCTTCAACAAGACTACTCGCGACTCGGCCTGGTCGCGCATGGAAGCAGCCGGCGTGCAACTGATGGGCTGGTTTGCGATGGCCTGCGAACTGCATCGTGACTGGCGCAACGACATTGAGGGGCTGGGCGAGCTGTTCTCCAACCACATCCCCAACTACCGCAACCTCATGACCAGCTATTTCGCCAGGGCCGCCTGACTTTCGAATGCTGAATCAGCAATACACTGCCGGTGAACGCTCACCGGCAGCAGGCGCGCCTTTCGATGTCCTTCCGGCGGCCCGGAGCATCAGGCAGGCAATGGCTGGCCTGAGCCGGTCCGAACGCCGGCTGGCGGCAGCACGCGTCATCCTGTTGCCCGAGTGGCCGGTTCTGGCCAGGTTTTTCGTACCAAAACCTCGAGAACAACGACCAAGGGTGCGCCAATATGGGCCTGATTCTGTTCCTGATCGGATTGACCCTGCTCTGCCTGCCGCTGCTGCATGTCATCAATCCAGCCTGGCGCGAGCCTTTACCAACGTTGAAGCCGGGCAGCGCCGAGCTAGCAGCAGGCAAACGCGTCCGTGTAGGCGGTGTTGCTGCGGCGCACGAACCGCCCGTTCCTTCACCGCTGGACACCGACGAGCAGGTCCTCTGGTGCCACGCGGTCGTCAACAAGTACAAGGGGCCGAATCTGGGTAAAGGACCGCCGGCGACGAAGACGCTCAAGGCTGCGACCAGATTTCGGCTGGTCCACGCCGAAAATCCGGAGCAGTTTGTCCTGATCGACGGTCATCGACTGAGCGCAAGCATGGTGACATTGGATCACGACCCCAACGTCGATCCTGACGAGGCCAGAAATGCCCAGCCTGGTGCCCAGACCAATCCATTGATGGAACTGTTCGATCTGTTCGTTGACATGAGCCGGGCCATGAGCAGTCAAAGCATCAAGGTCATTCGTCCCGGCGACCGTTTGTGGGTCAGCGGTCGCCTGCGCCAGGGCGAGGACGGGCTTACCCTGGGGCGATGGGCAATGGTCGACAATGTGCCACCCGAACTGCGCCACCGTCGCGATATGGGAACGGCAAGAATGGTCAGCCTGGGTGGTGGAACATTGCTTCTTGTTGTCGGGCTATGGCTGATGCTGACTTGATCAGCCGGATTGTCCGAGCGTTTTCCTGATGATCGGCTCGGCGGCCTTCATACCGGCCGCCAGACCGCTGTCAATGGCCTGCTCGACATCGACCTTGCCGTGACGGCGCGCGGCCAGGGCAAGCATCGCGCCCACTCGATTACCGCTGGCACAGTGCACCAGCATCGGCTTGAGCCGGGCATCGTTCCAGTAGGCCCAGAACTGGCGGGTCAGGCTCTCATCCACCGACTCCAGACCGCTGACGGGCAGCTGCAGAAAGCGCAAACCGGCCTGCTTGACGCGGCCGGCGAAGTCATCGCCGCTCCACTCCTTGCTCTCGCGCAGGTCAAGCACGGTTTTGAAGCCGGCCCGCTTGAGCCGCGCCAGGTCACGGTCAGACGGACAGCCACCGACCATCAGCCCGGGCTCGGGCAGGCAGGCGTTATCAAGATCCAGCCTGGCCGGATCGGAGAAGTCATTGGCGGATACGTTCATTGCTCAGCTCCAGTCAAGGATAGTGATGACATCAATCCGCTGGCATCAACCAGAATGACAGCGGCCACGATCAACAGCAGGGCAGCAAAGGCCTTGCGAAAAACTTCTGCCGGCAGGCGGCGCCCCAGCCAGCCGCCAAACACGCTGCCGACACCGCCCAGCAGGATGAAAATTCCGATGATGGTCCAGTCGACACTCATGTCCAGACGATCCAGCACCGACAGGTACTTGGCGAAACCGGCAAGCGACTTGAGGGCAATGATGACCAGGCTGGTGCCCACCGCGATCACCGGGTTCAAGCCGCCCAGCAGAATCAGCGCCGGGATGATCAGAAAGCCACCGCCGACACCGACGAAGCCGGTCAGCGCACCCACGGCGATGCCGTCGACAATGATTTTCCAGCGCGCCCTTGCCTTGACGGCTGCAGTGGTTGCACGCTTGCGCAGCATGCCGTATGCGGCAACCAGCATGACCAAGGCAAATACGGCCAGCTGAAACCGACCGCTGACAAATTCAGCCAGCCAGGCGCCGCCCACCGTACCCAGGATACCAGGCACACCAAACCACAGCACCGAGCGCCAATCGATCATGCCGCGACGCAGGTAGGACAAGGCGCCCAGCCCGGCCACCGCGCCAACAATGGCCAACGAACCGGCGATCGCCACCTTTTCCGGCTGGCCGACCAGGTACACCAGCACCGGAACGGTGACAATTGAACCGCCTGAGCCAAACAGACCCAAGGCGATTCCAATCAATACAGCGCCAATCCATGCCATGTCTCAAGACTCCATTTGAGCGGTTTCGGCACTGGCATTGCCGGGCGACCGCGATCAGGTATTGACACTATATTAGAATATGCTAAACTATTTTGCAACTGAAATTCCCGGAGTTACTGCCATGCAAGCTGCAACCGCAAACATGAATCAAGAACAGGCCCTGGTCACGCCCTTCCATCACCCGGCCACCGGCACCTGGTCGTATGTCGTTCAGGACCCGAACAGCAAGGCTGCCGCGATCATCGACCCGGTGATGGATTTCGAATTCCGGGCAGGACGCACTTACACTGACTATGCCGACGAGATGCTTGATTTCATTCGACGAGAACAGCTCGAGGTGAAATGGATCCTGGAGACCCATGCCCATGCCGACCATCTGTCTGCCGCGCCGTATTTGCAGGAACACCTTGGCGCACCAGTGGGGATCGGTCGCGGCATTACCGCCGTGCAGGAGCGCTTCAAGGAACTGTTCAATCTTCCGGATGCCTTCAAGACCGACGGCAGCCAGTTCGACCACCTGTTTGACGACGGCGACAGCTTTACCATCGGCGGTCTCACCGGCCGCGTGATCGCCACCCCTGGCCACACATCCGACTCCAACAGCTTCCTCATCGGTGATGCCGTGTTTGTCGGCGACTCACTGTTTGCCCCGCGCTTCGGCACGGCCCGCTGCGACTTTCCGGGAGGAGACGCCGGGGTGTTGTTCGACTCCATTCAGAAGCTATACCAATTGCCCGATGAAACGCGCGTTTTCCTCTGTCACGACTACCCGCCCGAGGACAAGGAGCCGATTGCCGAAACCACCATCGGCGAGGAGAAGCGCGACAATATTCATGTCCGGGCCGACACCCGACGCGAGGACTTCGTCGCCATGCGCAACGAACGCGATGAATCACTGCCAATGCCGGACCTGATCATTCCTTCGGTGCAGGTCAACATCAATACCGGCAAGCCGATGCCGGCAGAAGACAACGGCACGGCTTACATCAAGGTGCCGCTGAATATCTTCCGCGGCGACCCTGAAAGACTGGCAAGGAGCTCGTCATGACCATAGCCTGGGCATCGTTCACGCCGTGGCTGGCCTTGAGCGGCGGCGTGCTGATTGGACTATCAGCCACCTTGCTATGGCTGGGTATGGGCCGCATCGCCGGCATCAGCGGTATTGCCGGCAGCCTGTTCAGCCTGAAGGCTGCCAGCGGTGATCGGGCCTGGCGCTGGCTTTTCCTGATCGGTTTGATCGCCGGTGCCTTCATCGTTCACCTGCTCACCGGCGGCCTGTTCGAGGTGCGCAGCGGCTATCCGATCTGGCTGCTGGTCGGCGGTGCCTTGCTGGTTGGCATCGGTACGCGCATGGGATCAGGCTGCACGAGCGGCCATGGGGTCTGCGGCCTGGCGCGCTTGTCCATGCGCGGGCTGGTTGCGACGCTGACATTCATGGGCACGGCCTTCGTCACCGTTTTTGTAATCCGTCACCTGCTTGGTTTTGGAGGTAGTGCATGAAGAATCTGATCGCATTGGGTGCCGGGCTGTTGTTTGGCGCCGGTCTGTACGTGGCCATGATGGCCGATCCGAACAAGGTGCTGGCTTTTCTCGACCTGGCCGGCGCCTGGGATCCATCGCTGGCCCTGGTCATGGTCGGCGCCATCGCCGTCAGCGCGGTCGGCTTTGCTGTCTCCCGACGCATGCAGACCAGCTTCAGTGGCCAGGCGTTTGCCTGGCCGACGCTGAGCAAGCCGGACCTGAAGCTGATCGGGGGCGCGGCGCTGTTCGGCATCGGCTGGGGCATGACCGGCTACTGTCCCGGCCCCGGCTTTGCCGCCCTGGCCATCAACCCGGCCGAAGCCCTGCCCTACCTGCTGGCTATGGCCGTGGGCATGGTCTTCTGGGATCGCCTGGCTGTTCGCGGGCAGACGGGCTAGTGCGAGTCCTTGTAAACGCGTCCATCCTTCATGATGAGCAGAAAATTGGACGCCGGATCTGCTAGCAGATTGATGTCTTCCAGCGGGTTGCCTCGCACCAGCAACAGGTCGGCCAGGGCGTCTTCCTCGATGACGCCCAGCCGCCCCTGGTAAGGGCTGCGCAGGCCGGACAAGGCCAGCAGCTGGGCGTTATCGTGGGTCACCAGCTTGAGGATTTCGGCCGCGGAGAACCACTCGGCCAGCATGACGATATGTTCATTCTGATCGGCATTCAGGGCTGGCTCGAACAGGAAATCCGTCCCCCAGGCCAGCTTCACACCCAGGTCGCGGGCCATGCGCCAGACATTGGCCTGGTTGTCGATCACCGGCGCGCGCTTGGCCTTGCGCAGCGGGTCCATGTCGGGCGTGCTGGCGCGCAGCACCTGCAGCGATAACCAGACCTGGTTCTCGACCAGCAGCTTCAGCGTCTCTTCATCCAGCAGCTGGCCGTGATCGACCACCCGCACGCCGGCCTCGATGGCGCGACGGATGGCGCGCGGCGTATAGGCATGAACCGTCACGTAGGTACCCCAGTCCTCGGCGGCCTCGACCGCGGCCCGCATCTCGTCAAAGGTGTACTGGGTGACATCGACGGGGTCATAAGCCGAAGAAGTCCCGCCGCCGGCCATCAATTTGATCTGGCTGGCACCGAAGCGCAGGTTTTCGCGCACTGCCGTCAGCACTTCATCGCGACCATCGGCAATGAAGGTGGCTCCCAGCAGCTCGGCCCTGGACGGCTGGCCGAAAAAACGCCGCGAGCGCTCGTTCGGCAGGCGGAAGTCGCCGTGCCCGGCCGTCTGACTGACCGTTGCACCAGACGGCCAGACGCGCGGACCCACATAGCGCCCGGTATCAATGCCCGCCTTCAGGCCCCAGATCGGGCCGCCGACATCGCGCACCGCAGTAAAGCCCCTGAGCAGCATGGCCTCGGCCTCGCGGGCGGCGGCCTGCTCGGCCAGCTCCGGGGTCAGATCCGGTGACATCAGCTCGCTCATGCTCAGCGCGCTGAAGGTCAAGTGGACGTGGGCATCGATCAAGCCAGGCATCAGGGTATGCCCCTGACCGTCAATCACCCGGGCATCGGCCGAGGCTTCCACGTCCTGGCCAATGGCCCTGATGCGGTTACCGCCCACCAGCACCCGGGTGGGCTCGCTGAGCGCATCGGACTGGCCGTCGAAAACCCTGACATTGTCAAACAGAAATTCGTTGGCTTGATCCGGTGCCGCCATCGCAGGCAGTGATGCTGAGGCGATCAAGAAAAAGAGTGCAACCCAGTGGATGGACCGAATTACGGGCATGCGACCGACTCCATGTCTAAACCATCATGGTAGCCGATCGCAGCACCGCATCACGTCACTCGTCTAGCCGTCTTGCAAGGCCTGCAGCATCATCGGAAAGGAGGCCTGGAAGCGGTCGAACTCGTCAAGCACCAGGGCGCCGGCCATTTCGCCGGGCGCGCCGGGAGACACCACCAGCATGCCCATGACCATGATTCCGTTCTTGAAGGCACTGAAACCGATCTGGGCATACTGGTCGGATGGATCGGACTGTTCGGCCATGACCTGAATATCACCATCGAAGTAAGCGCGCATGTGATCGCGCAGTCGGCCCACCTGCATCCGCGCTCCCGTGCCCGGCATGCGGGTGAAGAACACGTGCCCGGCCTGACTGTTGCGCCGGTCCATGTATTCTGGCGGCGCAATTCCACTCAAGCCCTGGCCTTGCGACGGCTGGCCCCAGCCACCTTGCGGTTGCTGGCCCCAGGGGTCGGTTTGCTGAGCAGGCGCCTGTGGCCACTGGCCTTGCGGCTGGCCCCAGGGCTGCTGATGGCCGGGCTGCTGCCCGCCCCACTGCTGCTGTTGCTGAGCTGGATGGCCCTGTTGGCCGCCCCAGCCTTGCAATTGCTGAGCTGGCTGTTGTTGCCAGCTGGACTGGCCGAAGCCATCCTGCGCCACCGCGGCGCTGCCCAGAAAACCCAGTGCGACGACGCCCAGCAGATGAGCGCGGAAGCCGACCTGATGAAGTTGCATAGCCATGATGAGCACCTCTCGAAATGCATGTGAATGAAACTGGCTTGCCCTTCTACGCGCCACCCGCATCGAAAATGGCTCAACATGGTCCCCGGCCGCACGCACGGGCAGTCTCCGGAACGGCGCTCCTTGCCTTCGGCAAACCGCCCTCTCCTCCGACATGTGCTGGGCCGGGCTACGGGTCTTCCCCTGCTCGCACCTTCACGCTAATCTTTGTCCTGGGAGGCCCACAATCGTTTTCATAGAGGGATCGCCACGCCATGGCCCGTTCAAACCTTTTCGCCCGCCTGCGTCGGGCTGCCTTGATCGATCGCGCATCGCGCCGTCTCAACAGTGAACCAGAAGCAGTGACAGCGCTGGCCGCAAAAGGCAGGGCGCTCAATCGATCCCGGCGCCAATTCCTGATTCATTCCGCAGCGGCCGGAAGCGCTCTGGCACTGGTTGGCTGCGGCGTCTCGGTCAACGACTCGGGCAGCGACGAAGACGCCGTGGTCATCGTCGGTGCCGGCATTGCCGGGCTGACCGCAGCCTGGCGGCTGCGCCAGGCGGGCGTCAGGGTACGCATCTTCGAAGCCCAGGGACGCATGGGTGGACGCATGCTCAGCTTGCGCGGGCACTTTCCGGATGATCAGGTCGTGGAACTGGGCGGAGAGTTGATCAATACCGATCATGTGCATATCCGCGGCCTGGCTGACGAGTTCGGAATTACCCTCAACGACCTGCACACCGAAGACCCGGAGCTGGACGACGGCGTTTATTTCTTCGAAGGGCGCAGTCTCACCGACCAGGAATTGGTTGAGGCCTTCGCGCCGGTCGGAGAAGCTATCGAGCGCGATCTGACCACGTTGGGCGTCGATGACGTGACCTGGAAAAGCCCTGGCCAGGCCGGGGCGCTGGATGCCATGTCGATCGCCGACTGGCTGGACCGGGAGGGCGTAAGCGGCTGGCTGCGCAAGCTGATTGATGTCGCCTACACCAGCGAAATGGGCCTGGAGATTGACCAGCAATCAGCACTGAACCTGCTCACCCTGATCGGCACCGGCAACGAGGACTATGTATCCCTGCTCGGCGACAGCGACGAGCGCTTTCATGTCCGGGGCGGCAACGACCTGATCATCCAGGCGCTGGCCGAGCGGCTGAATGACGCGATCGAGCCGAGCAGCGTACTGGAGTCCATTGTTCAGCTTGACAATGATCGCTATCGGCTGGACTTTCGCCAGGACCAGGGAAGACTGCCGGTCTACGCCAGCCAGGTCATCCTGGCTCTGCCGCTGACCACCTTGCGAGATGTCGATATTCGCGTTCCGCTGCCCGAGGTCAAACGCCGGGTCATCAACGAGTTGGCCTATGGCAGCAATGCCAAGCTGATGATAGGTTTCGACTCCCGTCCGTGGCGCGAACTGCATCGGAGCGGAGGCGCCGTGTATACCGACCTGCCCTTCCAGTGCGTCTGGGAAACCAGCCGCCTGCAGGACGGAACCAGTGGCGTGCTGACCAACTTCAGCGGCGGACGGCAGGGCCTGGCCATGGGTGAAGGCAGCGCCCGCGCCCAGGCTGACCAGGTCGTACAGGCGCTTGAGCAGGTCTATCCCGGCCTCGCCGCTTCTCGCAGCAGCACCAGTGAACAGGCCCGCATGCACTGGCCCAGCAACCCCTGGGTCAGGGGCAGTTATGCCTGCTACGGGCCGGGCCAGTGGACCACCCTGCGAGGTGCTGCCGGCGAATCCGTCGGTGGCCTGCATTTTGCTGGCGAGCACTGTGCGCTGGACAGCCAGGGCTACATGGAAGGCGGCTGCAAGACCGGTGAGCTGGCTGCCCGTGCAGTGCTGAAGCAGCGCGGCAATGGTGCCGTGGCCTGGGTGACGCGACGATTGCAAGCCCGGATCGCCTGATTGCCGCATGGTTTGGTACTGGCCTGCCTGGCTGACCCTGCTGGCACTTCCGGCACTGCTGCTGGCGGAATATCGCCGCAGCAAGACTGGCAAAGCCATTGCCAAGCCAATCGCATCGCTGGGCTTCATCCTGCTGGCCTGGACGGCAGGGGCCAGTGAATCAGTCTACGGCTGGCTAATCCTGATCGGTCTGATCCTGTCCATGGCCGGCGATGTGCTCCTGCTCGGCAGCCGTCGTGCTGCATTTCTGGGCGGCCTGATCGCTTTTTTGATCGGCCACCTGCTCTATGTCGCGGCCTTCTTCGCCAGGGGGGTGGACTGGCCGGCCGCCGCCCTTGCCGCTAGTTTGCTGGCGATCGTCGCCGCAGTTCTCGCTCACTGCTTCCTGCACAGGATAGAGCGCGCAATGCGCATGCCTGTCGTCAGCTATGCGGTTGTGATCAGCATCATGCTTGCCCTGGCCGTGGGCACCGTCTTTGAGCAAATGTCGCTGCTGATCCTGATCGGTGCCCTGTTGTTCTACTTGAGCGATTTCAGCGTCGCCCGGGATCGTCTGCTTGTGCAGGGGTTCGTCAACCGCGCCTGGGGCTTGCCGGCCTACTTCATCGGCCAGCTGCTGCTGGCCGCATCTGTTTCAATCTGAACAGGATCTGTTATGGACATCCTTGTATGGACAGGCATTGCCAATCACCGCACCGGCGATGCCACTCCAGCGGGTGCAGAAGCAACTCGCTGATGTCATCGGAAAGGCTCGAGCGTGCGCCCTGATTTTCCCCAGAAAATTGATCCGGCTCAAGAACCCCCGGTCCTGTAAGGCGCATGCTGGAATCAGGTGAAATATGGAAACAAGCACATGACATCAGGAAATGGTTCCAGGGTTACTGCGGTGACCGCCTCGGCGAAAGCATCCGACCCTGGCACGGGACATGTGTCGGAATACCCGAAGGTGAAACCTGACCAAGTGCGCCAGGCTTTCGAGCAGGGCAAGTATCCCTACCGACGCAGGATCGCGCGCAAGCCCTACGAGCAGGAAAAAGCCCAACTGCAAGCCGAGTTGCTCAAGGTGCAGTTGTGGGCTCAGGAAACCGGCCAGAAGTTTGTGATCCTTTTCGAAGGACGTGATGCGGCAGGCAAAGGCGGCACGATCAAGCGTTTCACGGAACATCTCAATCCGCGCTTCGCCCGGGTCATCGCTCTGAACAAACCAACCGACCTGGAACGCAGCCAGTGGTATTTCCAGCGGTATATCGAACATCTGCCCACCGCCGGTGAGATGGTGTTCTACGACCGGTCCTGGTACAACCGCGCCGGCGTGGAGCGGGTGATGGGCTTTTGTTCGCCAAACGAATACCTCGAGTTCATGCGCCAAACTCCGGAGCTGGAGCGAATGCTTACCCGGTCCGGCATTCGCCTGTTCAAGTACTGGTTTTCGGTGACCCGAAGTGAACAAAAGCGGCGATTCGAATCACGCGCGCAGGATCCACTGAAGCGCTGGAAGCTGTCCCCAATCGATCTGGCCAGCCTGGACAAGTGGGACGATTACACCGAGGCCAAGGAAGCGATGTTCTTCTACACCGACACGGCCGATGCGCCATGGACCATCGTCAAGTCCAACGACAAGAAGCGCGCACGACTGAACTGCATGCGCCACTTCCTGGCCAGCCTCGACTATCCGGATCGCGATGACAGCATTGTGCAGCAGCCCGACCCATTGATCGTCGGCCACGCCTCCCACGTCGTCAACCGCGCCGATCACATTCTGGGCACTTCCCTGCACCCGGATACCCGTCGCGTACAGCGAACGAAAGAAGGCTGACCGAGAACTGCCTACCTGACACTCAGGACGGTTGCGCCTCGGATGGCACCAAAACGCATCTCGAGCAGGGCTTCATTGGCTTCGTCCAGGGGCATGGTCCGGGTGGCGGGGCGCAGCCGTTCGTGATCGGCGGCGAGCTCCAGGAAATCGGAGATATCGCGGCGGGTGACATTGGCCACGCTCTGGATCATTTTTTCGCGCCATAAATGCTTTGGATAGTCGAGCCGACCGAGCTGGTCGATATCGGCACGTTCCTTGCTGATCGCGTTGACCACCAGCTTGCCGCCGGGTGCCAGCGCTGCCAGGGCGGCAAGCACTGGTTTCCAGACCGGGGTGGTGTCGATGATGGCCGCCGGCGCATCCGGCGGCGACTGCTCGGTATCGCCGGCCCAGGCCGCACCGTCAGCCAGCGCCCGCTCGCGCTGCTCGGGGTCGCGTGCCCAGACCAGCACCGCGCTGTCGGGATAAAGAATCCGGGCCAGCCGCAATACCTGGTGGTTGGAGCCGCCGAAGCCGGACAGGCCAAGGGTCTGGCCGTTTTCAATGCCGGCAAGGCGCAGACTGCGCAGGCCGATGGCGCCGCCACACAGCATCGGGGCGACCTCAACGCTATCCAGGCCTGCCGGGATGGGATGGGCGAAAGCCGCAGGAGCAACCATGTATTGGGCATAGCCACCGTGCACATGACAACCTGTCCCAAGAAACTCCGGGCACAGGTTTTCGCGGCCGCCAAGACAATACTGGCACTGCCCGCAGGCTGAATGAATCCAGCCGACACCAACCCGTGTCCCGACAGCAGGCCCTTTTGTGCACCTCGACTCGACCACCGCCCCGACGACCTGGTGGCCCGGAATGACTGGCAAGCGCGCTGGCACCCGACCTTCGATCTCGTCGAGCTCGGTATGGCAGACGGCGCAGACCTGAACCTCGATCAGCACCTCTCCCACCTTGGGTACTGGTCTTGGCCACTCCAGCGCTTCCAGCGGTCGGGAGGTACGCTCCAGCACCTGGGTCTGGCGCAATACCATCGCCTGCATGAACTCAGAGCCCACAGTTCTCGACTGCCCAGCCAATTCCAACTCCAATTGATTCGCCTATTCAATATTCTATCCCGCCCTCTTCCCTTTTCCCTTTTCCCACCCCCCAATCCGCTACCATGCTCGGTTCGATCTAACCCTTAGTGACCAGCGCCAGCCCGCCACCCCATGCCCCATCAGCAACCCGTCATCCCTGTCGTCAGTGCTGACAAGCACCGCTTCGATCTGATCCATGTACCGGCTGAGCACTGCCGCGGTAGATTGCTGTTCCTGCCTGGCATGGGAATGACCGCGCGCCAGTACATCGGCTTTGCCAAAAACCTGGCCGAGCATGGCATCGAGACCTTCATCCATGAATGGCGCGGCCTGGGCGCATCCAGCCTGCGCGCCGGGCGCGGCGTTGACTGGGGCTACCGGGAATTGATCGAGCTTGATCTGCTGGCAGCACTGGACGCGCTTGAACAGCGCAGCGGCGGTGAGCGCTTGCTGATGGGAGGGCACAGCCTGGGTTCGCAGCTGGCCTGCCTGGTGGCGGCCCGGCAGCCGCGATCGGCGGCCGGACTGGTCATCGTCGCTGGCGGCGCGCCCTATTGGCGCCGCTTCCCCTGGCATCAGCGCTGGGCGCTGCGCGGGGTTTTTTCCTTCATGCCGATAGTCGCCAGGCTGGTTGGTCATTATCCGGGCCGGCAGCTGGGTTTTGCCGGGCGCGAAGCGCGCGGCGTGATTGACGACTGGTGCCGTACCGGCCGTACCGGCGCCTATGCTGTACCCGACATGGATTTCGACCTGGAATCGGGCCTCGCCGAGCTCAAGCTGCCAGTGCTGGGCCTGCGTCTTTCCAGGGACTGGTTCGTACCGCCGATGTCCCTGCAATGGCTGTTGGACACCATGCCCGGTTGCGAACCTGTCGTCGTGACGGTGGCACCGAGCCATGTCGGCGACAAGGCCGATCACTACAGCTGGATGCGAGATCCGACCGCCAGCGCTCAGGCCATTGTCGACTGGTTTCAGAGTACCGAGGCAACCAGCCGGGCGTAAAGCCGCTCCTTCAAGTTGGCAGGCTGGTCCAGGCCAAGCCGGGCCAGGGCCTCCTGGTGATCGGCGGGACGGCCGCTCAAGACCGCGCGCAGCAAACGCGGCTTGCTTTCAGCCAGGCCCTGGAGCTGCTTCAGCGCCGGAATCAGGCGCTGCTCGATCTCGGTGAAGTCGCTGCCAAAGGGATACTCCGGGAAACGCTCACGCATGGGCTGGAAACGCTCGCGCAAGGCTTCAGGTGTATTGGCCCTGGCCGAGTCAGGCACCTGCCAGCCCTTGTCCAGCTTGCCGGCCTGCCTGGCGCGCCTGACCATTTCGTCCTGGAAGGGCGCTTCGGAGATGCAAACCAGCGCCTTGATGCATTCTTCGTCGGTCTTGCCACGCAGATCGGCGATGCCATATTCGGTAACGACCAGATCGCGCAAATGCCGAGGGATCGTCACATGCGGATACTCCCAAACAATATTGGAGCGCCGCTTGTCGCCACGCCCGCGGGCGGCACGCAGCATCAGCACCGAACGTCCGTCCTCCATCGCATGGGCCATGGCGACGAAGTTGTACTGACCACCGACGCCAGAGACAAGCTGGTGGTCAGCCAGACCGTCGGAAACAGCGGCACCCGTTGCCGTCACCATCATGCAGGTATTGATGAAGCGGGCACGCCGACGCTGGGCAATCTCCAGGGCCTCCGAGCCACCGTAGAGTTGATTGATGCGGCCTACCCCGTGCATGCGAAAGCGCGGCTTTTCATCCTCGCTGAGCTCGCGCAGAAACTCGTAGAAACCGCTGCTACCCAGAAAGAAACCGCCGTCCATGAGCGCGCCGCTGCCGCTTTGCTCGATTGTTTTGCCGCGGTTGGCGCGCTCCTGAAGCTCCAGATCATCGAACACTTCACGTTTGAGAATCCCGGCCTTGTAAAGATGCATGAAACCATCCATGAACATCTCACTGGCACCGTACAAACCCTCGTCAAAAACGCCTTCAGCTTCCAGGCTGCAGGGCTGGGCGGCCAGGCGATCGCGCAGCCGGCGGTACTCATCCGGCCTGTGCTGGCGAAAGATCAGGCTATGAACGAGAGCATCACTCAATGAGCCAATACCAATCTGCAAGGTACCGCCGTCAGCGACCAGGCGGCTGGCATGAAAGCCGACCACGTGATCCTGCAGAGACACCGGCATGCGCGGCAAGCCAAACAGGGGCTGGGCCGGATCCTCATCGATGATTTCGTCGTAAAAATCTGCGCTGACAATGGCATCGCCGTGCATGAACGGCAGGTCTGGATGGATCTGGCCTATGCCCAGCAGCTTTTTGTCGGGCCGGGCATTGACCTGGCGCACCAGATCCAAGGTCACGTCCGGATTGCAGGACAGACTGTAGCGGCCCTCTGAATCTGGGCCGGCAATCAACTGGGCGGTCACATTGATGCCGCGATCAATCAAGTCGCGGGCAACATGGGTGTAGTTTGAAGAGATGTAGCGCCGCTGCAGGGTGGGCTTGCCGAGGGCTGCGCCTGACTGAAAATAGAACTCGGTCAGGGTCACATTACCGGGCAAACCCTCGTTACCAAGATCGACCTGGTAGTCAAGGCGCGGATAGTTGTTCCCGAACTGTCGCTCGATGATCGGCCCCATCAAACGGGCTTCCAGCCAGTGACCAGGCTGGGGAATATCCAGGCTCAGGGCGGTAACAATGTCCAGGCGCAACTTTGAGTCGGCCTTGGCGCGCTGATAAAAGGCATTGACCAGGCGATTCGGCTTGCCCAGCCCCAACGGCAGACCAAGCACGACATGTCGCCCGACTTTTGCCAGCGTACGCTCAACAAGCTTTTCGAGATACAGGCCTGAGGCCATGAGTTCGCCTTCGATTGATTGGTAGACTCTCTAAACTAGCAGAACACAATCGCCAATCAGCGACCAGGAACTGAATAAGCAACCACTAATGCCTACCGACTCCTTGACCGCCTTGCCGACCCCGTGCCTGTTGGTTGACCAGCGCCTCATGATGGCCAATATCGAGCGAATGAACCGGCAGCTTGAACAATTGCGGGTGCCACCGAGGCCGCACCTGAAGACCTGCAAGAACATCGAGATCGCACGCCGCATGCTGGCCGGCCATCCCGGCGGCGCTACCGTGTCGACCCTGGCCGAGGCCGACTACTTCCACGGCCACGGCATCAACGACCTGCTCTATGCCGTTGGCATTGCCCCCGGCAAGCTCGGCGCGGTGGCCGAGCGTCGGGCCGCCGGCATGGATCTGAGCATTATTCTGGACAGCCAGGCTGCAGCACAGGCCGTTGCCAATGCATCGAGGCAACTGGCCTGTCGATACCGGGTCCTGCTCGAGGTCGATGCCGATGGTCACCGCGCTGGTTTCCGCCCGGACGATCCGGCCCTGGAAGACTGTGCGCGCCTGCTCGATCGCAGTGGCTGCGAGGTGCTGGGCGTCATGGTTCATGCCGGCGGCTCCTACCACTGCCGACAAACTGATGCCATTGCTGCCATGGCAGCCACTGAGCGCGACTGTGCCTTGAGCGCGGTCGGCCGCCTGCGCGATCTGGGCCTGGAAGCAGCCGTGGTCAGCATCGGCTCCACGC
>REEQ01000187.1 GCA_007695005.1 Wenzhouxiangellaceae bacterium | reverse complement strand
TGCCGAAGGGCACACTGCGGCTGAATGCGATCTACATTGGTGCCGGGTTAATAAGTGGGCGCGGGGAGTCTGGTGGGTCCACCGTCACGGCTACTCCAGGTGTTAGACTTGCCATTCATCGTCGGTGCTGGGGTGGAGCCGGAGGAAATCGAGACACCATCAGCATGAGGAAAGCTTTCGTGAGCTACCGTTTTCTTGGCAACCTGGCCCTTTTCCTGGGCCTGTGTACCGGCGCCCAAGCGGGCCTGTCCATGCCCTCCGGCTGCACGGATTTAAGCGCCATCCCGGAAACACCGCTGGTTGATTTCGAGAGCCAGATCCAGCCGCTGTTCAATAGCGTGTGCGCCAACTGTCACGGTGCAAGCGGCGCCGCCGGGCTCGACCTTCGGCCAGGCGAATCCCATGACAACCTCGTCGGCGTGTTTGCCACCATGAATCCATCGCGCATGCGCGCCGAGCCATTCAATGCCGACGACAGCGTGCTGCTGCTGGCCGTCAACTGCGATCAACCCGGTGGCCCGAGCTTTCGGATGCCCGGCCTTTCCGGCCCCGAGGATGCCGCACTGATCCGCGACTGGATCAACCAGGGCGCCTGGCCAGAACCCAACCCACCTGCTGTACCTGCGGATGTGGCACTGGCTCAGGTTCACCCGCCAGGCAGCTTCCCGGGCGCACTTGGACTGGTCCACGCTGACGATGGCTCCGACCGCATCTTCGTGATCCGTCAGGGCGGCGTGGTCGAGGCTGTAGACGGAAACGGTGTCAGCTCCACCTTCATCGACCTGTCGAACCGGCTGGTCTCACTCGGTGAACAGGGCTTGCTGGGCCTGGCCTTTCATCCCGACTTCGCCGACAACGGCAGGTTCTTTGTCAATTATTCGGCCGGCAGCGGTCATCCTTCCGGCGCCGTCACAGGGACCACGGTAATTTCAGAGTTTTCGCTGGACATCAACGGCAATGGCGACCCGGACAGCGAACGCTTTATCATGACGGTGCACCAGGACTTTACCAACCACAACGGCGGAACCATCAAGTTCGGTCCTGACGGCTATCTGTATATCGGCATGGGTGACGGCGGCAGCAGCGGCGATCCCTGCAATCGCTCCCAGACACTCGACCCCGATTTGCTGGTGACCGCGCCTTCCAACTGCAGCAACAATCCGCCGACCAGTGCCGCCCTGCTGGGCAAGATGCTGCGCATCGACATCAATAGAACGACAGCGCCTGGACGCAACAACCTGTGTGCAGCCAATGCCGACGGGTCTGCCGCCTACGCCATTCCGGAGGACAATCCGTTTCAGCCGGACGGACCGTTCATCTTTGCCGATCGCTTTGAGGCAACCAGCTTCGAGCGACTGGATGGTCCCTGCGGCGAAATCTGGAGCTATGGGCTGCGCAACCCATGGCGCTGGAGTTTTGATCGGGAAACCGGCGACATGTGGATTGCCGATGTCGGACAGAACCGCTGGGAAGAGGTCAACTTCGAGCCGGCTGGTCATGGCGGTGGGGCCGACTACGGCTGGAAACTGTGTGAGGCGAGCTATACCTATCCGCCACAGGGCCCGGCACAGATCTGTGCTCACGAGCACAGCTTTCCGGTACTGGAGTACCCGATCAACAGCCAGCCTGAATGCTCGGTCACCGGCGGCTACCGCTATCGTGGGCCAATCGCCAGCCTGCAGGGCCTCTACATCTTTGGCGACTTCTGCTCAGGCCGGATCTGGTTCGGCTTTCAAGTCGGACCAAACGCTTTCGAGTCGCTGGAATTCGCGCACGGTCAGAGCTTCAGCGACCTGCGCTCCTTTGGCGAAGACGAGGCCGGCAATGTCTACGTGATCAACAACGGCGGCATCTGGCGGTTCACAAGCGCCCCTTGAGATGGCTCATGTCGACTCATCGGCAGCTATGACCAGGTAATGGCGGCTGGACAGACCGTCTGTTTCGGACAGGCGTCGAAACCCTTGCCGCCCGGCCCGGGCACGCAGCAGCATGAGCAGCAAACCTGTAGAGGTCAGGACCAGCTTGCCGATTACATACTGCAGGCGCTGGCGCGCCTGACCCTCGCACTCCAGAAGCATCACCTGCGGAGCTGCCGACACCGCGACCAACGAATCCACGACAACGGCCTGTGCTAACTTGGCAGCCTGTAGCCACGGTGGAATCTGGACTGATGATCACGGGGATTGACGCGCTTGCTTTTGCCGGGCCAGCCGGCTACCTGGACATGAGCGACCTGGCCTGCGCACGCGGTGTCGATCCTGCGAAGTACCTCAATGGGCTGGGGCAGCGGCGCATGGCCATAGCCACGCCTTGCGAAGATACCGTCACCATGGCCGTGGATGCCGGCGCGCGGGCCCTGGCCGGCTTTGATGTCGACCCGGCAGAGATCGGTACGCTGATTGTCGGCACCGAAACCGGTGTTGATCACAGCAAGCCTGTCGCGGTCTATGTGCATGAGTTGCTGAAACTGGACCAACGCTGCCGAACCTTTGAAACCAAGCATGCCTGTTATGGCGCGATGGCCGGGCTGACCGCGTCCATGGACTGGATTGCCTCGGGCCGGGCCCGTGGCCGCAAGGCGCTGGTCATTGCATCGGACATTGCCCGCTATGGACTGAACACACCGGGTGAACCCACCCAGGGTGCCGGTGCGGTGGCGATGATTGTCAGCGAGAAACCGCGTCTGCTCGGCATCGACCCCAGCCGCATTGGTGATTACACCCGACAAGTCATGGACTTCTGGCGGCCACTGTATTCCAAGTATGCTTTTGCCGATGGCCATTACTCGATTCAGTGCTACCTGGACGCACTGGTCGGTGCTCGCGCCGATGCAGTCGGAGAGTGCGTTGACCTGCTCGACTCCCTGGCTGCTTGTCTTTACCACGTTCCCTTCGTGAAGATGGCCTTCAAGGCGCACCAGCGTCAGTTGGAGATCGAGCATGGCGGTGTCGTCTCGCGCGATCACAACGAGTCATGGCAAGTCCTCAAAGACAGTTACCAGCGGCTCGTCGCCCCCTGGCTGAGCCTGAACGCGGACATCGGCAACATCTACACCGGATCACTTTTTCTGACCCTGATTGATCTTCTGCGCCAGCAGGCAAGCGCGCTGGCCGGACGCGAAGTCAGCCTGTTTTCCTACGGCAGCGGCTGCGGAGCAACCTTCTGCATTG
The DNA here is from genome assembly GCA_007695005.1 of Wenzhouxiangellaceae bacterium. Lineage (GTDB taxonomy): Bacteria > Pseudomonadota > Gammaproteobacteria > Xanthomonadales > Wenzhouxiangellaceae > Wenzhouxiangella. The sequence continues at coordinate 737 of REEQ01000187.1, read as the reverse complement.
GTCGCATCATTGACGGCGCTGAACGCTGGCGCGGCGCGCTGGACCCCAGCGCGCAGCTGCAGGCCCGACGCCGACTGAGTATTGATGAGTACGAAGCACTGGTGCACGCGAGCGAAACCTCCGACTCGCTGGAGGCGCTGGATCCAGCGAGTTTCGGTTTGCATGGCGGCGTCTACTACACCGGCACTCGCGACCACTGCCGGCAATACACACATGCCTGATCAGTAAAGATACCCCAGGCCCCTGGCTTGCACCGGCTCCGGCAGCTCGCTGTCGCCCAGCAGCTCGCGCAGATCGATCTCAATGGTGCGGGCGATGTAGTCCATGGGCACATCGTTGACCGCGTTTTCAAACGGCTTCTCGATATGCCGACCAACATACTCCAGCATGATGTAGGCGTAGCCGATGATCACGGAAAACGGGATCGCCCAGTAGCCGAGATGGCCGGCCAGGCTTAGCGGCAGCACGAACAGGAAAACAATCAAGGTGTAGTACACAAACCAGGTGTACTGCATAGGAAACGGCGTTTTCTTCAGGCGCTCGCAGTTGCCCAGGGCTTCATTGAAGGCCTGGATCATCTCCGTCAGGCGAACCTGGCGGTAGCTGTCCAGGTAACCCTCTTCGGTCAGCTGCCGTAGCGTCTCATTCTGACTTTCCAGCAATGCCAGCGGTGGAGTATGGCGGCTAGTGTACCCCGTCATTAATCCTGTGACATTCAGAGTGTGACTGAGTCGACA
>REEQ01000094.1 GCA_007695005.1 Wenzhouxiangellaceae bacterium | reverse complement strand
GTCACTTTCGGCCAGCACTGGGCCTTTTTGGACGCCTGCGCTTCAAGTCCGACGATCAGGGTGCCAAACGGATGAATCTGAAAAAACACGGCATCACTCCGATCGTAGACCTGACCCGAACCTGGTCACTGGCCGAAGGTCTCGATGCTGTTGCGACACGCGATCGTCTGGCCGCGCTGGCCGAACAAAATCGCATTGATCGTGAATCCACGCAGCGGCTGCAACGCGCCTTTGACGCCATTGCCGAGCTACGTATCGCCCATCAGCTGCGGCGCCTCAACGCGGGCGAGCCCCCTGACTACCTTTTGCTTAGAGACGAACTTTCTGCCGAGGATGAGCGTCGGCTGAAGCGTGCCTATCGGCATATCAACGACGCCCAGCACGCGCTGAATCGCCATTTCCGCGCCCAGGATTTCACATGAAGCAGCGTCGTCCTGCCCGCCTGATCGCCCTGTTCTGCCTGGGCTGGCTGCTGTTCAGCTTTCCGCTGCTGACCCTTTGGGACAGGCCTGAAAGTCTGTTCGGCCTGCCCCTGCTGCCGCTGGGCCTGTTCCTGGCCTGGGCGCTGGTGATCGCGGTGCTGGCCTGGCTGATGGAGCGCGGCGAGTCGTGAATTTATCCATCGCCCTGGTCATCGGCGTTTCCTTCGCCTACTTAGGCCTGCTGTTCGCGATTGCCTGGTACGGCGACCGCCGTGCCAGGCAGGGCCGCTCAATCATCGCCAGCCCCTGGGTCTATGCCCTGTCGATCGCGGTCTACTGCACGGCCTGGACCTACTTCGGCAGCGTTGGCCGTGCCTCGGTGGAGGGGGTCTGGTTTCTGCCGATCTACTTGGGGCCCACGCTGGCGATGATCCTGGCCTGGGTGGTGATTCGCAAGATGGTGCGCATCGCCAAAACCTACCGAATCACCTCGGTGGCCGACTTCATTGCCAGCCGCTATGGCAAAAGTCCGCTGATTGCCGGCCTGGTCACCCTGATCACCGTGGTCGGGATCATTCCCTACATCGCCCTGCAGCTGAAAGCCATCTCGGCAGGCTACGGCCTGCTGACCACCGGCGATAACGGCGCCGGCGCCGACGCACCCATGCACTGGTGGCAGGACTCGACCCTGTATATCGCCCTGGTTCTGGCCGGCTTCATCATCCTGTTCGGCACCCGCCACCTGGACATGACCGAGCGTCATGAAGGCATGGTCGCTGCGATTGCCTTTGAATCCATCGTCAAGCTGGTCGCCTTCCTGGCCGTGGGCCTGTTTGTCACCTACTGGCTGTTCGACGGTTTCGCCGACCTGTTCAGCCGGGCCATGGCCGACGAAGCCCTGGCTGGCCTGCTGAGCTTCAACCACGGCGGCAGCGCCTATGTCTATTCGCAGTGGTTTGCCCTGGTCCTGCTGGCGATGCTGTCAGTGCTGTTCCTGCCGCGCCAGTTCCAGGTCATGGTTGTCGAAAACGTCGATGAGCGGCATCTCAAGCGCGCCGCCTGGGTGTTTCCGCTCTATCTGTTTCTGATCAACCTGTTCGTGCTGCCAATTGCCATTGCCGGCCTGATCTACTTCGGCGGCGAACAGGCCAACCCGGACCTGTACGTGCTGTCGCTGCCGCTGCTCGAGGGTGCCACGACCCTGGCTCTGTTCGTGTTCATCGGTGGATTGAGCGCGGCCACGGGTATGGTCATCGTCGAGTCGATCGCCGTGTCGACGATGATCTGCAACGACCTGGTCATGCCTGCGCTGCTCAAGACCCGACGCTTTCGCGGCCGCGCTGGCGGCGACCTGACCCGGCTGCTCAAGACCATTCGACGGATTGCCATCGTTGCCTTGCTGCTGCTTGGCTACCTGTATTTCTACCTCGCTGGCGAAGCCTACGCCCTGGTCTCGATCGGCCTGATCAGCTTTGCCGCCGTGGCCCAGTTCGCCCCGGCAGCGCTGGGCGGCATGTACTGGAAAGGAGCCACCGCGCGCGGCGTGCTCGCCGGCCTGGGCGTGGGCTTTGGCTTCTGGGTGTATACCCTGATGCTGCCCTCGATTGCCAAGTCCGGCTGGATGCCTACCGGCTTTGTCGACCATGGGCCGTTCGGCCTGAGCTGGCTGCGACCGGAAGCCTTCCTCGGCCTGGAAGGTCTGGATCCGATCACCCACTCGCTGTTCTGGAGCCTGTTTGGCAACATCGCCGCCTTTGTGGTGGTGTCGCTATGGAGCCGACCATCGGCCCGCGAAGCCAGCCAGGCGCTGTTGTTCGTCGATGTGTTCGATCGCGGCGGCGAACGCGAGCCGGTGTTCTGGCAGGGCAAGGCGCGGGTTGAAGACCTGCAGGAACTGAGCGCGCGATTCCTCGGGCCCATCGCTGCCGGGCAGATGTTCCGCGAACACGCCGAGCAGATCGGCGTCGGCAAGATAAACGAGATTCCAGCCGATGCCAGATTGGTACAGAAAGTCGAAACGCGCCTGGCCGGTGCCATCGGTTCGGCCTCGGCGAGGATCATGGTGGCATCGGCGGTCGACGAGGAGCCGCTGGAAATCAGCGATGTCATGCGCATCCTGGAAGAAGCCTCGCAGATCCGGGCCTACTCTCAGGCGCTGGAAGAGAAATCCCGCTCGCTGGAAAAGGCGACCGAAAAGCTCAAAGCCGCCAACGAGCAGCTACAGAGCCTGGATCGCTTGAAGGATGATTTCATGTCCTCGGTCACCCATGAACTGCGCACCCCGCTGACCTCGATTCGCGCCATCACTGAAATGATGCGCGACGACCCCGACATGCCGACCCAGCAGCGCCAGGAGTTCCTCGACATCATGGTGGCCGAGAGCGAGCGCCTGAGCCGCCTGGTGGGTCAGGTACTGGACCTGGCCCGGATCGAGGCAGGCCACGCCGAGTGGCACAACAGCGACGTTGACCTGCATGCCGTGGTGATGCAGGCCGTGGGCAGCATCAGCAGCCGCTTCGACGACAAGGGGGTCAAGCTTGCCGTGCACGGCGACAGCGCCCTGACACCGATCAGGGCCGATGCCGACCGCCTGGTCCAGGTCATGCTCAACCTGCTGTCGAACGCACTGAAAGTCATTCCGCCCCAAAGCGGTCGCGTGGATGTCACCATCAGCGATGCCGACGACGGCATAACCGTCACGGTCAGCGACAATGGCCCCGGTATCAGCCACGAGGAGCAGGCCGAGGTCTTTGACAAGTTCCGCCAGGTCGGTGATCGTGATCTCTACCGCGAAGGCACGGGATTGGGTCTGCCGATCAGCCGCCAGATCATCGACCACTTCGGCGGTCGCATGTGGGTCCAATCCGAGCCTAGGCAGGGGGCCACGTTTGGTTTCTACCTGCCCCGAAACCAGGAAGGAAAGGACGCTAGCACAAAGAATCAGAGGGATGGAGAAAAGCAATGAAACAATCTTTTGAACGCGAAGACGCAAAGAAGGAAAGGATGATGAAGAAATGCAGAGGCAATAGCTGCTGTACCAGGATAGCTAAAGAAACAAACAATCAAGCTTCTTTTCAAGCCTTTGCGTCTTTGCGTCTTTGCGTTTCAAGATTCTCCTGGAAGCAAACATGAGCAAAAAGATTCTGATTGCCGACGATGAGCCGAATATCGTCATTTCACTGGAGTATCTGATGAAGCGCGAGGGCTTCGAGGTGCTGATTGCGCGCGATGGCGAGGAGGCGCTGACATTGATCGAGGCCGAGCGGCCGGACCTGGTCCTGCTGGATGCAATGATGCCGAAGAAAACCGGCTTTGAAGTCCTGCAGGCAGTCGGGGCGCGGAAACCGGGCCTGAAGATCATCATGCTCACCGCCAAGGGTCGCGATACCGATATCGAAAAAGGCCGGGCGCTGGGCGCCGATGACTACGTGATCAAGCCCTTCTCCACCCGCGAGCTGGTCGAGCGTGTTCGCGGTCTGCTTGACCTGTCCGGCAGCGA
>REEQ01000090.1 GCA_007695005.1 Wenzhouxiangellaceae bacterium | reverse complement strand
AGACCGGAAGAAAAGCACTGAACCCGAAGGAGCGGGAGATCGGCGAGGCCGTGATCGGGCCGGATTCGCCGCTGGTCAATCAGCTTATCGGCAGCCTGGACGTGCGGGAGCGTCATGGCATTGAAATCATCGGCCTGCATCGCCCACGCGGGCTACGTGGCAGTGAGTTCGAAAAACTCCGGCTTCAGGCCGGTGACAGCGTGCTGGTAGCCGGAAATGCTGCCGGGCTGCAGCGTGCCTGGCACTCGCGAGAGTTTACCGGCTTGAGTCTGCCGGAACTCAGGCCTTACCGGCGCGAAAAGGCCTGGATTGCCGTGCTGGCCATGGCCGGCGTCATGCTGCTGGCCGGCCTGGATGTGATGCCGATCGTTGCCCTGGCCTTGATCGCGGCAGTGGTGGTTGTGGCCACGGGCTGCGTCACCTCAGACGAGGCCTACCAGTCTGTCCAGTGGTCGCTGTTGATCCTGATTTTTGCGATGCTGGCCATCGGCACGGCCATGCAGACATCCGGCGCGGCCTTGCTGATTGCCGAGCAGCTGGCCTATTGGGTCGCTCCCCTGGGCGCGTTCGCCATGCTTTCCTTGATCTACCTGATTACCTCGGTGATGACCGAGACAATGAGCAACAATGCCGCGGTGATCCTGCTGACACCCATTGCCGTGGGCCTGGCGCTGACGCTGGGTTACGACCCTCGGCCTTTCGTGGTGGCGGTCATGTTTGCCGGGTCGGCCAGTTTTGCCACCCCGATCGGCTATCAGACCAATACCTATGTCTATCAGGCCGGCGGCTACCGCTTCATCGATTTTGTCCGGATCGGCCTGCCCATGAACGTACTGTTGTGGATCACCGCGACTATCGTCATTCCGATGTTCTGGCCGCTGGTGCCGGTTTGAGGGGGCGGCTAAATTTGGTAGGAGTAGCTCAAGGTTGCGGTCAGTACCAGCCACAGCAGAATCATCAAGGGCAGACCGACGCGCACGAAGTCGTTGAACTTGTAGCCGCCGGCATTCATGACCAGCAGGTTGGTCTGGTAAGCCTTCGGCGTGGCGAAACTCAGGTTGGCACCGAACAGGACTGCCAGCACGAAAGGTTCGGCCGGCAGCATCAGCTGCTGGGCCAGACTGATGGCAATGGGCGTACCGATCACGGCCGCGGCATTGTTTGATACCACGTTGGTCAACAAGGCCATTGCCAGCATCAGGGCACCGAGAATCACATAGGACGGTACGCCGAAACTCAAGGCCAGAAAGACCTGCGCAATCCAGTCGGCGCCGCCTGTACGCATCAGTGCCATGCCGAGCGCGAGGCTGGCGACGATAATCATGATGACCTGGACGGAAAGTGCACTCATCGCCTCGCGCCAGCTCAGGCAGCGTGTCAGAATCAGGGCCAGAACGCCAAATACCGCACTGATGGCGATCGGAAGGATGCCGGCTGCAGCGACCACGATGACGGTAGCCATGATGCCCAGGGCCAGCGGCGCCTTGGAGGTTTTTGGCAGGTTGACACTGCCGTCCAGAACCAGGAAGTCGCCACCGTCCTTGAGCCGGTCGAACTGGCGCGGTGTTGACTGCACCAGCAGCACGTCGCCTGAGCGCAGCACGGTGTTGTCGACGCCGGTGGCGCGCGTCTGGTCTTCCTTGTTGAAGCGGTGCAGGGCCAGCAGTCGCAAGCCATAGCGGGAAAGCAACCTGGCCTCACCGATACGAACACCGAGCAGCTTTGATGTTGGCGTGATTGCCACCTCGGCGATTCGCTGGTTGTCCGGCTCCAGCGGATGAGCCTCGTCGACCTCGACATCGCCGGAGTAAAGCTTGCCACCGAGCAGGTGGGCAAACTCGCGCAGGTTCTCCTGGGTGTTGGTGGTGGTGATCCGGTCGCCGGATTTGAGCACGACGTCGGGTAGCGGTGTGACAAAAACGCCGGCACCGCGCTGGATCTTCTCGACCTTCAACTCACCGTTGCAGCGCTCGATGGCATCGGCCAGGTTCATGCCGGTTGCCTCACTGCTTTTGCTCAGCCGTATCTGGGCGGTATAAAGCCGCTTGGCGGTGGACTGCATGGGCACCTGGCGCTCGGGCAGCAGTCGCGGCGCGATCAGCCAGAGATAAAGCACTGCGACCGTGCCTGCGATGGCCGCCGGCAGAATGAAATCGAACATCTGGAAGCTGGCCACACCCATGTCTGCAGCCACGCTGACGACCAGCAGGTTGGTTGATGTGCCGATCGTCGTTGACATGCCACCGACAATGCTGATAAGACCGACCGGCAACAGAATGCCGGAAGGTGATTGGCCCGTCCGGATGGCAACGCCGATCAGGATGGGCAGCAGCATGACCACGATCGGCGTATTGTTGATAAACGCGCTCAAGACCGCGCAGACCAGCAGGGTGGCCAGCATGGACAGGGCTGGAGAATTCTTCCAGGCGATAGCCAGCATTCGTCCAATCGGCTCCAGCGCGCCGGAGCGGATCAGGCCCTGACCCAGAATCATGAGCGCACAGACGGCAACCAGCGCTTGGTGCCCAAAGCCCAGGTAGAAGTCCGTGGGGCTCAGGGTTCGGCCATCGGGGCCGGTGTAGGGGAATAATTGAAACCCTACTGCCAGCGCGGCCAGGACCACCAGTGAACTGGTCTCCAGCGGAATGCGATCGCGCGAAAACAGAATCAGTGCGAACACCACCAGCAGGAGCACTGACAGGGCATGGTAATTGGGCAGCATCAAGCTCATAGGGTCGGGATTCTACGTGTATTTGACGGTTGCAGTTCGGTCGGGAGCTTCGTTCTAGCCGGGGTTGCCGGCCTCGGGTGGGTGTTGCGCTTCAGTTCGACGCGGTAGCGAGGCTTTCAGCGCAACCCCCCAACAGAGGTCGGCGCACGGGCAGGTCACTTGCTGAATCCATCGACCCAGGTCTGCATGGGCGGTCTTCCCGCCACCTTCGAAGCCACCCGTGTGCGGGCAGGTTCCACTTTACTCCTCTAACGCCATTATCAACGCCTCCAGACTTCCGACCGGCGCCCGGCATGCCAATTCATCACAAATCACCGCCCGATTATCACCACCATCAAGCAAGGCAGCCAACAGTGCCGGTGGCTCCTCCAGCGCCAGGTCATGCGGCAGATGAAAAACGGCCACCCCATGGCCAAAAAACAGCGCCCGATGCCAGGCGCCGGTGACTTCGGCATCGCCGGTGATCAGCACCTGGCTGCCGCCCCGCTGCATCGCAAGCCCCGCCCGGATCAGGCTGGCGTGACCGATTGGAGAGGCGGCAATGTCGCCCAGGGCAGCGTTGAGAATCAGCTCGCACTGCCGGTGCAGACGACTGTCGCCGCACAGCTGCGCCAGCCGAAAAAGCCCTTGCAGGGCCAGGCCCGCTCCGGACGGCGTTGCATCGTCGGCCAGGGCCAAGGGGCGGGTCAGCAGCGGCTCGTGGTCGACCGGGGTCAGGTACACCGCGCTGGTCTGGTCGTCGACATGCTGGGCGATGATGCGCCGGCCAATGCGCCGGGCCAGGTTGAACCAGCGCGGTTCGAAGCGCCATTGCAGCAGGCTCATGCAGGCATCGAGCACGGCGGCCAGGTCGTCCAGGGTGGCGGTCTGGGCGCTCCTGCCATTGCGCCAGACCGAGCGCGGCGGATCCTGGCCGAACAGGCGCGGGGCCAGGGCATTGAGCGCTTCGGCAGCCATGTCCAGCCAGTCGCTTCGTTCCAGCAGGCGCCCGGCCCGGCTCAAGGCGGCAATGGTCAAGCCGTTCCAGGCACCGATCAGCTTGTCGTCGCGGCCCGGTTGTGGTCGCTGACGACGAGCCTGCAACAGCAGCTGGCGGGCCCGGGTCAGTTCGGCTTCCGCCTGGTCGCGGCCCTGCGCAGTCGTGGTCAATTCATCCACGTCGCGGGCGGTGACCAGGTGCCAGGCTTTCTCTTCGAAATTGGGTGGGCCGTCCAGGCCGTAGCGGGCCATCAACAGCTCGGCCTGAGCTGCAGGGAGCAAGTCCCTGACCTGGTTCGGTGTCCACAAGTAGTAGGCGCCCTCGCCATCGCTGCTGTCGGCATCCTGGCTGGCGCCAAAGCAGCCGCCGTTCAGCGCCATTTCGCCAGTCAGCCAGCTGACGGTGCGTTCGCAGGCTTCATGGAAATCGGGGCGTTGCCAGCGCTGGGCGGCGCGCGCGTACAGTTCGAGCAGCAGGGCGTTGTCTGACAACATTTTCTCGAAGTGCGGAATTTCCCAGGCCGCGTCGACGCAATAGCGAAAGAACCCGCCGCCGAGGTGGTCGAACAGGCCGTGACGGGCCATGGCGGTGAGGGTGTCGGCCAACATTTGCGCGGCCTGTTCGTCGTCGGCCAGGTCGGCCAGCAGGGCCAGCACCGGGGCTTGCGGGAACTTGGGCGCATCGCCGAATCCGCCGTGGCGGTTGTCGAAGCGGGCAGCCAGCTGACCGACCAGGCCTTCAGCGACTTCGCTTAAATCGGTGCCGGCCGCGGCAGGCCGCGGCTGGGCGATGGCTTTCAGGGCCTGCTGGACCTGCAGGTTCTGCGCGCGCAGCTCGTCCTGGCGGGTCGACCAGATTTCGTTGATGCGTTCCAGCAGGCTGGGAAAATCAAGCAGACCGGGCCGGGGTGCCAGCGGAAAGTACGTGCCGGCAAAGAACGGCGCCTGGCTGTCGGGGTCAAGAAATACGGTCAGCGGCCAGCCACCGCCGCGCCCGGTCAGTAGTTGATGGGCGAGCTGGTAGATTCGATCCAGGTCGGGGCGTTCTTCGCGATCGACCTTGATGTTGACGAAGTGCCGGTTCATCAGCCCGGCGACGCGCTCATTTTCAAAGCTCTCGTGGGCCATGACGTGGCACCAGTGGCAGGCGCTGTAGCCAACGGACAGCAGGATCGGCCGATTCAGCTGCCTTGCCAGGGCCAGCGACTCGGCGTTCCACTCCAGCCAGTGCACCGGATTGTCGGCATGCTGCAGCAGATAGGGGCTTAGCGCCTGGTCTAGCTCATTACGCTGGGTCATGGATTGTCGGGCTTCTGGTTTGCTTCGGTCAGGCGCTCACAGCTTACTTCAATCACCGGTGGGTTGTTCCTGGAGGGCGGGTTGGCAGAAGCATCGGCTGGTATCTGCCGGCTCGCGGCCTGACCGGATGAACGGCCTGGACGAAGCGCTGAATCTTCGTTTCCACTTCACTTTCAGGACACCTCCGTCTTTCATTTGATTGAGGTGTCCACTTTTTCGGGGCCAGTCCACAGCTTGCCTCTTCCCGCTCTTCCTCTCCCCATCCATTACACTATGACGTTGATCCTTTCGCCACCCCAGCCATGTCCACTCACCCCGTGCTTCAGCTCAAGAAAAACGAAGCCAGGCGCCTGCGGGCCGGGCACTTGTGGGTGTTCAGCAATGAGGTGGATACGGCGCGCACGCCCTTGAAGGCAATGACGCCGGGTGATCTGGCCGATGTGATGGACGAGAATGGCAAGCCGGTCGGCACCGCGCTGGTCAATCCGCATTCGCTGATATGCGCGCGCCTGATCAGCCGGCGCCCGGGCGTCAATCCGACCCGTGGCTGGCTGGCTGATCGTCTGCGTCAGGCCTTGAGCCTGCGCGAGCGTTTTTACGAGCGGCCCTACTACCGGCTGGTGTTTGGCGAGGCTGATGGCTTGCCTGGCCTGGTGCTGGACCGATTTGGTGAGGTGATGGTCGGCCAGCTCAATACGGCCGGGATGGATATGCTTCGACCGCGCCTGGAAGCAGCCCTTGCCGATGTGCTGCGTCCCGCCGCCATCCTGTGGCGCAACGACTCGCCGGTGCGCGACCTGGAGGGACTGAAGCGGGAGATCGTGCCCGGTCCGGGCCAGCTGCCGGCCGAAGGCGAGGTGGTTGAAGGCGCGCTGCGCTTCCGGCTGGATCTGATGAGTGCCCAGAAGACTGGCTGGTATTTCGACCAGCAGGCCAATCGCGCCCGGGTCTGGCCGCTGTTGGCCGAGTGTGGTCGGGTGCTGGACTTGTATGCGTATCACGGTGCCTGGGGCATCGGCGCGGCCGCACAAGGGGCGGCTGAAGTGCATTGCGTAGACTCATCGGCCCCGGCCGTGGCCGCCATTCGGGCGAACGCGGATCGCAATGGCGTGGATCGGATTGTCCGGCCGGTGCATGCCGATGCCGAGAAACATATGGACCAATGCCTGGCTGACGGCGAACGCTTTGACGCGGTGATTGTTGATCCGCCGGCCTTTGCGCCGCGCTCGCGCGATGTCAAACCGGCGCTGAAGGCTTATCGTCGGGTCAACGAGAAAGCCATTCGGCTGGTGCGGCCCGGTGGTTTGCTGGTGTCCTGCTCTTGCTCGGCCCATGTCCATGAAGACCGCTTTGCCGATATTCTGCGCCAGGCCGGTCGTCATGTTGATCGTGATCTGCAGGTGCTGATGCGCCTGGAGCAGGGGCCGGACCACCCGGTCCATCCGGCGATAGCCGAGAGTCGCTACCTGAAAGGGATGGTCGTGCGCGTTCTGCCCAGTTTTTGACGGTTCCCGAGCTTATGGACTCCAGCTTCTACTTTCACGCTGTCGATCCGGTCGCCTTCAGTATTGGCGGCTTTGGTATTTACTGGTACAGCTTGATGTACCTGGTGGCTTTCGGCCAGTTCTGGTTGCTTGGACGGCTGCGGGCTGCCAGGCCAGACGCACCGCTGGCGCCGAAGCAGGTCCCGGACTTGTTGTTCTGGGGGGTGATCGGCGTGGTTGCCGGAGGGCGCCTGGGCTATGTGCTGTTCTATGCGCTCGGCGATCTGTTGTCCGATCCGCTGCTGATGTTCAGGATTCGCGACGGCGGCATGAGCTTCCACGGCGGCCTTATCGGCGTCCTCGTCGTCGTCTGGGCGCACGGACGCTACTATGGCTGCGGTCTGTTGCGCATGGCCGATTTTGTCGTGCCCCTGATTCCGCTGGGGCTGGCCGTAGGGCGTTTGGGTAACTTCATTGGCGGCGAGTTGTGGGGGCGCAAGACCGATGTGCCCTGGGCGGTGATTTTTCCGGAATCCATTCAGCGGGGCGGACGTACTTCCGAGGCCCTTTACCGGCAGTATGAGGCTGGACTGCTGGACGAATTTGCCCGTCATCCCTCGCAGCTTTACCAGGCTGCTCTGGAAGGCCTGGCCTTGTTCGCCATCCTGTGGTGGTTCTCATCACGGCCGCGCCCGGCCGGCGCCATCAGCGGTCTGTTTCTGGCAGGTTATGGTGTGTTCCGCTTCAGCGCCGAGTTCTTCCGTGAGCCGGATGCCGATCTCGGCTTCGTCGCGCTGGACTGGGTGACCATGGGGCAACTACTGTCCGCGCCAATGATCCTGGCCGGCGTCGGCCTGATGGTCTGGAGCTATCGCAGGGCTGGCAAGACTGGGTCGCCGACATGAAGAACTATCTCGATCTGCTGCGCCTGGTGCGCAACACCGGGGTGAAAAAGATGGATCGCACCGGCACTGGCACCTTGAGTGTGTTTGGTCACCAGCTGAGGTTCAACCTGGCTGACAGCTTTCCCATGGTCACGACCAAGAAGCTGCACCTGAAGTCCATCATTCACGAGCTGCTTTGGTTCATTCGCGGCGATACCAACATCGGCTATCTGAAACAGCACGGTGTCAGGATCTGGGACGAGTGGGCTGATGAAACGGGAGAGCTGGGTCCGATCTATGGTGTGCAGTGGCGCTCATGGCCAAGCCCTTCGGGTGCGCGCATTGATCAGCTTGCGCAAGTAGTCGAGCAGATCCGCAACCGCCCGGACTCGCGCCGACATATTGTCTCGGCCTGGAATCCGGCTGAGCTGCCTGATGAAGCTGTTTCTCCGCAGGCCAATGTGGCCGGCGGCCGGATGGCGCTTGCGCCCTGTCACTGCCTGTTCCAGTTTTTTGTTGGTGACGGCCGCCTCAGTTGTCAGCTTTACCAGCGCTCGGCCGACTGCTTTCTCGGTGTGCCTTTCAATATTGCCAGCTATTCCTTGCTGACTTTGATGGTCGCCCAGGTGACCGGGCTCAAGCCAGGCGAGTTTATTCACAGTTTTGGTGATGCGCACATCTATCTGAATCATCTTGACCAGGTCGATGAGCAGCTTCAACGCCAACCCCTGCCGCTGCCGAGCATGCGTTTGAATCCCGAGCGTAGGCGCCTGGAGGATTTTGTGTTTGAAGACTTCGAGCTTCTGGGCTACCAGGCACATCCGCCGATTCGTGCACCGATCGCGGTCTGAGGCCTCTTGATCGTGCTTCCAGCCAAGCTCCGTCAGCGTCACAGGCTGACCCGATTAACCACAACCCTTGCCTTGCTCCTGGCTGGGTTGCTGGTCATCACTGCGGTCAGGGCTGAGCGAACGACGGTGGCCAGTTTCGATATTGGCTCTGGGACAACGCGCCTGCTGGTGGCAGAGGTCGATCCGTGCAACGCTGCCCAGCCGCGGATTTATGAGCGTCAGAGCAGGCGCATGTCTTATGGCGCTGACTTGCTCGACCATCAGTCCGACCGCTTTTCACCGGCGCTCATGGCGGAAGCATCGGCGACGATGCAGGAGCTGATTGAACGTGCTCAGGTCTACCAGCCGGACCGTATCGTGGCCGTGGCGACCCAGGCCTTTCGCTCTGCGGCCAACGGCGAGGAGCTTCTTGATGAGTGGCGGCAACGATGGGACCTGGATGCCCGCATCCTAAGCCAGGAAGAAGAAGCCCGGCTGGCCTATCGTCTGGTACTGTCTCGGCTTGCTGAGGCGCCCCAACAGCTGATCGTCTGGGATATTGGCGCCGGCAGCCAGCAACTGGTCTGGCGCGAGCCAGGTAGCGCACGCTGGGGCCATGTCAACAGCCGTATTGCTTCGGTCAGTTTTCGCAATCGAGCGCTGGAGTGGCTGAACCGTCCGCCCGGCCGGTACTCTCCGAACCCGCTGAGCGTCGATGAAGCTGAACAGCTGGCTGCAGTCCTCGGCGAATGGATCAATCCGGATGACAGCGCCGTGATCAGGCACCTGGTGAAAAAGGGTGCCATGGTGGTCGGCATAGGCGGTGTGCACGGGGCCAGCTTGGTCAACCAGCTGGATCTGGCACCCGGAAATGACATTACCCGGGATGCCATTGCGGCCGCCCTTGCCAGCCAGATTGGACGCAGTGATCAGGAAATCGGCGGTGACTATGCCGACACTGATGTCGTCAACCTGATTCTGGTGGGTACCCTGATGGACCATTTCGGCATGCAAAGCTATCGGGTCATGCGTATGGACCTGACTGAGGCGGTGCTACTGGATTTGATGCCTGGTTCGAGCGCCGATCCCGGTTGCAAGCCATTGCCCGGGGCGGGCCCTTGTCGAGTGCCCGATCAGAATACCCGCGAGCCAGTGGCACCATGCCGGAACTGACGCTGGTCGCGGCCATGGCCAGAGGGCGCGTGATTGGCGCGGCCGGTGGCATGCCCTGGCACTTGCCTGCCGACCTGGCTCACTTCAAGCGGGTGACGCTGGGCCACCCAGTCGTGATGGGGCGCAAGACGTTCGAGTCCATTGGCCGGCCGCTGCCTGGCCGGCGCAATATCGTCTTGAGCCGCTCGGCAAGCGGTCTGCCGGCTGGGCTGGAACAATTCTCCAATCTGGAGCAGGCCTTGGCCGCGCTGGAAGAAAGTAGCAGCCTGATGGTGATCGGCGGCGGCGAAATCTATCGGCTGACCCTGCCTCAGGCCACGCGGCTGGTGTTGACCTTTATCGATGCCGGGTTTGATGGCGATACCTACTTTCCCGAATTTTCGCTAAAGGACTGGCGCCTCAGTCAAATGGAGGCGCGTCCGGCCGACGACAGCAACGTCCATGACCTGATTTTCGCCGAGTTCGAGCGTCGCTGATGGCCAGCGATTCGGTAGCCAAAGCCTGGCCGCTCAAGCGACGGGTCACACTCATCGGCGCGCTCGTCAATCTGGTGCTGGCGGTGGCCAAGATGATTGGTGGCACGTTGGCCCAGTCGCAGGCGCTGATCGTCGACGGCGTACATTCACTGTCGGACCTGGCCAGTGATGTGCTGGTGCTGTTTGCCGCCCGCTACGGATCCCTGGATGCCGACCTCAATCATCCCTATGGTCATGCCCGTGTCGAAACCCTGGCTACCCTGGTCGTCGGTGTGGTGCTGCTTGCCGTTGCAGTTGGTTTCCTGCTCGGTGCTTTCTCCCGCCTGTTTCTTGGCGAGGACCTGGTCGTCCCGGAACAGCTTGCACTGTGGGTGGCGCTGGGGTCGATTCTGGCCAAGGAGGCCATGTTTCATGCGACCCGGCGGGTTGCCCATCGCACCGGTTCCAGTCTGATGATGGCTAACGCCTGGCACCATCGCAGCGATGCACTGTCGTCGCTGGTGGTGATGGTTGGTGTTGGCGGCGCGCTGCTGGGCCTGCCCTGGTTTGATGCCCTGGCTGCGGCAATCGTGGCCTTGATGCTGGCCTGGGTTGCCTGGAAGCTGCTCGCCGGGGCCAGCCTGGAGCTGATAGATACCGGTCTTTCGCGCAAGGAACTCTCCGTCTTGGCCGCTTCGATTGAAGGCGTGGCGGGTGTTCGGGGCTTTCAGCGCCTCCGTACTCGGCGCATGGCTGGACAGGTGCTGGTCGATGTTCAGATCCTGGTCGATGGTCAAATCAGTGTTGCCGAGGCCGATTCGGTAGCTGAACAAGTCAGGGGGGCGCTGATCGATCAGTTGCCGGGACGTGCTGACATCACCATCGGCATCCGCCCCGCCGGTTAAACTCCGATTCCATGAGCAGGGAAATTCGACGCCAGATATTCGTCGGCGATGTGCAGGGTTGTGCAAGCCCGCTGAAGCGTTTGCTGGAGGGCTTGAACTTCGACCCGGCGGCAGATTGCCTGCGCCTTGCCGGCGATCTGGTCAACCGCGGCGGCAAGTCCCTCAAGACCCTGCGTCTGATTCGCGAACTGGGTAGTTCGGCCATGACCGTGCTCGGCAATCATGACCTTCATTTGCTGGCCTACTCTTATCGGGTCCGGCGAGCGGGCCGGCGCAACCGGGAGTTTGACGAAATCATCAATGCGCCCGATGGCGCAGAACTGCTTGCATGGCTGATCAGGCAGCCGCTGATGTGGAAGAGTTCTTCTCGCCGGGTCGCCATGGTTCATGCCGGCGTCGATCCGCGCTGGGGACCAAAGCGCGCTCGCAAGCGTGCCGCCGAGGTGGAGCACGCCCTGGCAACCGACCCGGAGACCTTTTTCAGCCACATGTATGGTGACCGACCCCTACGCTGGCGCCCGCGCCAGCCGCACCACAGCCGTATGCGCACAATTACCAATGTCTTCACCCGAATGCGCTTTTGTGATCCGCGGGGTCGACTCGAGCTGCAGGCCAAAGGGGTGCCGGGCAAGCCACCAAAAGGGTTTCGACCCTGGTTCGAGCACCTGCATCCAGACTGGACGGGCTGGACACTGGTGTTCGGTCACTGGTCCATGCTCGGCCTGCACCGATCCGGTGGCGTGGTTTGTCTCGATTCCGGCTGTGTCTGGGGTCATGATCTGAGTGCCCTGGTCATCGAGCCTGACGGTGAGCAGCGCCTGGCCGCACTGAACTGCAGCGACAAGCGCTTCCGCTGGGTCGAGGGCTGAGCATTGTGGCAGACTAGACAATTGATCAAGCGCTAGGAGTTGGTTGCCAATGCACGCATTTCGCAAGGTGGTGGTGGCTGTCGATGGTTCGGATAATTCGCTGCGGGCTGCGCGCGTGGCCGCTCGCTTGGCAGACTCCATGGATTTGCCGCTGGTATTGCTGCATGTTTTCCCGCTGATGAGCAGCGACCTGCCGGGTGCACTGGGCATGAGCAAGGATGATCTGGTGGAGATTCGCGACCGCTCGGCTCGCCAGACCTTTGAAGCCGTGCGCTCGGAACTCAGCGAGCGAGCCGGGCCGATCGAGGAGGTGGCGAAAATTGGCGATGTAGCCGCTGAGGTCGTCGATTATCTGGGCAACGCCAAGGATCTGCTGCTGGTGATGGGGCGTCGCGGCCAGACCCAGTTGGGAGCCTTGTTGCTCGGTAGCGTATCGGAAAAGGTCATGCGGCATACCAGGACGCCGGTGACCCTGGTCAGCTAAGCTCGGCGCCCAGGCTGTCCATTGCGGCGCTGAACGATGGTCGCTGTCCGGTCCAGATTTCAAACGCCAGCGCAGCCTGACCGACCAGCATCCCCAGACCGCCATCAACCCGCCAACCGTGCCTTTCAGCCCAGTCGGCGACCGGCTGGTGGGCTCGACCGTAGTTCAGATCGTAAACCCTTGCGTTGGGTTTAAGCCAGTCAGGGGCCAGCTCTGGCATGGCGCCGCTGTGGCCCAGGCTGGTGGCCTGAATCAGCAGATCGTGGGCCTGTGGCGAGGCGTTCAGACCGTGGCCCGAGATGGCCCCCAAGTGGGAAAAGCGCTCGGCCAGGCTTGCCGCGCGTTCAGCGGTGCGATTCAGGATGGTGATACAGGCCGGTTTTTTCGCCAGCATTGGTGCCAGAATGCCGGCTGTCGCACCACCGGCGCCCAGAATCAGAATGCGGGCATCAGTCAGGGCAATGCCCAGTCTTTCCAGGTCCAGTACCAGGCCCGGTCCGTCGGTATTGAAGCCCAGCCAACCCTGCTCATCCAGCTTCAGCGTGTTGACTGCCCGGGCCAGCCTGGCCGCCCGGTCCAGCTGACGGCACTGACGCAGCCCGGTCTGCTTCAGCGGCAGGGTCAGATTCGCACCGATACCGCCGCCGGCGACCAGCTCGGCGAGCTTGGCGGGCAGCTCGTTGACGCCGCAGCGAATCGCCTGGTAGTCGACTTCGACGCCAAGCTGGCGGCCAAACAGGCCATGAATGCGCGGCGACAGGCTGTGGCTGATCGGGTCGCCGAACACGGCCAGGCGCAGGCTAGAGGTCATGACGGCATCTCATGGCAATGATTCGAAAACGCTTTGGAGCGTTGTTTTTTGGGAAAACTGGAACCACCGAAGGCACCGAAAACAGGGAGTCAGTGGCGCGATTTAAGGTGTCGGGCGATATCGGGGGCGGCGTAGGTCAGAATGGCGTCGGCGCCGGCGCGGCGGATGGACAGCAGGGATTCGAGCATGACCTTGTCGCCGTCCAGCCAGCCGTTGGAAGCGGCCGCCTTGAGCATGGCGTATTCCCCTGAGACATGGTAGGCAAGGGTTGGTACGCCAAACTGGTCCTTGACCCGGCAAATGATGTCCAGGTAGGGCAGGGCCGGCTTGACCATGACCATGTCAGCGCCTTCTTCCAGGTCCAGTGCGACCTCGTGCAGGGCTTCATCGCTGTTGGCCGGGTCCATCTGGAAGCTTTCCTTGCCGCTTTTGCCCAGGCTGGCTGCCGAGCCTACCGCGTCGCGGAACGGACCGTAAAAAGCCGAGGCGTACTTGGCCGCATAGCTCAGGATCAGGGTGTTGGCGAAGCCTTCCTTTTCCAAAGCCTGGCGGATGGCGCCGATCCGCCCGTCCATCATGTCGGAAGGTGCGACCACGTCGGCGCCGGCCTGAGCGTGGCTCAGGGCCTGGCGCACCAGGACTTCAACAGTTTCATCGTTGACCACGTAGCCCTGCTCATTGATCAAACCGTCCAGGCCGTGGCTGGTGTAGGGGTCCAGGGCGACATCGGTGATCACGCCCAGTTCCGGGAATCGTAATTTCAGTGCGCGCACGGTTTCCTGAACCAACCCGTCCTCGCGCCAGGCCTCTTCGGCCGAATCGGACTTGCGTTCGGCCGGCACCACCGGGAACAGGGCCAGCGCCGGGATGCCGAGTGACAGGCACTCGTCGGCCTTGGCCAGCAGGGCATCCAGGCCGAGTCGCTCGATGCCGGGCATGGAGGCAATCGGCTCGCGCCCGCCAGCCTTTTCAAGCACGAACACCGGGTAAATCAGATTGTCCGGGCTTAGGCGGTTCTCGCGGACCAGGCGACGGGAAAAGTCGTGGGCGCGCAGGCGTCGCGGGCGCTGGATGGGGAAGGCCATGGTTTACTTGAAGTGTGATTTGAAATAGTTGAAGGAGTTCTGAAACGCTTTCCACGTATGCTCGGCTTCAAGTTTGATCCGGGCAAACTCGGCCTCTCCAGCTGCCCGCAGTTCGGTCAGCTTGCTCTTCATCTGGGCACGCTTCTCGCGAATATCGGCCAGCTGTTCTTCGTATTTCTTCTCAGCCTTGCCGCTGGCGTCCTTGGCCTTGTCCTCCAGCCGATCGATTTCCTCATTGAGCTGATCCAACTTTTCTTTCAGTGACTCAATGAAGGCCTTGCGTCCGCTCTGCTCGCTCATGGTCGCGTCTCCTCGTGTTGACTGAATCCAAGCCCCAATCTTAGCCGCTTTCCCGTCCAGCGCATGTACAAAAGCTGCCAATGCCCAGGTGCTTCGTCAAACAGCGCCAGCCTTGTAGCCCGCTTCAGCCTGCGCCGGGCCGGGCTACGAGCCGCCCCATGGCCGATCTTTCTCCTCTCATCTCTCGCCTCTCTCGTTTTATGTCTTCCAACCCGGCTCCCTTCTCCGCTTTCGCACCACAAACCGCTCCGGCGCCAGCGCCTGACGAATCTCGGGCTCTACTGACACTGGCCGAAGGCTGATCGTATCGGCCAGCAGTTCGGCGCACAGCGGGGTGTGGGTGAGCCCGCGCGAGCCGTGCGCGATGTTCAGGTAGACGTTGTCGAGCTCTCGATGAGGAAGAAAGCTCGGGTCGGGCGCAACGCCGGCCAGCGGTAAGCGGTCAGGACTTTCGCAGCGCAGGGCTGCCCGGCTGGAGACGACGCGGGCCTGGTCACCGCCCAGCGCTGCATGATGCCTGGGCAAATGACTGGCCAGCTGATCAAGATTGAATGCATCATCGGCGGGGTCAACGACCGGCTCGGACCGCTGGCGATCGTAGCTGGCACCGACGCAGTGCAGACCGCTTACGGCAGGGATCAGGTAGCCGGCGTGGCAAAGCGGCTGGGTCCACTGGCTGCTGGCCTCGGTGGCGGCAACATGGCTGAGCTGGCCGCGGCTGATGCCTGTTGGCAGCCAGCCAAGGCCGGGCAGATCGCGGGTATTGGTGGCTGTGGCCAGGATCAGTGCATCGGCGGACAGCACTTGCCCATCGGCGGTGGTCACGGTCGGCCTGGCTCCCGGGCAGAATGCTGTCACCTGGCCCATCAGGGGTCGGATCAATTCGTGGTCAAGCAGGTGCAGGCACCAGGCCTCCGGACGGACATAGCCCCCGGCATGAACCTGGTAAAGACCATGGTCCTTGCTGAGCAACTCTGGGGGCCAGGCCCCGGTCTCCAGCGCAGCGGCGAGCTTGGCGGTGCTGCGTGCGTCGTGCGGTTTCAGCAGGATGCCGGCCAGTCGACCCTGGTCGGGTTCGGCAGGGAAAGCCAGGGCTCGAAACCAGCGCATTGCCGTCAGCAGGCTGGTCTGATAGAAGCGGTTCTGGGCGGTCAAATGGGCGCTGGGCGTGCTGTAGACCACGCCGCAGTGGTTGCCGGAGGCACCGCTGGCCGGGGCTTCTTGGTCGATGATCGTGACTTCCCAGCCTCGATCTGCCAAGGCCCTGGCACTGGTCGATCCGGCCAGGCCGGCACCGACCACGATGGCCCGGCCGCAACGGCTGTAGCATGCGATTGGGTCACCGGGCATGCGACCGCACAGACGGTGGCGCTTGCGGCCGAAGCCGGGCTCGCGCCAGACCTCGAAGCCGGCTTCGATCAGGCCGCGCCGAACGTGGCCGGCAGCGGTAAAGCTGGACAGCGTGGCGCCGGGCGCGGAACGCGCGGCCAGGGTCTTGAGCAGTGCTGCCTGCCAAATGTCCGGATTGCGGGAGGGCGCGAAGCCGTCCAGAAACCAGGCATTGACAGTGTTGGTGGCTTGCTGCCACTGCTCGGTGGCGTCCCCGAACATCAGCGTCAGGCTGACATTGGCGGCCAGGTCGACTCGGTGCCAGCCGGGCACCGGCGGGGGATAGTCATCGAGCAATCGCTGGCCCAGCGGCTTCAGTTCCGGCCAGTCGTTCAGTGCTCGGGTGAGGTCGGATTTCTTCAGCGGATGCAACTCGGCCGACTGCAAGTGCAGTCGGGTATTCGGCCTGGCCTTATCGAGAAAACAGCGGGCGGCCAGCAGCATGTTCAGGCCGGTCCCGAACCCGGTTTCGCCGATCGAAAATACCTCACCAGCCAGCAGACGCGCAAAGCGAGCCGGCAGTGCGTTGGCTTCGATGAACACTTTCCAGCTCTCGGCCAGGCCCTGGCCGGGCATGAAATAGCTGTCCCGGTGGCGGGCCGACATCGGTGTGCTGCCTGCGAATTCGACCTCTGCCGTACGGATCGGCATGACGGGTCGGGTCATGTCGCCTCGCCCGAATCTGCGCCTTGCACTTCAATTGACATGCTCGATGTTATATCATTTCAAATTAGAGTAATCAGATGCTTGGTATGGCCGCAGTCATTGAACCAAAATCCCGGGATCGGAAGGGCGTCATTCTTGATCGCCTCGCCATTTGCGTGTCCGGTTTGTGCCTGGTGCAGTGTCTGCTCCTTCCTTTGCTGGTGGTGCTTACGCCGCTGATTTCGCTGGGCATTTTCGGCGAAGAGATCTTCCACATGGTGCTGCTCGGTCTGATCATGCCGGTCAGTCTGGCCGCGTTTTTTCTAGGTTACCGCGTTCATCGTAATCGGCAGATGCTGGTGCCGGGCTTGACCGGTCTGCTGATTGTGATTCTAGCGGCGGTATTTGAGCATGACATGACTGCACTGGGTACTGCGTTGCTGACCTCGTTGGGCGGCGCTTTGTTGATATTTGGCCACTGGCTCAACCTGCGTCGCCGGCGCGAGGCCTGTCTCGCCCCGCAGCGTTGATTGCTGAAAAACTCTGGTTTCGAGCGTCCGTGCGAACTGATAAAATTCAGCTCGATTTCAACACCCAGGGATGACCAGCATGAGCGAAATACCTTCTGATCTGCGATTTTCAGAGAGCCACGAGTGGGTCAGCCAGGAAGAGGATGGCGTGGTCAAGGTCGGCATCACCGATCACGCTCAGCAGCAGCTCGGCGATCTGGTGTTTGTCGAACTGCCCGAGGAAGGCGCCAGCTTTGGCCAGGGCGATGCCTGCGCCGTCGTCGAATCGGTCAAGGCAGCCTCGGACATTTACTGCCCGGTTTCCGGCGAAATCGTTGCGGTCAATGAAGCCCTGGTGGATGGCCCCGAGATCGTGAATAACGACCCGTACAACGATGGCTGGCTGTTCAGCGTGCGCCTGGACGATGCCGACGAGCTCGACGGGCTGATGGACGCCGACGCTTACAGAGAGCACATCGAAGACTAAGGTCTGTTCCGTCTTACATCTTGCCGCCGGCCAGCCGGTCGGCCTGCCTGATTGGCTGAGGCAACCGGAAACGAGGGGTACAGCGCAAAACCAGCGCCACGGCCCGGTCAAGGCTTATGCGATGGCCGACCGAGACGAAAACGGGCTTGACCCCGGCTCGGGTGCGAAGCACGCTGCCGATGACCTCGTCTCCGTCCAGCAAGGGGCTGGAGGCGCCGCGCTCCCTGGCCGGTTCGGCAAATTGACCGCATAGCCTGGATTTGCCGACGCCAATGGTGACCAAGCCGGTTGCCACCCCCAGGTGGCAGGCGATACCGAAGCGGCGTGGGTGGGCCAGGCCTTGGCCATCGCACAGGACCAGGTCGGGCTGCTGGGTCAGCTGCGCTAGCGCGGCAAGCACGGCCGGCAGTTCCCGAAAGGAGAGCAGGCCGGGGATGTAGGGCAAGGTGGTGGGGAGTTCGGCGGTGGCCTGATCGATGGTTTCCAGTTCGGGAAATGACAGCAATACGGCTGCGGCTCGGGTGATTTGTCCGCGCTCGGGGAAGGCAACGTCAATCCCGGCAACGGTTTTCGGATCCCTGGTCTGCGCGTCGGATTTGTCCACCTGGCCGGCCAGCTTCCGCTGCCGGGCAATCAATGCGGCGGCATTCGACCTCATGGTTTTGAATCGATCTGTCCGAACTGCTCCTGCCAATGGTGCGCAATCAGCTCCCTGATCTCTGCCGACGGCTCGGCGTCGGGTTGGCGGGCCAGCCAGCTCAGGTGGCGCTGGCGGTTGAGTACCTGCCAGGCGTTGGCCAGTTCGCTGCCGGCATTCGATGTGAGCCAGCCGCATGCGCTCAGTTTTTCAAACAAGGCGACCGGCTGGCGGTGCTCAATCAGGGTCGGGTGGTCGGCGGCTTGCTCGAGCGCCCCCAGCTCGGCCAGAAATTGCAGGTCAGTGAGCAGGCGCTTGTTCGGTGCTTCCTTGCGGTCACGTCGCTGGCGCTTGCGCATCTCAGCCAGGTCGCGGCGCAGAATTTCGGCATCGCGCGGCTGCGCCAGCACCTCGCCTCGGGTCTGCTCCAGAGATTTGGCCAGATCGGGGTGGCCGGCGATCCAGCGTGCCCTGATCAGGGCCTGGTGTTCCCAGGTCCAGGCTTGATTGCACTGATAATCGTGGAAGCTGTCGGCGCGGCTGACCAGCAGGCCGGAGCGGCCATTGGGGCGCAGTCGGGTATCTATTTCAAACAGACGGCCGCCGGGCA
This sequence comes from Wenzhouxiangellaceae bacterium, assembly GCA_007695005.1. Classification (GTDB taxonomy): domain Bacteria; phylum Pseudomonadota; class Gammaproteobacteria; order Xanthomonadales; family Wenzhouxiangellaceae; genus Wenzhouxiangella. Next base: position 43,822 of record REEQ01000090.1, on the reverse strand, counting down.
CAGGCATTTGCATGAAGCTGATCAGGCGCTGGGCAGTCCTGACCGGTGCCGGGTCTTCGGCATGCAGGAAGACCAGGTCAAGGTCGGAGCTGTAGTGCAGCAGGCCGGCACCGAGGTTGCCGTAAGCAATGACGGCCAGATCGGGCTCCTGTTCGCTGATCAGCCCGAGCACCTGCTCGATGATGACGGCCGCAATGGCGGTCAGGCGCTGGCCGGCATCGGTCGAGCTCACCCTGCCGTCCAGTTCGGCCAGGGCGGTGCGCAGGTAGCCGGCCTGTCGCCAACGCGCCAGCTCATGCAGGCTGCTCTCCGGGTCATGGTGGTCCAGCTGGGGTGGGCTGGGCAGATCGAATCCGTGCACCGGATCCAGCAGGTCGTCGAGCAGTTGCGGAGCGGCCACAATCCAGTCCGCCAGTCGCTTGCTGGCGCGGAAAACCCGCACCAGGCGTTTGAGGGTTTCGGGTTGTTCGTATAGCAGGGCCAGATAGGCCGAGCGGCGACTGATCTGCTCGATCAGGCTTAGCAGGTCGTCGAGTCCGGTAGCGGCAGGCTGGTGACGCGAAATTTCGTCAATCAGCAGTGGCATCAGGCGTTCCAGGCGCCGCCGGCCCTCTGCGCTCAGTACGCGGTTGCGGGTGCGCTGATGCAAGGAATGCAGGCGCTCGGAAACGGCTTCTGCCGGATCGAACCCGACCGCAGCGAGTCGATCGACCAGGTCGGGCGATGGTGGCCATAGCGTTGGCGCCTGATCGGTGCCAGCTCGTTCCAGCTGGAAGTGAGCGGCGAAACGGGCCCGAACCCGCTCTCGATGATGATCGATTTCCGCGGACAGATCGGTCCAGCTAGCCTGTCCCATCAACCGGGCAAGTCGCTCACGCAGGGCCTTGTCTTCGGGCAGATGATGGCCCTGGCGTGCGGTCATGGCCTGGAGCCTGTTCTCCAGCAGCCTGAGGAAACAGTAAGATTCGCTCAAGCCATCTCCATCATCGGCATTGATCAGGCCCAGGCCGACGCAGGCCCGCAGCGCCGGCAGCAATCCGCATACCCGCAGCGGAGCTTCGCGGCCGCCGCGCAGGATCTGGTGACTCTGAATCAAGAACTCCAGCTCGCGAATGCCGCCCGGTCCGCGCTTGATGTCGTCGCGACGCGATCGGGCCCGGCTGCTGGCGTCAATACGCTGATGAAGTTCGCGCAGGCTGTCGAAAATGCCGTAATCAAGGTAGCGGCGAAACACGAACGGGCTCAGCGCGTCGAGGATCTGCTGTCCCAGGTCAAGGTCGCCGGCCACTGGCGATGCCTTCAGCCAGGCATAGCGCTCCCAGGTGCGGCCCTCGCTGAGAAAGTACTGTTCCATGGCTCCGGTTGACCAGACCAGGGCGCCCGAGTCGCCGAAGGGTCGCAGCCGGGTATCGACGATCCAGACCCGGCCGTCAGCCGTCATTGCATCGATCAGCTTGATCAGCTGCAGGACAACCAGCTTGTGATACTCGGCTGCCTGGATCCGGCGCGGGCCGCTGCTTCGGCCGTTGCCACCATGGGCAAAGACCAGGTCAATGTCTGAGTTGAAGTTGAGCTCGTCACCCCCGAGTTTGCCCAGGCCGAGGACGCTCAGGCGATTTGGTCCTTGGTCGGTCGGCTCCAGGGCGCCATGGGTAGTGCTGACCCTGTGCTCGGCCACACTGAGCGCCAGTTCGAGGCATTGCCGGGCGAGGGCCGCAATCGCCTGACCGCTGGTTTCGATATCGGCCTGGCCGGTCAGGTCACGCCAGAGGATGTGGACCGAAGACAGCTGGCGATAGCGCCTTAGTGCGTGCTCTGGCCGGGCAATCAACTCCTCGGGCTCCGGTGCCGGCACCGGCTGATCCGGGTCCGGTGCGTCTTCGAAGCGGCGCCAGGTTTCTCCGGCATAGGCGCACAGTTCGCCGAGCGTCTGCCGGTCGATGTCGATCGGACGCCTCATGCCGTGGTCTCGGCAGCAGCTCTGACCAGGGCCTGAAACAGGGCGAGCTGCTCGGGCCGCTGCGGCAGATACTCCGGGTGCCACTGCACGCCCAGCACAAAGCCGGGGTCGATGCACTCGATGGCCTGAACCACGCCGTTGGGTTCACGTGCGCAGACCCGGAAGGACCTGCCGAGGCGATTGATCGCCTGATCATGCAGGGCGTTGACCCGGATGCGCGTGGCCCCCAGGCAGCGTGCCAGCTGTGAGTCGGCTTCGACCTCGATGCGTTTGCGCGGCAGCAGTGAGCGAATAGCGGGGGTTTCCTCATAGAAGCTGCGTACGCTCTGGTGCAGGCTGCCGCCGGCGACCACGTTCAACAGCTGCATGCCGCGGCAGATGCCGAAGATCGGCAGGCTGCGAGCGCGGGCCTGGCTGATCAGGGCCTTTTCCAGCTCGTCGCGTGCCTGGTTCAGGCCGGTGGTCTTGGTGACCAGCAGGCGACGGACCAGCAGCAGCAGTGGAAACAGCACGATGCCAATCATCCGACGCCAGCCCCTGGCGCCGCGGTCCTTGAGCTCGCTCAGTTCCGGCATTCGTTCCTGCCCGTACAAGGCCGGGCTGACATCGGCGCCGCCACCGATGATCAGGCCGTCAACACGCTCAATCGGACGTGGTCGGCCCGGCCGGAAGCGCAGCGGACGTCCACCGGCCCGCCATACCGCCAGAGCGGTGAATATCCAGGCCGACAGCCCACCCTTGTCCGGGCCGGTGATACCGATGACCGGACGAGGTTTCATCGTCCCAGTCGCCGGCCCAGCCAGTGCAGGGATTTCGACAGCAGGCCGCCGGGCCTGCGTCGCCGTTCCAGCGCCTGGCGCAGGGCCTTGCTGTCGGCAGCCAGGTACTCGACCGCTACCCAGTCGTTCCAGGCCGTGGCCAGCGACCAGTCGGCTTCGTCGATCTGGCAGTTTGGCAGTCGGTAGTGGAAGGCTGGTCTGGGCTTGATCAGATCAGTTTCCACTGGTGCTGCCATGACCTTGTTCTCGTCGATGTGGGCAAACAGTGGCAACATGTCCAGCGGTCGGTTTCGGGTCGGCGTCATGGCCAGGAAGTCGTCGATCAGTTGTTCCCGACCGGGTGCGTAGTCAGGGTTCAGAATGTGCTCGCAGTACTTGTCGGGATAGGCTTGCACGTAGGGGCTGATGCGCCGGGAGAAGTCGACCTTGCAGCGTTCCAGCAGCCAATCGTAGCGCAGCATAAAGGCGCGCAGCATGGCCAGCAGATGATCGCCCTTCAGGCTGGCCGCCTCGACGTTGAGCTGCATGCCGAAAGCGTAGAAGGTCGAGGCGTGAGTGCCACGAGCACCGGCCTGGTGAAGGCGCAGACGCAGCTTGTCCAGTCGATCAAGTTCGGTGTAGGGAATCGGCGGCGCAACCAACTCAAGTGGTACGACCAGGCCAGCCACCTGGGACAGGGCTGACTCCAGTGCTTCCCGGGCCTGGCCCTTGCCGAGATTGATGCCCACATCGGCCAGTGCCTTCTGGTAGCCGCGATTCTTCAGCAGGTCGGCATCGAGTTCGATCTCGAAGTCACCGAGGTCGGTGTCGTGTATGCGCGTGTGAAAGGCGCTCTTGCGCTCTACCGTGCCGCCGATTTCGGCGGTGACGGCAGCCGCCATGTCCTCCGGCCCGATGCCAGCCATCTCCAGTTCCAGGCCAAGGCGACGAATTTCGCCGTCCTCGGTATGTCGCCACGGTGGCGAGGCAAATGCTGGTGACGCCGGTTCGGTCACGATGCCGGCAGTCCTCCGGCCAACCACTCCAGAATCGCCATACGGGTAAAGACGCCCATCCGGACCTGTCGCAGGATCAGAGAGCGTGGCCCGTCTGCGACATCGGCGGCAATCTCGACCCCGCGGTTGATTGGGCCGGGATGCATGACCAGGCAGTTCGGCCTGGCTCGGGCCAGCACAGTCTCGCGCAGGCCCCAGTCGGCATGGTAGCGCTCGACATCGGGCCAGCCGGCTTTGTCCATGCGCTCGCGCTGAATGCGCAGCATCATGATCACGTTGGCACCGTCGACGGCCTCAGGCAGACTGTGGCAGACCTCGACCCCGGGCAGCTCGGCGCTGTCGGGCAGCAGCTCCGGTGGGCCGGCAATGCGCAGGCGGCCGGCGCCCAGGCGCCGGAACAGCGCCAGCCCGGACCGGGCCACGCGTGAATGGCGGATATCGCCGATGACGCTCAGGTTCAGATCGGGCCAGTCCGGGCCATGGCGGGCGATGGTGGCTGCGTCGAGCAAGGCCTGGCTGGGGTGCTCGCCACTGCCGTCGCCGGCATTCAGCAAGGCCAGTCCCGGCCCGATTTCCCCGGCCAGGGCATGGCAGCGCCCGGTTTCAGGGTGGCGCAGAACCAGGCAGTCGACCCCCATCGCGGCCAGCGTGGCGGCCGTGTCGCTCAGGGTTTCGCCCTTGGTTGATGAGGATCGATCCAGTTCTATGCTGATCGCCCGCATGCCGATGCGCTGGGCCGCAAGTTCGAATGAGACCCGCGTGCGCGTGCTGGGCTCGAAGAACAGGTTGGCCACGGTTCGGTCAATGGGCGTTACCGCAGCACCCTCAGCCAGCGCGGCCGTGCGCCGCAACAGCTTTTCAATGCTGCTGTCGGCTAGTGAGGCGATGTCAAGCAGGTGACGGGTGGGAAGCTCAACCATGAGGATGTTCGCTCATCCAGGAATCCAGAATCAGGGCCGCGGCCACGCTGTCCAGCCGCGCCGCATCGCGACGGCGGGCACGGCCGGACTGGCGCCGACTGGCAAACTCGCGCGCTGCATGTTCCGAGCTCAGACGTTCGTCATGCAGGCGGATGCTGGCCGTGGGTGCCAGTTCAGCCAGCCAGGCCGCGAAGCGGCGGATGCGGCGGCTCATGTCGGTGTCTTCGCCGCGGCTGTCCAGGGGCAGGCCGATCACGATCGTGGCTGGCCGCCACTCTGCGACTAGCCGACTGATGGCAGCGGCGAGCTGCGCACGCGAGCCATTGCTTAGCGGAGTGAGCGGGCGGGCTGCGGCGATCAGGGTGCTGGCAACGGCGACGCCAAGGGTGCGTTCGCCATAGTCGATGGCCAGCAGGTTGCTGGCCGCAGGATCAGGCATGGCCGCCAGCCGGCTGCAGGCTGCCGACCTGTATCCCGAGGCTGGCCACGGCCTGTTCCCAGCGTTGCTCGGCAGGCAGATCGAACACGATGTCAGCGCGGGCCATGACATTCAACCAGGCGTTGTCACGCATTTCGTCCTCGAGCTGGCCGGCACCCCAGCCAGCGTAGCCCAGGGCCATCAGGAACTTGTCGGGCCCGTGGCCGCTGGCGATGGCCTCGAGAATGTCGCGCGAGGTGGTTACCGAGATATTCTTGCCGACGCGCATGCTCGATTCCCAGCGGGGCTCGCCTGTGTGCAGCACAAAGCCTCGTTCACGATGGACAGGGCCGCCCTCATAGACGGGCACATGGGCCAGGCTGCCATCCTCGCAGTTGATGCCGATCTGGCTGAGGACATCCAGCAGGGTGAATTCCGAGGGTCGGTTGATGGTAATACCCAGCGCTCCGTCCTGGTTATGCTGGCAAAGCAGGGTGACGCCTCGGGTGAAATTAGGATCTTCCATTCCCGGCATGGCGATCAGAAACTGTTGTTCAAGGTAGCTCACGGCTTCATTCTAGCAGCCCGGACGCTTATTCAGCGCAAACCGCTGCGGCTGGAAAACTGCCAGGTCCGGGTGATGGTCAGGATGTCGACCTCGGCGCGGATGTCATCTGGCAGAGGGGCGAAGGGAGAAGACAGGCGAACGATGCGCACGGCGGCCTCGTCAAGTACATCGTAGCCCGAGGAGCGCAACACCCGGATCTGGTCGACACTGCCGTCGGCAAGAATATCAACGCTGAGCACCAGGCTGCCTTCCAGGTTCATTCGGCGCGCCTGTTCCGGGTAGTTGAGGTTGCCGACACGCTCGACCTTGGCTACCCAGGAGCGCATGTAGCTGGCATAGAGGTGCTCTCGAGTGTTGGCGGACACAAAACGGCGTCGCGGCCGCTCGGGGAAGTCCTGGGCATCGGTCAGACGGTCCGGTGCCGTCCGGGCCATGGCCAGCGACTGTCTGATCAGTTCCCTGCTGTCTACCCGATCGATGCTTGCCTGTTCAACCCGTTCCGGCAGCGGCAGGCTGTCGACCGGCTCGTCGAAGGCCAGGAGCTCGCTGGGGGTGTGTTCCGTCACCGCGGCCTCTGCCGGCTGCTGCACGGGTTCGGGTTCGACCGCGGTGTCCGGCTCTCCGGCCGGCATTGGTTCGGCAGGTCGTCTCAGGTCCTGACTTTCGCCGCCGCCGCGCTGGCTGACCTGGGCCAGAAAATCAGCCTCCTCGGGCGGTGTCTCCGTGGCCCACTCGACCAGGATGACATCGAGGCTGGATGGTATTTCATCCGGCCGGGTTCCCAGCACTTCGAAATGCACCAGGCCAATAATGGCTGCGTGCAGGCCCAAGGCCACCGCGACCGCCAGCGTCAGGCTGTCATTGCCGGTCGGTCGGGAGCGGGCTGCAATCATGAGTCGATGGCGTCGAACAGGTCTCCAGCAATATTGGCCCCGAACTGGGCATCAAGTTCCCTGACGCAGGTTGGGCTGGTGACATTGATTTCAGTCAGGCGATCGCCGATCACGTCCAGCCCTGCGAAAGCTATGCCGTGCTCGACCAGTACCGGTCCCACCGCCTCGGCAATCGCACGATCGGCATCACTGAGTGCCTGTCCCTGGCCACGCCCGCCCCGGGCCAGGTTGCCGCGAAAGTCACTGGCACCGGGAATGCGGGCCAGTACCCAAGGCACCGGGCGGCCATTGACCACCAGCACCCGTTTGTCGCCGGCCTCGATTTCGGGCAGAAACTGCTGGGCCATGGCGAGCTGTTGACCGTTGGCGGTCAGAGTTTCGATGATCACGTTCAGGTTGCGGTCGTCGGCCGTTGCCAGGAAGATACCGCGCCCGCCCATGCCGTCGAGGGGCTTGAGCACGGCCTTGCCACGCTCCCGCACAAAGTTGACAATGCGCTCCGCCGAGCTGGTCACGAGCGTGTCCGGGATCAGCTCCGGAAAGCGGGCAATGGCCAGTTTTTCATTGAAGTCGCGCAGCGCCTGCGGCCGGTTGACCACCAGGGCACCGGCCGCCTCGGCGCGATCGAGCAGGTAGGTGGCATACAGGTAATCGCTGTCGACCGGCGGGTCGGCGCGCATCATCACCAGATCATCCGCTCCAAGCGGGCGGATTTCCTCCAGACCCAGCTCGAACCAGTGATCGGGGTCGTCCCGTACGGTCAGCGCCCGCATCCTTGCCAGCGTGGTGGACTTGTCAAGAAACAGGTCAGCCTCGTTCAGGTAGCGCAGCTGGTAGCCGCGGCGCTGGCCTTCAAGCAAAAGGGCAAAGGAGGTATCCTTGCTGACCTTGATTGCGGCGATGTCATCCATCACCATCACTAGCGTTTTGCGCATGCTTGCTCCGGAAACGGGCGGCCAGGACTGTACACGGCCGGTTTTGTCGGGCAGAATCGGGGAAAAGTCCTTGTCTGCCATCCGCTTGAGACAAACTATTCTACCGGATTGGCAAAACCGGCAAAGATCGTCTAACCTAGGGAAATGAACCAGCCGTCGTGCTAACGGGCCTGACCACAGCGAAATCCTAATGAGCGCAGACAACGAACAGACACACGGAAACGACAACGCGGACCTGAGCGGTCTGAAGATCATGCTGATCGATGACAGTCGCACCATTCGTCGATCGGCCGAAACGATGCTCAGCCGCGAGGGCTGCGAAGTGATCACGGCCAATGACGGCTTCGAGGCCCTGGCCCTGATCCACAAGCATGAACCGGACCTGATCTTTGTCGATATCATGATGCCGCGTCTGGACGGCTACCAGACCTGCGCCATCATCAAGAACAATTCGCGCTTCCGCCAAGTCCCTGTGATCATGCTTACCAGCAAGGACGGCCTGTTTGACAAGGCGCGTGGACGCATCGTCGGCTCCGATCAGTATCTGACCAAGCCTTTCACCCGCGACGAACTGCTGTCAGCGGTCCGCGATCAGGTCGGCAACGCCGCTCCGGTCTGACGGCCGGGGCCTTGGAATACAGGATCGAGGGAGAATGAAAGGGGAGCACACATCCATTCAGGACGTTCACGGTCGGGGATTGTTTGCCCTGCTGGCCGATTTCGAGCGTCGCAGTCTGGCCCACGATGTCGGCGAGGCCAGCCGTCAGCAGCAAATCAGCAACTGGGACGGCGTTGTGTTTCGCCTTGGCAGTCACTACCTGACCTGCCGAATTGATCAGATCGAGGAAATCATTGCCTTCCCGCCCAATTACCCGATTCCGGGCACCAAGGAATGGCTGCTTGGCGTAGCCAACGTGCGCGGAAATCTGGCACCGGTGTCCGATCTCGGCTGGTACCTGGTCGGGACCCGCACACCGGTGACCGCGCGCACGCGCCTGATTTTGACAAAGTTTCAGGGTCGACTGGCCGGCCTGGTCGTGGATGAGGTATTCGGTCAACGCCATTTTCACACCGATGATCTGAAACCAGCGCCCGACTGGGAGGGGACCGAACTGGCTGGCCTGGTTGGTCAGGAGTTTCCCACCAGCGAGCGCCGCTGGGGCGTTTTCAGAATCGAAGAGCTGCAGCGACGGCTGGATTTCATGGACGGTTCCAGAGACCAATGATGCGACGAATTCGGCCTGCCACCGACCGTGGACGGGTCGACCCCAGGGGAGGGTAGCAAGCCATGTATGACCAACGAGAACACAGACCGCAGTCGGGCGGGGAGAGCGCGGCCAGGCCGAGCCCGCTGACTCGCATGACGGCCAAACGAATGATGAACCATGAGGTGAAGGCATGAGTAGCGTGGGCACGCAAACATCCGAGCAGCGACTTTCTCCGGGACAGCTTCTTCTGTCCGTGCTTCTGGTCCTGCTTCTGGTCCTGGTTGCATACAACTTCTTCCTCCTCAACCAACGCAACCAGCAGGAAACCCAATACCTGGCCCTCACCACTGATATCCAGGTGCGTGCCCAGCAGTTGGCAAAGGCGGCAGGTGAGTCGGCGGTCGGCAACTTTGATGCCTTTGATGAGCTGGCGATGACGCGCGAGATCATCGACAACGCCATCCGTACCCTGCGCCGGGGCAACCCTGCCACCGGCCTGCCGCCGTCGCCGAACCGGGTCAACGACTCGCTGGCGACGATGGAGCAGTTGTGGAGCCGGATTGATGGTTTCGCCAGCCAGATTCTGGATCGTACCGACCTGGTGATCGAGTTGGCGGAATCGGCCGGAGCTTTCTCAACCAATATCCCGCAGCTGCAGGCGCAGTCCGACGAAGTCGTGCGGCGAATGATCGAGACCGGCGCGCCGTCTGTGCAGATTTATGTCGCCAGTCGACAGCTTGTGCTGGCCGACCGACTTCTGCGTCGTGTCGGTGACATCATGGCCGGCGGTACTGGTGCCATTACCGCGGCTGATGCTTTCAGTCGCGATGCAAGTTTGTTCGAACGGGTCCTGCAGGGGCTCATCAACGGCGACGAAGGCCTCAACATCGCTGCGGTTCGCAACCAGCAGGTGCTGGAATCGCTGGCCGAAGTTGAGCCCCTGTTTGACGAAATTCGCGTTGATGTCGACACTATCCTGACCGCTTCCACCGACCTGTTCGAGGTGAGAGAGGCCGCTGATGAGATCTTCCTGGATGCTGAGGATCTGACCGAGCAGGCCCGCGGCCTTGCCGAGGAATATGCCAATCTTGGCGAGGACGTGATCTGGCCATCGCTGCTGGCCGGTCTGCTGTTGGCCGCCGGCGCTTTGTTGACGTTGTTCGCGATTGGTTTCGGTGCCTACCTGGCGCAGCGTCGCCGGGCCAGAGCCACAGCCGAAGTCAATCAGCGTAACCAGGACGCCATTTTGCGCTTGCTCGATGAAATGAGCTCGCTCGCTGATGGTGACCTGACGGTGCAGGCGACGGTGACCGAGGACGTGACCGGCGCTATCGCTGATTCAGTCAACTACGCCGTTGAAGCCTTGCGCGACCTTGTCGCCGGGGTCAACAACACCGCGCAGCAGGTAGCCGCGCAGGCCCAGGAAACCCGGGCGACCACCATTCAGCTGGCCGAGGCGTCCGAGCACCAGGCGCGTGAAATTCGCGAAGCCACAGATACCATTAACGATATGGCCCGGTCCTTCGATGACATGGCCAAGCGTTCCAGCGAATCGGCCGATGTCGCTCAGAACTCGGTTGAGATCGCCAACCGCGGTGCCGACATGGTGCGTCAGACGATTTCGGGAATGGACAATATTCGTGATCAGATTCAGGAAACCTCGAAGCGAATCAAACGTCTGGGGGAGTCATCACAGGAGATTGGTGACATCGTTGAACTGATTAACGGCATCTCCGAGCAGACCAACGTGCTTGCTCTGAATGCCGCCATTCAGGCCGCATCGGCCGGAGGCGCGGGACGCGGTTTTGCCGTGGTTGCCGACGAAGTTCAGCGCCTTGCCGAGCGCGCTACCAACGCGACGCGTCGAATCGAAGCACTGGTGCAAACCATTCAGGCCGATACCGCAGAGGCAGTCAACTCCATGGAGCAGACAACTTCACAGGTGGTCTCGGGTGCTCGTCTGGCCGAAGATGCCGGTGAGGCGCTGGAGTCGATCGAAAAGGTGTCCAATGACCTCGCCGGCCTGATTCAGGACATCTCTCGTCAGGCGCAGGAAGAGTCCAGAAATGCGACTCGAATCGCCCAGCTGATGAACAGCATTCGCGACATTTCGGTTCAGACCACCGAGGGTACCGGGCAGACGGCCAAGTCGGTCGCCAGCCTGGCCGAACTGGTCCGCGAGCTGCGGGATTCAGTGTCCGACTTCACCCTGCCCGAGGAAGAATCCTGAGTCACCGTGGCCGTTCTCTTGACCAGACACGGTGTCAGCGAGCCTGCCATAGAGGTCCGCCCAACATGCCTTGCCACACCAAAACCCGATCAGTGGGGCTGCCGACATGAGTAGTCCGCGACTGAGCAACCAGTCCCTGCAGTGGACGCGTCCATTGCTTGATGAGCTGTGCGACGAAGTGCGTCTTTCGGTTGAGCGCTTCGGCGATGAGGAAATCGATAGTCGCCCGGAAGACCTTGACGAAGCCATAGCGGCCTGTGACAAGGTTGCCGGTTCGCTGGCGATCATGGAATTCAGCAGCGGCCAGCTGATCGCCGAAGCAATGCGCATGGCGCTGGAGGCGCTGAAGAACGGCCAGGCTCGCGATCGTGATCTGGCCATCAATACCTTGCTAGAGGCCACCGGTATTCTGCCGGACTATCTCGACTATCTCGAAACAACCCAGCGCGACGCCCCGATCGTGGTCCTGCCGACGATCAACGATCTGCGTTCGGCAGCCGGGGAGAAGGCGTTGGACGAGTCCAGCTTCTTCCGGCCCGAGGTTGGTGCTGTCGCCCTCCCGGCCCTGCCTGCGGAAGCCGGGCCGGATGTGGCCGAAATCCGCCGTCGCTACCAGCACGCCCTGCGCGGCATGTTGCTGGACGGCGAGGATGCCGAAGCACAGGGCCGGTTGGCCGAAGTCGCCCTGGCGGTTCGCGACCAGGCCGAGCTGCCCGAGCCCGTGCGCCGGGCTGGCTGGGGCGCCGCTGCTGTTTGCGAAGCGCTGCGTCAACAGCACATCGCGCCCACCCCCGCGACAACGCGTCTGTTTGCGCGCCTTGACGTACTGCTGAAAAACGCCAGTGAATCGGCAGAAGATCCGTCGCTGGCTGATCGTGCCGATGACCTGACCCGGGGTTTCTTGTTCCAGGTGGCCATGGCCCGCTCGGACGGTCCGCTCGCCACTGAGGTCAATCAGGCCTTTGACCTGGCGGGGCATGCGCCGGATCAGGTCGCCCAGGCAAAAGTGTTCCTGGCCGGTCGCAATCGGGCGCTGTTTGCCGCCGTGACCAAGGCTGCTCGCGAAGATCTGGCCAGAATCAAGGATGCACTGGGCTCGCAGCTTGAAAGCGGTGCTGACCCGGCCGTGCTCGGCCAGCAGACCGCGATGCTGCAGTCGGTTGGCGAAAGTCTCAGCATGCTGGGGCTCGACCATATGGCGCGTCGAGTCACTGCCCAGGCCGGAAAGCTGGCTGAGATGGGTACTGACCCGAACGATCCGAGCTTGCTGATGGTGGCCCGCGAGCTGCTGGTGGTCGAGTCGCAGCTCGAGGACAGTTTTGGACTGGCCTCGGACCTCGAAGCCGATGAGGCATTGCAGGACGCGCATACCCTGTTGCCACCATCCGAGCAGCGTCGGGTTACTCGCCAACTGGTCAAGGAAGCGCTGGAGGACCTGGCTCACGCCAAGCATCTGCTGGACGCCGTCAACCGTCAGAAGGCTGACGCCGGCGCGGTTGCCGAGGCCCAGAGCATTCTCGGCCGAATTTCCGGCGCTCTGGCCATGGCTGAGCTGGTTGAAGTGTCAGCAATGCTGGATGCGGCCAGCCTGCTGGCTGCCGATCACCTGGGTGACGGTGCCCGCGGCCATCCCGATGCGCTCGACACGCTGGCCGAAACCCTGACCGTTACCGAGTTCTATCTGGAAAGCCTGACCACCCGAGATGAGCGCGGTGAGCGATACCTTCTGTCCGCGCGCGGTCGGCTGCAGGGTCTTGGATATTTGCCTGAGCCCGCCGAGGCGGCGGTCGATGCGGCGACCCTGCCGGACGCGCCGATCGAGATTGAGGCCGACGAACTCACCGAAGCCGAATCCCCCGTGTCTTTCGATGAAATGGAAGACATGGAAGAAGGCGAGCCGGCAATGGAATTCGAGATCGATGAAGCATCGGAATCCATCCTGGCCGAAGGGGACGATGAGGAAGAGCTCGATCTGGGCGATCTTGACCTGGACGAGCCGGAAGCTGCGCCGGACGAAACGCCGCGCGCGCTGGACGAAGAAGACGAGGAAGTGCTGGCCGACGAGCCTGGCGCTGGGCCGGACCTTGATGCCGAGGGTGCCGCCGTCGATTTGGCCGGTTTGGATGAACTTGATCTTGAAGAGGAAGACGGCGAAGACCTCGACGATCTCGATCTCGACTTTGAAACCGGAGAGGACGAAGCGGCATTCGAGGCTGAAGCGGAAGCTGACTCGGTCAGTGATCTGCGCCCCGCTGAATCGGCCGAGTCATCGGATGAGAACACGGCTGCGGACGCCCCGGCAAAAAGCGCAGGCGGCACAGAGGCCGGCGGCTTCGGCTCTGCCTTTGATGACTTTGATATCGTCGAAATATTCCTCGAAGAGTTTGACCAGGAACTGGAGTCACTTGGTGAACTGGTTCCCAGCTGGCAGCAGGATCCGGGTGATGAAGAGACAACGCTGACCATTCGGCGGGCGTTTCACTCGCTCAAGGGTTCCGGGCGAATGGCTGGCGCAGTCGAGATCGGTGAGTTTGCGTGGCAGATCGAGAACATGCTCAACCGGGTGCTTGATCGCCAGATCGAGGCCCGACCGGAAATCACCGGCCTGGTGGCTGAAGCTGTGCGTTATCTGCCGAGCATGCGCGCGCGTCTCAGCGGCGACGGCCCCGGGGAGTTTGATCAGGCCGCCTGCGAGGCGCTGGCTCATCGCGCCGAGTTGGCATCTGCCGGGCAGTTGGCTGCGGCTGCCCCTGCTCGAGTGCAGCCGCCGGAGCTCGAGGATCTGGACCCGACCCTGATCGAGCTGATGATCAAGGAGCTGTCCGAGAACCTGGAGGTTTTCGATCAGTGGTTGCAGGATGCCGACGACTCCGGTCATGTGCCGGTGGCAGACGAGCGGCTGGTGCGCGTGGTTCACACCATGAAGGGCACCATGCGTCTTGCCCCGATTGGCGACGAGACCGAGACGGCGCAGATTCTCGAGTCCTACCTCGAAGAGCTGTCGCTGTGTGTTGCACCGCCATCGCGAGCCGGCCTGCTGGCCATGGCTCGTTGCAGTGATTTGTTCAGCCTGCGCCTGGACCGCCTGCGCTGCGAGCCTGTGGACGACGAGGTTTTCCAGAGCGAGAGTCTGGCCCGCGAACTGCGTGAGTTGCATCATCAGGCCCATCGTGAGCGTACGGGCGATCAGGCTATTGCGGAACAGGCCGAGGAGGCTGCCGCAGAGGACGGGTTCCCGATCGGATCGGTTTCGACCGAAGAGGAGGCCTTGGTCGACGAAGACGACTTCGATGCCTTCTCCTCTGATGCTGAACTGGAGATGGAATCCGAGGCCGAGGCGTCGGATGTGTTCGGTCTTGATGAAGATGACGCAGCGGTCGAAGTCGAGAAGGCTGGTGAAGAGGACTTGCCGCTCGCCGCTGATACGGAATCAGCCGAGGATGACGGTGCCGACGAGGACCTGGTCTCCGCCACTGACAGCGAACTCGGCGAGCCAGTTTCGCCAGATGCCGAAGATGAGGTGCTGGCGACCTCTGAGGAGCCGACGGAGGAGCCGGCACAAGGCACTGCTGATGAGCTCAGCGCTGACGAAGATGAGCGCGATCGCTCAATCGAATCCGATGAAGCCGAAAGTGATGCCAGGCGGCCTTTCGTGTCGGCCGATGAGTTTGCCGAACTCGATGATACGGTTAGCGAGCCGGAAGTCAGTCCATCGGAAGCTGTCTTCAGTGATCAAGGCGAAGAGCCCGATTCGGGCCTGGAAGCTATCGGGGACGAAGCCGAGGAAGAAGCTGAAGCCGAGGCTGACTTTGAAGCCGAAACAGGCTTTGGGGCCGAAGCAGATCTTGAAGCTGAAGCGAAAAGCGAAGCTGAGGAAATTATTGAGGCGGAGGCTGAAGCTGAAGCTGACCTCGACGCTGAAGCGGGTGATGAAGAAGCGCTCGAGGCTGAAATCGAAGCCGAGGCGGAATTGGATGTCGACGTTGATGCCGATGTCAGTGCCGCCGGTTCATCCGATCAAGAAAGCGCGGAGCGGTCCGATTCTGACTACCTCAGCCACTTCGTGCCTGATCGGCCGGAGACTGGGCAGACTCTGCCAGAGCCGGCGGGCGGTGACGATGATGACACCAACCTGGTCAAGGTTGATTATTCGGAGGTCAACGAAGACCTGCTTGAGGCCTTCCTGGAGGAAGGGCAGGAGCTGCTCGAGCATGCTGATGATGTGCTGCAGAAGTGGCGCGAAGCACCGGACGACAAGAGTCTGGTCACCGCCCTGCAGCGCGATCTGCACACGATCAAGGGTAGTGCCCGGATGGTTGGTCTCAATCCGATCGGGCAGGTGGCTCATGTCATGGAAGAGATGCTCGAGGGCATCGCTGCCGGCCTGAAAGACCCCACCGGCGATCGAATCGACGCGCTGGAGGCAGGCTGTGACCATTTGCACTCCATGATAGATGCCGTGGTCAAGCGTGAAGCCGTGCCGATGCGTTCGCTCAGCGATCTGTTTGCTGAGCAGGCCGAGGATCTCGAAGAAGCCGTGGCGTTGCCGGAGCTGACCGAGCAGATCGGTCGCACCGAGACTGCCGCGGTTGAAGAGGACTCGTCAACGGCCCGCGCCGAAACGCTGCGCGTGCCGTCCTCTCTTATCGACGAGCTGGTCAACTATGCCGGTGAGATCAGCATCTTCCGCTCCCGCCTGGAGCAGCAGATCAGTGTCTTCCGCAGCAATGTTGGCGAAGTCGACGAGACGGTCATTCGACTGCGCGACCAGCTGCGCAAGCTTGAAATCGAGACCGAGGCACAGATTCTTGCCCGCTACGAGCGCGAGCATGGCCCGGCCGACGAGGCCTTTGATCCGCTGGAGCTGGACCGTTATTCGACCATTCAGCAGCTGTCGCGAGCGCTGGCCGAATCGGTCAATGACCTGACCAGCCTGACCGGCATTCTCGACGATGCTACCCGTCAGTCCGAAACTCTGCTGATGCAGCAGTCTCGGGTCAATACCGAGCTGCAGGAAGGCCTGATGCAGGCCCGCATGGTGTCGTTCAATACCTTGCTGCCGCGCTTCAGGCGAGTGGTTCGCAACTCCGCACGCGAGCTTGAGAAAAAGGTGCAGCTGCGGGTGAACGTCAGCGGTGAAGGCGAGCTTGACCGCAACGTGCTCGATCGCATCACCGCACCGATGGAGCATCTGTTGCGCAATGCCGTCAGTCACGGTATCGAAGAGCCGGCGCTGCGCCGCGAGCGGGACAAGCCAGAAACTGGCACCATCACTATCGAAGTGGGCCGTGAGGCTACCGAGCTGGTCATGCGCGTGTCGGATGATGGCGGTGGTCTGAACCTCGAAGCGATCAGGCGGCGTGCGCTGGAGCGCGGTTTGCTGGATCCTTCGAGTGAGCCTGGTGATGCCGAGCTGACCCAGATGATCTTCCGTTCCGGCTTTTCCACGGCCGAACAGGTCAGCGAGATTTCCGGGCGTGGCATTGGCATGGACGTGGTCGCCAACGAGGTCCGGCAGATTGGCGGCAGCGTCAGCGCGCAGAGCAAGACCGGCCAAGGTGCGTTGTTCACCATTCGCATTCCGCTGTCGCTGACCGTCATGCAGGCGATCATGGTGCGCGCAGCGGACCGACAGTTCGCGATTCCCCTGCAGGCCGTGCGCGGGGTGACTCGCGTTCTGGCCGATGAATGGTTGCGCGAGATCGAGACGCCGGAGCCGACGCAGGAGTATGCGGGAGAGCAATATCCGCTGCTGGAGCTGGAACCCCAGCTGGATATGTCGGCTGAGGAAGTGGGCGGGGGCACTTTGTCTCTGCTGATGATCGAAGCCGGTGAGCAGCGTGCTGCGCTGCGCGTGGCCGAACTGATGGGGCACCGCGAGATCGTGATCAAGCCGGTTGGCCCTCAGATCAGCTCGATTCCGGGAATTTTGGGCGGCACGATCACCGGTGATGGCCAGGTGGTGCCGATTCTGGATATGGGGCCGCTGATCCGACGGGCCTTTGATCGCGATATCCTGCCGGGTCGCGGCACGGTGCTGACCGAGAAGACGCAGGAGCTCAAGCGCACGCCGCTGGTCATGGTCGTCGATGACTCGATCACCATGCGTCGAGTCACCTCCCGTGTACTCGAGCACCGCGGGCTGGAGGTGGTCACCGCGCGTGATGGTCTGGATGCGGTCGAAGCGATGTTCGAGCGTGTGCCTGACCTGATTTTGCTGGATATCGAGATGCCGCGCATGGATGGCTATGAGCTGGCTATCCACGTGCGCAACGATCCGCGCCTGAAGGAAGTACCCATGATGATGATCACTTCGCGCAGCGGCGAGAAGCATCGCCAGCGTGCGCGAGAGGTGGGGGTCAATGACTACCTGGCCAAGCCCTACCAGGAAACCGACCTGGTCCAGCATGTCTTCGACCTGCTTGAAATGCCGGTGCCGGAGGGATAAGCACAGATGTCCGACCTTGAAATTCGTAGCGTGATGGTGCCCTTGACGGGCACCCATATTCTGATCCCCAATGCGACCGTGGCCGAAGTTGTTGGCTACAGTGAACCCGAGCCCGTGCCGCAGGCGCCGGAGTGGCTGCTGGGTACTTTTCTCTGGCGTGGCTGGCAGGTGCCGTTGATCAGTTACGCGGTGCTTACCGAACAGGCAGAGGTGGAGTCCAGCGCCGGTGCCCGCCTTTGTATCACCAAGACCCTGATCAACAATGAGCGCATGCCCTATGTTGCCATTCTGGCCCAGGGCTTTCCCCGACTGACCACGGTGACGGAAGACAATCTGACTGAGGTACCTGCTGACTCGAAGCCGATCGCCGTGGCCGGGCGAGTCATTGTCGAAAGTACCGAAGCGCTGGTGCCGGATCTGGATCGCCTGGGCCACCTGGTTGCCCATGCAGCCTTCGGTGCTCTGCCGCTGACTGCCGGTTGATTCAAGTCAGGCCTGGGAGCAAGGGCTGCTCTTGGCAAATCCGCGTGCGCTTCCTTGCGGCTTTTTCCCTGAGTTGACTGCGAGCAAGGCCGGGGCCGAGTCGGCTCGGTTTGCCGCTGTCGGCTCAACCGTTGCCCTTCAGGAGTTTTTCCAGGTAATGGATGTTGGTGCCGCCTTCCAGAAAGCCTGAATCGCGCAGCAGGCGCTGGTGCAGCGCTGTGTTGGTCACCACTCCGCGCAGAACCATCTCATCAAGCGCCACTCTCATCCTGGCAATGGCCGCTTCCCTGGATTCGGCATGGGCGATCAGCTTGCCGATCATGGAGTCGTAGTTCGGCGGAATCCGATAGCCGTCGTAAATGTGCGAGTCGATGCGAATGCCCGGACCGCCCGGCGCGTGAAAAGCGTCGACTGTGCCCGGTTGCGGAATGAACTTGTCCGGGTCTTCGGCATTGATCCGGCACTCGATGGCGTGACCGGTCAGGACTACATCCTTCTGGGTAAATGGCAGGGCCTGCCCCGCAGCCACCTGGATCTGGGCGCGAATCAGGTCCAGGCCGGTGACGCACTCGGTCACAGGATGCTCAACCTGGATGCGAGTGTTCATTTCGATGAAATAGAACTCGCCGTTTTCGTACAGGAACTCGAAAGTACCAGCACCCAGGTAGCCGATTCGGCGGCAGGCATCGGTACAGATGCGTCCGATTCGGTCGCGCTCCTCAGGCGTGATGCCGGGTGCTGGTGCTTCCTCGATGACCTTCTGGTGGCGCCGCTGCATGGAGCAGTCGCGCTCACCGAGGTGAACGGCATTGCCATGACTGTCAGCCAGTACCTGGATCTCGATGTGGCGGGGATTGGTCAGGTACTTTTCCATGTAAACGGTATCGTCGCCGAAACCACTGCGTGCTTCCTGGCGGGTGAGCGCAACGGCCTTGATCAGGTCTTCGGGCGAATGGACAACGCGCATTCCGCGACCGCCGCCGCCGGCTGCCGCCTTGATCAGCACGGGGTAGCCGATTTCCGAGGCCAGGCGCAGGGTACGTCGCTCGTCATCATTGAGCGGACCGTTAGAGCCCGGGACGCAGGGAACGCCCGCCTGGCGCATGGCGTTGATGGCCGAAACCTTGTCGCCCATCAGGCGGATGGTTTCCGCCCGGGGACCGATGAACGTGAAACCGGATTCCTCCACGCGCTCGGCAAAGTCGGCATTTTCGGCCAGGAATCCATAGCCGGGATGAACGGCTTCGGCATCGGTCACTTCCATCGCCGCGATGATTGCCGGCACATTCAGGTAGCTCAAGTTGGCCGGGGCGGGGCCGATGCAGACCGATTCGTCGGCCATGCCGACGTGCTTGAGGTTGCGGTCGACGGTGGAGTGCACGGCCACGGTGCGAATGTCCATCGCCTCGCAGGCGCGCAGGATGCGAAGCGCGATCTCGCCCCGGTTGGCGATCAGTATTTTCTTGAACGGGGGCATGGATCAGCCTTTCTTGATCACGAACAGCGGTTCGTCGAACTCCACGGGCTGACCGTCCTCGACCAGAACCGCCAGCACCTGACCGGAAAGCTCTGCCTCGATCTGATTGAACATTTTCATGGCTTCGATCAGGCACAAGGTATCGCCCGAGCTGACGCTGGCCCCAACCTTGACAAACGGCGGCGAGTCCGGGTTTGGCGCCGAATAGAAGGTGCCAACCATGGGTGAGCGCACGATTTCGCCGTCAGGCAGATGGGCTTCCTGGTCGTCGGCCGTGTGCGGCTGGGCAGGCGCCGCTGCCGGCGCCAATCCCTGGGGAGCTGCCGCTGGTCCGGCCACCGCTGCCGGCATATGCAGGGTCTGCGGCATGGCCGGCTGCGGATGGTGGCGAATCAGGCGGACGGATTCTTCTCCTTCGTGGATCTCGATTTCGGCCAGCTGGGACTCTTCCAGCAGCTCGATCAGTTTTTTTATCTTTCTCAGGTCCATGTCAGCTCTCGCTTGAAACGTCGCTGCGATTGACCACTGCCTGCAGGGCCAGCAGGTAGGAGTCCGCACCGAAGCCGCAAATGGTGCCGGCGGCCAGATCAGAAAAGTACGACCGATGCCGGAACGGCTCGCGTCGGTCGGGGTTGCTCAGATGTATCTCGATGAAGGGCAGGCCAACCGCGCTAAGCGCATCGCGCAGCGCGACCGATGTGTGGGTGAATGCAGCTGGATTGATCAGAATCCAGTCGGTGGCATCCTGGGCGGCTGCCTGAATGCGCTCAACCAGCTCATGCTCGGCGTTGGACTGGAAACAGCTCAGCTCCACCCCGCAGCTGGCGGCGAATCGAGCCAGCTGGGCGTCGATTTCGGCCAGCGTGGTGGTTCCGTAAACGTCCGGCTCGCGGCGACCCAGCATGTTCAGGTTTGGTCCGTGGATGACCAGAACGCTTGGCATCTTGCTTCCTGCACCAAAAGACGGGCAGTTTGCCTGATGTTGCCGACATTGTCCACACGTTCGGCGACGTACGGTGACTATTTGCGGGAGTTTGGGCTGGCGCGCTGCCGGCGTTCCGGGCGGCGCACGCTGGCTGCCAGCTCAGAGCCACTGCTGCAGCAGGGCGCGGAGTTCCTCGGCAGTCACCTCTCCCAGGTGTTGCCAGCGGATGATGCCGTCGCGGTCGACCAGAACGGTGTAGGGCAGAGCACCGGCGCTGTTGCCCCAGGCCCGCTGGGTTCGCATCACATCGCCGGCCCCCACCAGAATGGGGTAACTGATCCCCAGCTCGGTGACGAAGTCGCGCACTGGACCGGGGTCGTCGATGGCGATGCCGATCACGACCAGCTGGTCGGCATGGGCCTGGCTGGCTTCCTGCAGCAGTGGCATTTCACGCCGGCATGGTGCACACCAGGTTGCCCAGAAGTTGACAAGCATCAACTGGCCGTCAAAATCGGCGGCGCTGACCCACTGACCGTCCAGCGAGCCGTGACGGAAGTCTGGCCGAACGTCGCCTACTGTCGCCCCGCTCAGGCCCACCGCCGGTGGTTCGGGGCGGCCTAGCCAGGCAACGCCAATGCCGGCCATCAGTCCGAGTGCGGCGACCAGTGCGAACATTGTCAGGGTGCGAGCGTTCATCGACGCGCCTGCCCGAGCAGCTCGAGAAAGCGGGCTGGCGGCATGAAGCCAAAACTGCGCAG
Source organism: Wenzhouxiangellaceae bacterium (assembly GCA_007695005.1). Taxonomy (GTDB): domain Bacteria; phylum Pseudomonadota; class Gammaproteobacteria; order Xanthomonadales; family Wenzhouxiangellaceae; genus Wenzhouxiangella. The sequence continues at coordinate 22,825 of REEQ01000090.1, read as the reverse complement.
CTCGGTCAGCTCACGGTCATCGCGGAAGAACAGGTAGGCGGGAGGACCGATCAGCCCGAAGTGACCCAGGATTTCCTGGTGGTCTGCGGTGTAGGCGGTGACATCGACCTTGAGCAGGCTGAACTCGCTCATTGCAGCTGCCACTTGCGGATCAGGAAAGGTGCGCCTTTGCATCCGAACGCAGTCGACGCACCAGTCGGCGTAAAAGTCCAGAAATACCGGTCCGGGTGCCGTGGCAATGGCAGTTTGCAGCTCTGCAAGGCTGTCTAGGGTACGGAAGCTTGGCAGCTGCTCGCCGCTGCCGGCTGCACCGCCGCGCAGGTGATTGAGTGGTCGTAGCCAGTCATTGCCGCCGGACAGGGCGCCGACGAACTGGATCACGCCGAAAACCAGCAACATCACGCCCAGGCCCTGCCAGAGCTTGCGCCATCCGGGCACCTCCGGTGGCAGGCGTGTCAGGGCGCCCAGATAGACGGCACAGGCAATGGCCAAAGCCCCCCAAAGCAGCATGGTCACCGCTGATGGAACCACGCGCTCCAGCATCCAGATTGCCAGGGCCAGCAGACCGACACCGAACACGGCCTTGACTGCGTTCATCCATGCCCCTGCGCGAGGCAGCAGGCGGCCGGCTGATGTGCCCCAGATCACCAGCGGGATGCCCATGCCGATGGCCATGGAAAACAAGGCCGCCCCGCCAAGCACGGCATCGCCGGTCTGGCCGATGTAGATCAGCGCGCCCATCAGTGCCGGCGCCACGCAAGGCCCGACCACCAGCGCCGACACTGCCCCCATGATTGCAGCCCCGATCAAGGTTCCGCCCTCGGCCCGGTTGGACCACTCATTCAGGCGCGTCTGCCAGCTGGACGGCAGCTGCAGCTCATAAAACCCGAACATCGCCAAAGACAGCAGAACGAACAGTCCGGCAAAAGCGCTGAGAATGACCGGGTGCTGAAACAGCGCCTGCAGGTTCTGGCCGAACATGCCGGCAATCACGCCGAAGGCGGTGTAGACCAGGGCCATGGCCAGGACGTAGACCAGCGACAGGCGAAACGCGCGGCCAGTGGTCATGCGGTCGCCTTCGCCGGCGATCAGTCCGGACAGGATCGGCACCATCGGAAAGACGCAGGGCGTGAACGCCAGCAAGATGCCGGCCAGCAGAAACAGGCTTAAAGCCAGCAGCGGCGTTCCGGACAGTGCCTGGGCCAGGCGATCCTGTTCGGCAACGGGCGCTGCAGCCGGTCTGCTGTCGACGCCATCCACGGGCCGGATGTCGCGGTCGCTGGCCGGCAGGTCCACAGACAGGCTGCGTTGCAGCGGCGGGTAGCAGATACCGCCTTCCCAACAACCCTGGAAATCGGCTACCAGAGTGATGGACCGCGCCGGCCCGGCGGGGCGTGACAGGTGGAGCGGTATTTCCACCTCGCCGAAGAATACCTCGGTGTCGCCAAAGAATTCATCATGCTTGGCCTCGCCAGGTGGCAGGTCGGTTCGAACGACGCTGATATCCTCATCGGCGACGGAAAACGCGAAGGCGTGGCGATAAAGATAGTATTCGGGCAGGGCGGTAAAGCGCACCAGCAGGGTGCCGGCGTTGGCGGCGATGGCCTCGAAACGAAAGGCCTGTTCATCCGGCAGGGCACCCGAGCCGGTGCCGATCAGGCTGTTGGCGGGTCTGGAACCGGTGCCTCCAAGCAGGTTTTGCAGGCCCGAGCGTTCCAGGGCCGAGCGCGCCGGCAGCTCCAGTTCCAGCGTCTGGCGATGCGGCGGATAGCAGACGCCGAGGTCGGCACAGCCCTGCGAGCGCACCTGCAGGCTGATCGTGCCGTCGGACGGACGCTCGAGTACTGGAACGGTCAGGCTTACCTGGCCGCGGTAGGTTTCCGTTTCGCCGAAAAACTCGTCATAAGTCTGCTCACCGGGCGGGATCTGGAGCTCGCCCAGGACCACGTCGGTCTGGTTGGACTCGACCCGGAAGGCATGACGGTAGAGGTAATAGCCCTCGGCGATTTCCCAGCTCAGGACAATCCGGTCCTGAACCACGCTGGCTTGCAGGGCGAAGGCATCCTCGACCGGGAGCAGGTCATCCGGATTGATCTGTGCCGAGACTGGCATTGCCAGCAGCAGGAGCAGGCTGGCCAGCCAGTGGTGATGGCTGCGTGTCTTATTGTTCATCATTGATCCATTCCTGAGCCCAGCGGAAGTATGCCTCCAGGCCATCTTTGACCGGCACAGCCAGCATCTCGGGCACCTCGTAGGGGTGGTGCTCGTCCAGGGCGGACTTCAGCGCAGGCAGTCGATCCGGTGTGGTCTTGATCCACAGCGGGACTTCGCTGGCCGACTCGATCGTGCCCTGCCAGGGGTACACGCTGGACACCGGCTGGCCGAGGCTGACGCAGGCTGCCAGCCGCTGTTCAACCAGTCGCCGAGCCAGCTGCTCGCCTTGCGCCTGACTTTCCACCGTGGTCATGACCAGCCAAAGGCGGGCTTGTTCCATCGTCATCTCCTGATGCGTGGCATTCAACCGACCATTGTATGTCCACAAGCGTCAGCAAACATTCCCCTGACTGGCCGGCTTGCTGCGAATTTCCCCTTGAAAAGCCTGCGTCGGGGCTCCATTTGGCATTCCGTATCGGCGGCGGCTGCTTCAACCATCCGATGGATGGAGCGGTCTCTGCCCGACAAGCAAGTGGAGCCGGCGTGGCGGATCGCACCTCACGGCCGGTGAACTATGGACTTAAACACCCAAACGAGTTGAGAAGGGAGACCTACCCATGAAACTGCGTCCCTTGCATGATCGCGTCATTATCAAGCGCGTTGAAGAAGAGCGCACCAGCCCCGGCGGGATCGTGATTCCCGACAGCGCAGCCGAAAAGCCGATTCGCGGCGAAGTGCTGGCCGTTGGTAACGGCAAGATCCTGGATTCCGGCGAGCAGCGCGCCCTGGACCTGAAGGTCGGCGACAAGGTGCTGTTCGGCAAGTACTCCGGTACCGAAGTCAAGGTCGATGGTGAAGAGCTGCTGGTGATGCGCGAAGACGACATCATGGCCGTCATCGAGTCCTGAACACAGCCATTCGTCCCCAAAATCGACGCATTGAATTAGAGGATTATCAGAAATGAGTGCAAAGGAAGTTCGTTTTTCCGAAGACGCCCGTAACCGCATTCTCAAGGGTGTAGAAACCCTGGCGCGTGCGGTCAGCGTCACCCTCGGCCCCAAGGGCCGCAACGTTGTACTGGAAAAGAGCTTTGGCGCCCCGACCGTCACCAAGGATGGTGTCTCTGTCGCCAAGGAAATCGAGCTGGAAGACAAGTTCGAGAACATGGGCGCCCAGATGGTCAAGGAAGTTGCTTCCCAGACCTCGGACGCTGCCGGTGACGGCACCACCACCGCCACCGTGCTGGCCCACGCCATGCTGCGCGAAGGCATGAAGGCTGTGGCTGCCGGCATGAACCCGATGGACCTGAAGCGCGGCATGGACAAGGCGGTCAAGGCCGCCACTGCCGAGCTCAAGAACCTGTCTACCCCGTGCACCGACGACAAGGCCATTGCCCAGGTCGGCACCATCTCGGCCAACTCCGATGAGGAAATCGGCAAGATCATTGCCGAGGCCATGAGCAAGGTCGGAAAGGAAGGCGTGATCACGGTCGAGGAAGGCCAGTCGCTGGAGAACGAGCTGGATGTCGTCGAAGGCATGCAGTTCGACCGCGGCTACCTGTCGCCGTACTTCGTCACCGACCAGCAGACCATGCAGGTCGAGCTGGAAAACCCCTACATCCTGCTTCACGACAAGAAGATCTCCAACGTCCGGGAACTGCTGCCGGTGCTGGAGGGCGTGGCCAAGTCCGGTCGCAGCCTGCTGATCGTTGCTGAAGACATCGAAGGCGAGGCGCTGGCCACTCTGGTAGTCAACAATCTGCGTGGCATTGTCAAGGTTGCCGCGGTCAAGGCACCGGGCTTCGGCGACCGTCGCAAGGCCATGCTGGAAGACATGGCTATCCTGACCGGTGGCCAGGTAATCAGCGAGGAAGTTGGCTTGAGTCTGGAGAAGACTGACCTCGATGCCCTGGGCGAAGCCAAGAAAATCCAGATCAGCAAGGAAAACACCACCATCATCGACGGCGCTGGCAATGCTGCCGCCATCGAAGGTCGTGTGGCCCAGATCCGTGCCCAGGCCGAAGACGCTACCTCTGACTACGATCGTGAGAAGCTGCAGGAGCGTGTGGCCAAGCTGGCCGGCGGTGTTGCCGTGATCAAGGTTGGTGCCGCCACCGAAGTCGAAATGAAGGAAAAGAAGGCCCGTGTCGAAGACGCGCTGCACGCAACTCGCGCTGCCGTCGAAGAAGGTGTGGTGCCTGGCGGCGGTACTGCCCTGGTTCGCGCCCGCAACGCGATCGCCGAGCTCAAGGGTGACAACGAAGACCAGAACGTGGGCATCAAGATCGCCCTGCGCGCCATGGAAGAGCCGCTGCGCAAGATCGTGGCCAACGCCGGTGGCGAGTCCTCGGTCATCCTGGCCAAGGTCGCCGAAGGTTCGGGCAACTTCGGTTACAACGCTGCTACCGGTGAGTTTGTCGACATGATCGACGCCGGCATCCTCGACCCGACCAAGGTCACGCGTTCTGCCCTGCAGAATGCCTCTTCGGTTGCCGGTCTGATGATCACCACCGAGGCCGCCGTGGCCGAGCTGCCGCAGAAGAACGAAGGCGGCGGCGCCCCCGACATGGGCGGCATGGGCGGAATGGGTGGCATGGGCGGCATGATGTAAGCTGCTTTTCACTCAGACGCTTTTGGTCTGAAAGCAAGACGAAAAAAACCCCGGGTTCGCCCGGGGTTTTTTTTGGGGCTGGAAAAGGAGAATGGAGGAGGTTGGATGACGGGGAGATCGAGTCAGACAAGAGGCCAGTGCCCGTGCGAGCTTTCGGGAGAAAGCACAGGGCCAGTGTGCACAAACCCGAAGTTTGAACCAAGCCAGAACTCCTGCAAGAACCATGAAGCGCCCCTTCTTTCCACCTTCTCCTCACTTTCGCAACGGGTGGTATCTGTCAGATCACGGGCTTGCCGGGTGCGGGGTCCAGCAGTGAGTTTTCCCTGGCTCTCAGCCTTCATCCGTGCCGGATCGAAGCCCCAAGACCGGCGGCGCCACGAAAGGAGCTGTACCGACCCCAAGGCCGCTCCCGGTGGGTCTGTTGCCCAAGTCGCTAACCCGGCAAGCCCGTGAGCTGGCGGGTACCACCCGGTGCTTCTCTACACCCAATCCTTTCGATCTTGCAGGAGGCACCGGGAATTGATTCCGGCACCTAAGCAGAACCAGACGGCCTTTCCCCAGACTTCAGCTTGTTTGCCTGGCACTGACGATGCCGATGGATTCGACATGGACAAGAGGTTGGGGGTTAGGGGGCTGGGTGCCGAGCGGCCCTGCCCGGTGCCGGGAGCGAGGTGATCGGCCTGGTCGATGGGGTGGGTCCGGCGGAGTTTGGGGGGCTTCGAAGCCTCGCTTTCCATGATTGATACTCTTGAGGCAGTCTGCTGGGGTAGTCGGAGGCTTCGGGCACTGAGAGTGCGGTGCTTGCCGCCGCAACACCTCGCACCCGGCCCCGGTCAGGCCCACTCGTCACTCGACAGTTGGGAGTGAGTTGGGAGCGCACGAACCGTGAAGCGCCCCTTCTTTCCACCTTCTCCTCACTTTCGCAACGGGTGGTATCTGTCAGATCACGGGCTTGCCGGGTGCGGGGTCCAGCAGTGAGTTTTCCCTGGCTCTCAGCCTTCATCCGTGCCGGATCGAAGCCCCAAGACCGGCGGCGCCACGAAAGGAGCTGTACCGACCCCAAGGCCGCTCCCGGTGGGTCTGTTGCCCAAGTCGCTAACCCGGCAAGCGCGTGAGCTGGCGGGTAGCACCCGGTGCTTCTCCACACCCAATCCTTTCGATCTTGCAGGAGGCACCGGGAATGGATTTCGTCTCCGAAGCAGGACAAGAAGACCTTCACCCAGACGTCAGCTTGATTGCCTAGCCCCAAAAAAGTCGATGGATTTGGCATGGCCCCGGCCTTGTTGGGGCCGGACTGCGAGTTGGAGGACTGTGCAGATCCTCTGATCTGCGGGCGCTGAAACGGTAAAATGAGCGCATGGAAATCATTGTGAACGGACAGGCGCGCGAATGCGCTGATGGGCAGACCGTATCCGGGTTGCTTGAAAACCTCGGTCTTGCGGAAAAGCGAGTGGCGGTGGAGCGCAACGGAGATTTGGTTCCGAAAAGCCTTCATGCCCGCCAGCAACTTGCCGATGGTGATCAGATCGAGATTGTCCACGCGATCGGGGGGGGGTGACATGTCAGCATTACCCGAAGACAAGCCCTTGGTCATTGCCGGGCGTGAGTATCAGTCGCGCCTGCTGACCGGAACAGGCAAATACGCTGATCTGGAAGAAACCCGCCTGGCAACCGAGGCGGCCGGGGCCGAGATCGTCACCGTGGCGATTCGTCGTAGCAATATCGGCCAGGACCCGAACGAGCCCAACCTGCTCGACGTGCTGCCGCCGGACCGCTACACCATCCTGCCCAACACAGCCGGCTGCTTTACCGCCGAGGACGCCGTTCGCACCTGCCGCCTGGCACGGGAGCTGCTGGATGGAGAAAAGCTGGTCAAGCTGGAAGTGCTGGGTGATCAGAAAACGCTGTTCCCCGACATTACCCAGACCCTGGCCGCGGCCGAAACGCTGGTCGCCGAAGGCTTCGATGTCATGGTTTATACCAACGATGATCCGATCATCGCCAGGCGCTTTGCCGAGATGGGCTGTGTAGCCGTGATGCCGCTGGCGGCCCCGATTGGCTCAGGCTTGGGCATACAGAACCGCTGGAACATCCTGACCATCGTCGAAGAAGCCACCGTGCCGATCCTGGTCGATGCCGGCGTCGGCACGGCATCCGATGCTGCCATTGCCATGGAGCTGGGCTGCGACGGTGTGCTGATGAACACTGCCATCGCCAGCGCCCGCAACCCGGTGCGCATGGCCCGTGCGATGAAGCTGGCGATCGAGGCCGGCCGCGAGGCCTACCTGTCCGGCCGGATCCCACGCAAGCGCTTTGCCTCCGCGTCATCACCGCTGGACGGCATGTTCTTCTGATTCTCATTATCGGCCATGACGGATAAGCCTGAATTCCTGCGCCGAGTTCGCAGCTTCGTGCGTCGTCCGGGTCGGCTGACCCCGGCCCAGTCTGAAGCGCTGCAGGAGTTGCTGCCGCGTTATGCGCTTGCCGAGGGCGAACTGCGCCAATCCTTCGACCACGAGGGCGAGTTGGTGGTGGAGATTGGCTTTGGCAACGGTCAGGCCCTGGCCTGGATGGCCGCCAATGAGCCCGAGCGCAACTTTGTCGGCATCGAGGTGCACGAGCCCGGGGTAGGGCGCTTGCTCAGAAGCCTGGAGGCCGAAGGTCTGGACAATGTTCGGGTGGCCATGCGCGATGCCGTGGAGGTGTTGACCGAGCAGGCCGCACCTGACAGCCTCGACCAGGTCCGGATCTACTTCCCCGATCCCTGGCCGAAAAAACGTCATCACAAGCGCCGCCTGGTGCAGCCGCCGTTCCTGCGCCTGCTGGCCGAGCGGATCAGGCCCGGGGGCCTGCTGCATCTGGCCACGGACTGGGCGCCCTACGCGGAGTGGATGGTCGAGGCGCTGAACGAAGTCGATGCCTTCAAGAACCTGGGCACCCCATGGGTCGAGCGCCCCGACTGGCGACCGCAGACGCATTTTGAAAGGCGCGGTCAGCGCAAGGGGCATGAGATATTTGACATATTGGCGAAGCGGAAAGCCCGCTGTCCCACCATCCCATCAATCATTTCAGAGTAATCAGACGCCCGCTCCACCAGTCAATACGTTAAGGTAAAGCATCCCTCCCAACTCCCTTGATGCGAGACTGAACAAGCAATGGATGGCGGCCTGAGTCTGAGCGGTGACATGATCCTGGTGCTCATGTTGCTGGGGCTGACTGTCTTCCTGTTCGTGTTCGAAATCGTCAGGGTCGACATCGCCGCCATCTGCATCATGGTGCTGATCGGCCTGCTGGGCCTGGTGCCCGGGGATCAGCTTTTTTCCGGCTTTGCCTCGAACGCGGTGATCTCGATCATTGCCGTAATGATCATCGGCGCCGGGCTCGATCGAACCGGGGTGATGAACGTGGTGGCCGGCAGCATCGTCAAGTTTGGCGGGCGATCGGAAGCCCGGATCATGTCGATGGTTTCTTCCACGGTCGGGATCAGCTCCGGCTTCATGCAGAACACCGGTGCCACCGCGCTGTTTCTGCCTGTCGTCAGCCGCATCTCGGCGCGTCTGGACCTGCCGCTGCCGCGCCTGCTGATGCCAATGGGCTTTTGCGCCATCGTCGGCGGCACCATCACCATGGTGGGTTCGTCACCGCTGATCCTGCTCAACGATCTGATTCTGACCTCTAACCGCTCCCTGCCGCCGGGGGCTGAGGCAATGCAGCCGTTCAACCTGTTCGATGTCACCCCGGTCGGCCTGGCCTTGCTGGCCGCCGCCCTGGTTTACTTCCTGTTGCTGGGCAATCGCCTGCTGCCGAAGATAGAGGCCAAGCGGCCGGCGGCACCTGGAAGAACCAAAAGCTACTTCGCCGAAGTCTACGGGATTGAGGGCGATGTCTACGAAATGCTGGTGACCGTGGATTCGCCGCTGGTCGGCATGCGTATCGCCGAGGCCGAGAAGCTGGAAGGTGCGCCGCTGATGCTGGCCATCCAGAACACCGACAAGCCCCGGCTGGCGCCGCCGGCCGAGGAGATGGTCTGGGTTGGAACGGTGCTGGGCGTGATGGGGACGCGCGAGCAGGTCGGCCAGTTTGCGCTGGACAATCAGCTCAGACTGCAGCCGCGCCTTCGCACCTTTGGCAACCTGTTCAACCCGACCCGCGCCGGCATTTCCGAAGTCGTGATTCCGCCCGGTTCGCGCCTGATCGGTCAGACCATAGGCGAGGCCCGCCTGCGATCGCGTTTCGGTATCTCGGTGCTGGCGATCAATCGGCGAGATCAGATCATCACCTCGACCTTGCGCAGCGAGCCGCTACAGGCCGGCGACTGCCTGGTTAGTCACTCAACCTGGCGCGACCTGGCCAGCGTCGCCCGGGACAAGGATTTCATCGTCGCCACCGATATTCCCAAGGAAGAACAGCGCCCGCAGAAAGTCTCCTTTGCGCTCGGCTTTTTCGGACTGTCGATGTTTTTGATCCTGTTTACCGATTTCCAGCTCTCGATTGCCCTGCTGGCCGGTGCCGTCGGCATGATCCTGACCGGGGTGCTGAGCATGGACGAGGCCTATCAGGCGGTGAGCTGGAAAACCGTGTTCCTGATGGCCAGTCTGATACCGCTGGGGTTCGCGATGGAGGTCACCGGTACCGCGGCCTGGTTGGCCCAGCAGGCTCTGAGCGTTTTCGGTGAGATGCCCGAGCTGGTCATCCAGATCCTGCTCGTGGTTCTGGCCACCCTGTTTACCCTGGTCATGTCCAATGTCGGTGCTACGGTGTTGCTGGTCCCGATTGCCATCAACGTCGCCCTGGCCACCGGTGCCAACCCGGCCGTCTACGCCCTGATCATCGGCCTGGCTACCTCGAATGCCTTTATCCTGCCCACCCACCCGGTCAACGCCCTGATCATGGGACCCGGCGGCTACCAGGTCAAAGACTTCATCCGCGTCGGCGGCATCATGAGCGTGATTTTCCTGGTCGTCATGCTGGCGGTCGTCAATCTGATTTTCTAGCCGGTCAATTCCCCTGCTTGCCAGTCCTGGCTTTGTGTTTGGTTGACAAGCCCGTTTTTAATGAGCCAATTCTTTTGATTAAAGAAACTTCTGGCCTAAATTTCACCAAGCGGCTATAGTTTAGCCAGGAGCGTGGGGGCGCCTCGATTGCTATCGAATTGGTGCAGGGAGTTGTCATGAGCTGGGTCCGACTGTTCTCGGGAGTGTGTCTCCCGCTTGTCTTACTTTACTTGCTGTCTTCGGCTGCTTTAGCCGAAAGCCCCGCTAACGAGCGAGTCGCGGCCGGCTACCTGCCGGTCGCCTTGGACCTCGGTCCTGCCCGGGGCTTTAACGGCTTGTTCCACAAGTACTTCTCGTCGACCGCATCGGACACCGAGGGCCGCCTGGCAGCTGGCACCGACATCTACCTGAACCACTATTCGGTGGCTGACAAGCTGCAGGCGACCGTTCCGGGCATCAGTTTGCTTGTTGGCGGCAACCTTCAATATCCCAGCGGTAGAGTCTATCGGGGCAACATTGTGGTGGGCGGCAGTGCTGCCGGCCTTGGTGATCCGGTAATACACGGCTTGGGCAGTGACCAGTCGGTAAGTGAATTTGCCCAACTGCCGTTTGATTTTCAGGAGGCCTTCGAGCGACTGGTCCAGACCAGTCAGGCGCTGGCCGCGCTGGAGCCGAATGGCAGCTTTGAATGGCAGTGGGGCGGTTTGTACCTGGAGGGGGATTGCGAAAGTCCGGCCCAGGTCTTTGAGCTCAATGGCCAGCAAGTGCTGGATGCCCATACCTTCAGCGTCAGCTGCATCCCGGCTGGTGCAACCGTGATATTCAACGTTGACGGTGAACAGGCCGGCCTGACCAACATGAGCCTGTCCAGCCTGCAGCCACACCGGCAGCGTGTCCTGTTCAATTTCCATCAGGCCCAGAGCCTGACCCTGTCTGGAATCGGTATCGAGGGCAGTGTGCTGGCGCCGCTGGCGCATGTGGCCCAGCCCCAGGGGGTGATTGACGGCAGCATGATTGCCCGCTCCTGGGATGGTCCGATGCAGCTCAATCATCGGCCCTTCCGGGGTGTTGGCGCAGGCGATTTCTGCGCCATGTATCCGATCGCGCTGCCCCATGGCGTGCTCGCTGCAGCCGAGCCTGGCACCGAGTTCCACCAGCTTCCGCGCGGTACCGGTCCGGGCAATTTTTCCTGGCTGACATGGGCCGGCAGTCCGAATGCGCCGACTCTGGCCAACAGCCTCATTCCCCCGGGTGACAGCTATACCTATGTCAACCCTGATGATGAAAGCGACTGGTTGCTTTCAGTTGGCAGCTGGGTCCAGGGCGCACCGGGTGCAATGAATGCCCAGGCGGTGCGTAGTCGACTTGACGCGCTATTGGGCGTAGAGATTGTGGTTCCGGCCTGGTCATCGATTCGCGGCCAGGGCAACAATCTGGACTACCAGGTAGCCGATTTCGCCCGCATTCGCCTGCTCGACTATCGCTTGCCGGGTAACGGCTGGCTGAGTTTTGAGTTTCTGGGTTTCACGCATTGCTACAACCGGCCGCCACTGGCCCATCCGCAGGCGCTGGAGACGCCAATGGGCACTCCGCTGGACATCGAGCTGACTGGTGAGGATCCGGATGGGGATGCTTTGAGCTTCGAACTGATCAGCGCGCCTGCTCACGGACAGTTGTCCGGCGAGTTGCCCAATCTGCAATACCAGCCGGATAGCAATTTTGTTGGTGCCGACAGTTTCCAGTTCAGAGTCAGCGATGGATTCCTGGTTTCGGCCCCAGCCACGGTGAGCATCAATGTGGTGCAAGGCAATCTGCCACCGGTTGCCCACTCCCAGTTCTTGCAGACCGAAGTGAATACGCCGTTGGCGATTGAGCTGAGCGGTGAGGACCCTGATGGTGACGAACTGACTTTTCATCTGCTGCGCCTGCCCGAGCATGGCAGCCTAACGGGTGAGGCACCGCAGCTTAGCTATTACCCGGATGAAGGTTTTGTTGGCACGGACAGCTTCGAGTTTTTGGTCGACGACGGTATGGTCGGGTCCGAGCCGGCCACCGTGGAAATCGAGGTGGTGGCCGGCAATAGCCCACCGGTGATTGTTTCCGAGGCAGTGACCGGCGCGTTGCAAGGCGAACTGTATTCCTACACGGTAGTAGCGGAAGATCCCGACCCCGGTGATATCGTCAGTTATAGCCTGCAACAGGCGCCTGCCGAAATGGGCATAGATGCAGTCAGCGGACTGATCCAGTGGTGGCCCAGTGATCACCTCGTCGGCAACAAGCCTGGGGACAATCATCTTTGCTTCGCCTCGGGCAGTGTAGATCAAGGCACCGTATTGGCTGCCGACGTAATCTTCGTGGTTGACGAGTCCGGCTCGATGAGTGGTGAGCACAACTGGATTGCGGGCTTCACTTTTGGATTGGAGGCGCATCTGCTGGCCAATGAAGTCGGCATGGGTCTGGATGAGAACCTGTATGGCCTGATTGGCTATGAGCGCGTACCTCGACCACTGCCGGTTGGTGGCCAACAGATGGGTGATATTTATGCCTTGATGACGGCAACGGCGCTACTTCGTACCTCGGGCGGCACTGAAGATGGCTGGCGCGCCATCAGGCATGCCTTGACAGACTACCCGATGCGAGAGGGCAGTGCTCGCAACATCATTTTGATCACCGATGAAGGACGGGATATTACCGACCCGAATATCACCTATGAATCCCTGCTGGGTGAGCTCAACGATGCTAACGCCATACTCAATGCTGTGGTCAACGCACGTTTTCGGTGTCGCAACAACGAGGGCAACTGGGTGCCCGCATTGGGCATGGATGCTGACGGCATTGGCTACTTGGCTGATGGTCAAGGCGGTTATCTGACCTGTTCAGAACCCGAAGCAACATGGGGCCATACCAATACGATCAGCACCCTGGTGGCCTATGTGCCATTGGCGCTTGACACGGGTGGCGCAGCCTGGGACCTCAATTTCTTGCGCTCTGGCGGGCCCAATGCGATTTCCTTTGCCCGCGCCCTAACCGATATCAAGATCCGGGAAATTCTTGAGCACCTGCCACCGCGTCCACAGTCCGATTGGAGTATCGCCAACCTGTATTGGGCATCTGGCGAAGTTGGCGTCGAAGTAGTCAACCGGGGTGTAGTAGATGCCGTTGCCGAGGCGGAGCTTAGGGTGTTTGCCAATGATGCCGTGATTGCGGTGGCAAGCATTCCACCACTGGCCAGTGGCGAGGCAGTCAGTCTGCAATTCGACTATCAGCCGTCTGGCGATGCTGAATTGACCCTGCGAGCCGAGTTGGAAGTCAGCGCTGATGAGGATGAGTGTGTTACTAACAACCATCTTTGGTCCAGTCCGTTGGTTGCCGTAAGGGCCACGGACTTGGGTGGGCTCTACGATGAACAGCACTTCAGTATCACGGTAGCGCAGAGCAATACGGCGCCAGCGTTTGTATCTGCGCCCCTGACCACTGCGTCAGTTGGTACCCGATATCGCTATACCGCCGTGGCCGTGGACTCCGATGCGGGTGATGCTTTGCGGTACAGTCTGGTGCAAGGTCCGCCGGGAATGGCCATTGATGCCTATAGCGGTGTGCTCAGTTATATTCCTAATGTTGCCCATATTGGTGTCAACCCGGTCAGCATTCAGGTTGAAGACCTGGCAGGTGCCACAGCCAACCAGGATTTCGAACTCGTAGTCAGTGAAGACTATCTGTTCCCGCTATTCTCGCCAGCCCCGGATATGCGGGTGGTGATCAATACCCAATATACTTTCCAGACCGAAGTTACAGCGGACCCAGTAGCCGAGCTCCAGTACCAGGTCCTGCGAGCGCCAACCGGCCTGCTGATTGGTGATCAGACCGGGTTGGTTAGTTGGGATGTGCCGGACAATATTGCCGGTCAACGCATGCCTATAGCGCTGCAAGTGCGTGACCAGTACGGCAACTATGACGTATTGATCTACGATCTGTTGGGCGATATTCCGAATGAGCCACCGGCGATCACCAGCACGCCTCAGCTAATCGCTACCCAGGGCAGTACCTACACATCAAGTAGCCAGGTGCAAGATCCAAACTTCTTCGAGCAGCACACGTGGAGTTTGCTTGAAGGTTCCCCGGGCATGACGATCAACGCTGTCAACGGCCAGGTGCGCTGGCCTGGTTCATCTGTTTCGAGCGCCCGACCGGCCGGCGTGCAACAGCATAATCGCTACTGTCTGGTGCGAGAGCACGAGGTCGCCAGCTTCGAAGAGCGCGAGGATTGGCGATGGACCTCCAGTGTTACTCGCTTCACTCAGCCCCTGGTTGTGCCCCTGTTCTTCGACCAGTCTCTTGCGACTCCTGAGCTGGAAGGAATCGAGTTGATCGTCGGTATCACCTGGACCGGCGGCGGCATCAACAACCGTGCCTTGCATGCGCTGGACCTGGAGAGCGGTGCCTTGTACTGGTCCTTTGCAGATTACACCCCGCATTGGGGTGTGTCGCCGGCGGCCACTGATCTGGACCATAGCGGAATTCCGGATATCCTTTTCGTCGATAGCGCGCAGCATCTGGTAGCAGTGGACAGTTTTGGGCTGCTGCGTTGGCGCAGTGAGCTACCCGTTGCCGTGCCGGGCGCCAATCTGAATGAAGCAGCGATTGTCATCGCTGATCTGAACCAGGATGGTTTCCCGGAGATTGTTGTTGGATCGACCGTATTCCGCCATGATGGCAGTCTGGCCTGGCGCTTCTCAAGTGATGCCAGCTGGCATTCGACCGCCTTCCGCGCCTCACCCTTAGTGGCCGACCTGAATGGCAATGGGCACTTGGAAGTGGCCATGTTCAACGAGGTGCGTAATGCTGCCGGCGAGCTACTTTGGCAGCTGCCTTTGAACAGCGGAGAGACCCTGCATCGGACGCACTTCGGCGTGGGTGATATCAGCGGCGACGGTCGCCCGGAATTGGCGGTTTCCTTGCGCTCTAACCAGGGCAGTGCGCTGCTGGTGGTTGATGCGGATGGAGAGCTGCTGTGGCGGCATCAGTCCAGCCTGGTTACTCATGTCAGCCCGCCTTTGGTCGCTGACTTGACTCGTAACGGCAGCAGCGACGTATTCCTTCCCGGCGGAAGCATCCTGTTTGATGCCACTGGCGAAGTGATCTGGAGCCAGCCCAGCGTGATCACTCGACGTGAGTTTCGCAATGCTATAGCCAGCGATCTGAACGGCGATGGCTGGGTGGAAATTCTTATGCACGGTGGCAGCACCTTCAGTGTCATTTCCGGTGCTACCGGGCAACTACTACATTCCGTAGCGTGGTCGGAGCGTAGTGATCGCGTTGGCATTGTTCCGGTATTGGTACAACCAGACCACCAGCCCTCACGGATCGTGCTGGGGGGCAATTCCGGGTTGCTCGTGTTGCAACCGGCTTGGGGTAGCTGGCCCACACGAGCCAAGCATTTCACGCAAGTGGAGTTCGCCCCGGCAGCGCCGCGCCACGACAACCTGCGCATCATTCAGCCGCCATTGCTTGCCGAACCGGCCACGCAGCTGCTTGCTGATCTGCACATCGATGCGCCGCGTGCGCGGCCCATGGCTTTTGGTAAGCGCCTGGAAACCGTGATTCTGAATCGCGGCATGGGTGTTGCGCCCGGTCCGATTCATGTCGAGTTTTACCAGGGGGATCCCAACGCCGGCGGCACGCTGCTGGATCACTCCACCATCAGCCAGAGCTTGATGCCCGGACAGAGTGTCACGGTACAGAGGCCGGGCTTTACTCGCCAAGACCTGGAACAGGAACTGTTCGCTGTCGTGTACTTTGACGATGAAAATGTTCCTGAGTGCTTTGTTGACAACAACATGGCTTCCGGTTATCCAGTGCAGATCGCGGTTGAAGATCATGGCGGCCTTCAGGACACCCAGATGTGGACCGTCGGAGTACGCGAGGGTCTGCAAACACCCGTGTTTGTTTCCTCGCCGTTGACCTCGGCAGTCGAAAACGAGACCTATACCTATCAGGCCATCGCCGATGATGCTAATACCGGCGACGTGCTGATCTATCGCTTGCTATTGGGCCCCAAGGACGCCCGCCTGCATCCTCGGACCGGCGTTCTGACCTGGACGCCGCGCTGGGGTCAAACCGGTAGTTTCCAGTTCCGTATCGAGGCGCGCGATCTCAGCAACCGAAATCGCCAGCAAACCTTTAATGTTGTTGTGGCGGAGTCAAGCTTGCCCATCGAGCCGCCGGTGATCTTGTCGCAACCGATCACCGCTGTCCAGCTGGGTGAGCATTATCAATATCCGCTGCTGGCCGAGGATCCTGAAGGTCAGGTATTGACCTACCGCGTGCTGGAAGGGCCAGAAGGAATGAGCATCCATCCACGCAATGGGCTGGTCCACTGGACGCCGCTGTTGCCTGAAGATGCACCGGTTCCGGTGACCTTGCAGGTAGAAAATGAGCGTGGCGCCACGGCAGAGCAAAGCTTCGCCATTAGCGTGCATGTGGGTGAGAATCAGCCGCCACAGATTAGCAGTCAGCCTTCGCTGGCCGTGAACTTGGGGCAGAGCTGGTCCTATGCCATAGAGGCTTTTGATCCCGATGGCGACCCATTGGAATTTTTCCTGCTGCAGGCGCCGCCGGGTGCCGTCATGGGTGGCTTGGGTCTGACTGAATGGACCCCATTGCCTGATCAACTGGGCAGCCATGCCTTTGTGGTTGAAGTGCGAGATGACCGCGGTGGCTGGGCGCGCCAGAGTTTTCACGTACTGGTCAATGATGGCAACGTCAATCAGCCTCCCGAGATCCTCAGCATGCCGCCTATGCAAGCGTATGTGGGTCTGCAGTACGCCTATCAGGTCGAAGCGATTGATCCCGATGGCGACCCACTGCAGTTCGCACTGATCGATGCGCCTGCCGGGGCCAGCCTGGATGCCGCATCGGGCCTGCTTTTGTGGACCCCCTTGGCCGCTCATATCGGCACGCATGACTTTGAACTGCATGTGCTGGATGGCAATGGCGGACTCGCCTGGCAGCGTTTCGTGGTAACCGTGGACACAGCGCCGGTCGGTAACCGAGCGCCGGTGATTCACTCGACACCGCCTTTGACCGCGAAAACAGGTCTGCCATATCGCTACGCCATTATTGCCAGCGACCCCGACGATGATCCATTGACCTTTGCCCTGGTGGAAGGTCCTGTTGGCATGGCGCTGGATACACTGACCGGCGAGCTGACCTGGGAGCCGGAATCGGTTGGAAGCTATCCAGTCAGCATCGTGGTCAGCGATGGCGAGTTGGACACATCACAAAACTGGCAGCTGGAAGTACTGGATGGTTCGGTACCGTTGGGCCTGAGCCTGGAGGTGACACCCTCGGTTGCTGATGTGGGTCAGGTGGTCGAGATCCGTCTGGTGCCAGAAGCGGCAGCTGGTGAAGTTATTGCCGAGCTCATGGTCAACGACAGCTCGGTCCCCGTCGATCCGGATCTGGTGGCCCGCTTCACCCCGACGCAGGCTGGCCAGCATGTGGTGGTTGCCGCTATCGACGATGGATTCGAGCAAGCGGATGCCCAGGCCCAGTTCTTTGTGCGGGATCCCAATGCTGAAGGCGGACCCTTTGTCGCCTTGCATACACCCGACTACGAGGCTGAAATCACCTCTCCAACCATGGTTATCGGCACGGTTCAGGACGACGATCTGGCTGGTTGGACGCTGGCCTGGGCCGAAGCCGGCACCCAGAACTGGACCATTATGGCCGAAGGCACCCAGGCGCTCAGCGAGGCCGAGATCGCGACCTTCGACCCGACCCTGCTAATCAACGGCCAATACCGAATCGCCTTGCAGGCATGGGACGGCCTGGGCAGAACCAGCTTCGATTCTCGCGAGATTCAGGTCACCGGCGATATGAAGCTGGGGCAATTCGCCGTTACCTTCGAAGACGCTACCGTGCCGCTGGCTGGGATCCCAATTACGCTCACGCGCACCTACGATACGCGTCAGCGCCACAAAGATCTGGACTTTGGCTTTGGCTGGTCAGTCGGCTACCAGGACGTGCGCCTGCACGAGTCGCGCCGGGTCGGCTTGGGCTGGTCTCTCAATGAGTACCGCCAGGGCTTTTTCAGCACCTGGTGCGTGGAGCCCAACGGCGATCCCATCGTCACCGTACGCCTGCCCGATGACGAGGTCCATCGCTTCAAGGCCAAGGCCAGTCCGGAATGCCAACAGCTGGTTCCGTTTGTTGATGTGCAGATCGTGTTCGAGCCTTTGGCCGGTACGCACTCGAGCCTGCAACAGCTGGACCACGGCTGGGTACGCCTGGTCAATGGCAACATCGTCGAACTGGACGATCCTGGTAGCCCCATCGATCCGGACCGCTACCGCCTGACCCTGGAAGACGGCACCGTGCTGCGCATCGACCAGCACTTCGGTCTGCGTCAGCTGATTGACGGTGACGACAATGCCCTGACCTTCACCCGCAACGGCATCTCCCATTCCAGCGGTGTGGGCATTGAGTTTATCCGCGATGCCAATGACCGTATTGCCCAGGTGTTGCTGCCCGATGGCGGCGTGCTGGACTATGTCTACGATGCATCCGGCAATCTGAGTGCATTTGCCGACCAGCTCGAGAATGTCACCCAATACACCTACCTGGCAGGCGCAGATCACTATCTTGAGGACATCATTGATCCCAGAGGTGTGCGCGCCATTCGCAACGAGTACGATGATGACGGCCGCCTTATCGCCCAGATCGACGCCGACGGCAACCGCCTGGAGTTCGATCGCGATATTCAGGGCCGGGTCGAGACCATCCGTGACCGGCGCGGACATGCCACCGTCTATATTTACGACGAGCGCGGCAATGTCCTGAGCGAGACCAATGCGCTCGGTGAGACCACAACCCGAAGCTACGATGAGTTCGGCAACGAGCTGACCCGCACCGATTCTCTGGGCCAGGTCTGGGAGATGGCCTACGACAGTCGTGGCAACCAGACGGCAGAAACCGACCCGCTGGGCCACACCAACCACTACGCCTATAACAGCCGCGGCCTGGTGACCAGCCATACCGCGCCAGACGGCACGGTGGTGATGAGCAACCAGTACAACCCCAGCACTGGCAATCTGACGGCCACCACTGATGCTCTGGGCAACGCTACCCACTTTGCCTACGACATCAGCGGCAACCTGACTCGCATCACCGACGCCAATGGCGAGGAAACCCGGAATTTCTACGACAGCCGGGGCAATCTGATCCGCGAAATTGATGCGATCGGCACAGAGACCACCTACACCCACGACAGCATGGGCCGGGTGTTGACCGAAACGGTCACCTGGACCGACGCTGACGGCATCGAGCAGACTGCAACCACCAGCCACGTCTACGATGCCGCCGGCAACCGCACCCAGACCACCGACCCGCTCGGTGCGGTCACCGAGTTCGAGTACGACGAAGCCGGCCAGATGACCGCCGAGATCGACCCGCTGGGAAGACGGACCGAGTACGAGTTTGACAACCGCGGCAACCAGGTCCTCGTTCGCTACCCCGATGGCAGTACCGAGACCAGTGAATACGATCCCGAGGGCAACCTGATCGCCGAGACCGATCGCGCCGGGCGTACCACGAAGATGGTCTACGACGCTGCCGGCCGCCTGATCGAGACCATCCTGCCCGACAACACCCCGGACGACGACAGCGACAATCCGCGTCGCTACTCCATCTATGACGCTGCCGGAAGACTGGCCGAAGAAGTCGACGAACGCGGCAACAGCACCTTCTACGAGTACGACGACGCCGGCCGCAACATCAAGGTTACCGATGCCCTGGGCAACGAAACCGCCTACGAGTACGACGCCAGAGGCCAGCGCACGGCCATGATCGATGCCCGGGGCAACCGCACCGAGTATGAGTACGACGCCGCCGGAAGATTGATCAAGACCCTCCATGCCAACGGCACCGAAAGCATCGTTGAATACGACGCCCTGGGCCAGAAAACGGCAGAAACCGACCCATCCGGCCGCACCACGAGGTTTGAGTACGATGCCCGCGGCAACCTGACGGCTGTGGTCGACGCGCTCAACCAGCGCACCGAGTACGGCTATGACGAGCGCGGCAACCGCATCTCGCAGCGTGACGCCAACGGTCACACCACCACCTGGCGCTTCGATGTCGCTGGCAGAACCGTGTCTCGAACCCTGCCCATGGGTCAGACCGAGACCTATCAGTACAACATCGCCGGCCACCGGACGGCTCACACTGACTTTAAGGGCCAGACCGTCGAGTATCACTACGACGTACTCAGTCGCCCGATCCGTACCGAGTACCCCAACAACGTGGTCGTGGACACCCGCTACAACAACGCCGGCCTGACCTGGCAGATCGAAGTCACCTGCACCCCGGCCGCCTGTGCCCAGGCCGGCAAGGACCCCGGGATCACCGTCCATCTCTACGACGAGCGCGACCGCCTGACCCGCATCCAGTACCCGGACGGCCACTGGATCGAGTACAGCTATGACCGAGCCGGCAACCGCACCGAAGTGCGTACCGAAAACCAGCGCACCCAATACAGCTTCGATGCCCTCAACCGGATGAGCACGGTCACGGCTTGCGCCAACGAAAGCTGCACCCAAGGCGACACGACCAACTACAGCTACAACGAAGTCGGCAGCCGCAGCCTGGTCGAGCACGCCAACAACACGGTCACCGAGTACCAGTACGACTCACTCAACCGCCTGACCCTGCTGACCACCTGGGATGCCTTCGGCGGAATTATCCATCGCCAGCAGTTCCATCTGGGCGCGGCCGGTCATCGGGAGATGGTGGTCGAATACCCCGAGCGAGTCGTCGAGTACAGCTACGACGCCCTCTACCGCCTGACCGAAGAAAAGGTCACCGATCCGGCGGGCGACCGCACCACCACCTACAGCTTCGACGCCACCGGCAATCGTCTTAGCCGCACGGTGAGCTGCAGTCCGGAATGCAACGGCGAAGTCGAAGCCGGCGTGACCACCTACGTCTATGACGCCAACGACCGCCTGCTGGAAGAGTCAGGCCCGGACGGCGTCACCATCTACAGCTACGACGAAAACGGCAACACGACCAGTAAAGTCGCGCCCAATGGCACGGTGGACTACCACTACAACGCCGACGACCGCCTGATCAGCGCCACTGGTGATCTGGAATCCACCGCCAGCGAAGTCAGCTACACCTATGACGCCCACGGCATCCGTCAGCGGCAGGTGGTGGATGGAGTAGGGGGGAGATTCCTGGTCGACCCCACTCACCAATACGCCCAGGTGCTGGAAGAGTTGGATGGAAATGGTGCCGCGATTGTCCTTTATGTGATCGGTCAGGAACGCATCAGCCAGACCCGGGCTGGTGGCATCCACACCTACCACGCCGACGGCCTGGGCAGCATCCGGGCGCTTTCGGACGTCAATGGCACTCAGACTGACCGCTACGTCTACGAAGCCTACGGCCTGCTGGAGCACAGCGAGGGCAACACCGAGAACAGCTTCCGCTACACCGGCGAGCAATACGACCCCAACCTCGGCTTCTACTACCTCAGAGCCCGCTACTACAACCCGTCCACCGGCCGGTTCCCCACCATGGACACCTATCAGGGCCGTATCCACGAGCCCCAGACCCTCCACAAGTACCTGTATGTGCATGCGGATCCGGTGAACCTAGTAGATCCCAGTGGGAATATGGGGATTGGGCCGGCGATTGCAGTTACTCGGAACCTACTCATGAGTGGTTTGAGGGTAGTTGGTGGAGTTGCCCGTGGAGTGCTTGTCAGGCCAATTAACGGGATTAGTTTGCGAGGAGCCCCATTGAAGGCCAGAATCTGGCTACACATTCATGTTAGAGCGGCTCAGGCTAGACTTCCCGCTGTGCTCCAAGGTGGCGGGCGACCCGCCAGCAAAGGGCAAGGATGGGTATGGAGTTCCAGACATGCCCAGAACGAGGTTAGAATCATGATGGGTAATCGGAGAGCAAAGTTTCCGGCCCAGAGGTCGGACTATGTTCAAATCCGATCTGAGGGGCGGGTAATTGGGCGTAATGGCCAGTCACTTCCAACTAAGAACACCCCCGACGCGCATATTCCATTCCATCATTGGAGAACATGGATGAGATGGGACACTCCAATTTAGCTATGAGAAATCTAATCCGCGAGCGGATTGAAAACAACATCAGGTTGTACTCTGATTCCGCAAATCTAGTAAAGTATGCATGCAGGGTTCAGCCTTTCGTGCAGGTTGTTTCTGAAGTTGTTTGCATGTGGTTCGATGATAACTACAGTGAGGAACTGCGCAGCGATGAAGTATTCAGGTCGTCTTTTAACCAAGTCGAAATTGAAGAGCTAGATGCCTTCGATCAATTTTTTCGTGATCGACTTCCTAAAATCCAATGTATATCTGAAGATATTCGCGAACTGCTTGAGTCTGATGAATGGGGCCAAGTCATGAATGAAGCGCGCGGGATATCTGAAAGGTTGGGATGGGGTGTTGGTGAATGTGAGCTTGCTTCAGGAAATAGCTGGGCAAGCGAATTGTTCTATTCGGGCGGCAAAGATCGGGTCATGCTGGGCGATGAGATCCAGCTTAGCAAGTTTAAGGTGTTCAGAACTCGAGCGCGCATCAGCTATTTGCCCGGAGTTTTTCCTGTACCGACCAGCCTTTATGAAGATCGAGGGCTTGAGCTTAACCTTCCGATCATCGAGACAACAGATAAAGGTTTTCTAAACCTAGATGTGCAAGTAGTGACAGCCGGATACCAATTGTTGTCCTCGGTGAGGTTTATTCGTCGCGCCTGAGGCGAGAGTACGTGGTCGTTACTATACCCGAGAAGTCGTTGATAGAATGACCGAAGCCGGCAACCGCACCGAAGTGCGCACCGAAAACCAGCGCACCCAATACAGCTTCGATGCCCTCGACCGGATGAGCACGGTGACGGCCTGCGCCAACGAAAGCTGCACCCAGGGCGACACGACCATCTACAGCTACAACTCGGTCGGCAGCCGCAGCCTGGTCGAGCACGCTAGCGGCACGGTCACCGAGTACCAGTACGACCAGCTCAACCGCTTGACTCTGCTTAGA
>REEQ01000028.1 GCA_007695005.1 Wenzhouxiangellaceae bacterium | reverse complement strand
AGGTGAGGCCGGGGTCTCCGGTCGCGCCGGTCGGCTGCTGTCGCTGCTCTGCTCATCATCCAGATCGCCGAGGCGTGGCTCGCGCCGCGCAGTCAGCCAACGCGCGTGGTTGCGCTGCGACTGTCCGGCCGGCTTGTGAAACAACACGATGCCAGCCAGCACGATGATGCCAAGCACGATCAGGATCAGGCGCAGATTGTCCACTTCGTATCACTCATGGTCCATTGCATGAAAAGTCTACCCGCAGCATCAGGCCTCGGCCAGCGCCACGGCCTTGTCCAGGTCCACGGTAACCATGCGGGACACCCCAGGCTCACGCATGGTGACGCCCAGCAGCTGGTGCGCAACTTCCATCGTGACCTTGTTATGCGTCACGATCAGGAACTGGACCTGCTCGGACATTTCCCGAACCATCTCGGAAAAACGCCCGACATTGGCGTCGTCCAGCGGCGCGTCAACCTCATCCAGAAGGCAGAACGGTGCCGGGTTGAGGTTGAAAATGGAAAACACGAAAGACACCGCGGTCAGCGCCTTTTCGCCCCCTGACATCAGGTGAATGCGGGCAATGCGCTTGCCTGGCGGTCGCGCCATGATTGCGACGCCGGCCGACAGCCAATCGTCCCCAACCATTTCCAGGTGTCCGTGGCCGCCGCCGAACAGCCGTGGAAACAGGGTTTCCATGTTCTTGTTGACCCGCTCGAAAGTCTCTCGAAACTTGGTTCGCGATTCCCGATCGATGCGCTCTATGGCTTTTTCCAGAGTGGCCAGGGCCTCCTCCAGGTCTTCATGCTGCCGATCAAGATAGGCCTTGCGCTCTGCTTCGGTCTCGGCTTCTTCGATGGCGGCCAGGTTGACCGGCTCGAGGCGACGAATCTTCTCCTCGAGCTTTTCCAGACCTTGCTGGTAACGTTCGGTTTCAGCGCCCTCGGGCAAGTCGGCCAGCAGCTGCTCGAGATCGGCCTCCAGCTCGGCAATACGGCCGGCCAGGGTTTCGGCCTTGAGCTCCGTTTCCTTCAGCGCCAGCTGACGCTCCGACTGCTCGCTGCGGACTTCATCGGCTTCAGCGGCCGCTTGTTGGCGAGCCTTGTCCTGCTCGCGCCAGCGCGCTTCCAGTTCATCGAGGGCTGAGCGCGCGTCGCGCAGACGCGACTCTATCCCCAGGCGCTTGTCTAGCAGCGCGTCGCGCTCGGCCTGCTGGGCCTTGACCGGGCCATCGCCCTCGGCCAGCGCCTGGGACAATTCCAGGTAACGCGACTGCAGCTGGCCGACCTGGTTGTCCATGCGCTCAATCGACTGACGCAGGGAGTCCAGCCCGGCGCGACTGGACTCAAGCTTGATCGAAAGCGACTCACGCTGCTCGCGTGACTCGCGCAACTGGCGCCTGGCCTGCTCTCGGGCCTCGTCGAGCCGGGTCTTTTCGGCCCTCAGCGGCTCGCGTCCGGCCTCGGCCTGTTCCATCAACGCCAGCGCTTCCTCCATCTGGGCACGGGCCTGAACCACGGCCTTGCCGTCCTCTTCCTGGCGCTGGGCAAGCTCGGCAACTTCCCGCGCCGCGGCCTGGCGCTGGCGTTCGATGGTCTCGATGCGGCTGTTGATGCCGGTGAGCTGACCTTGCACCTGGGCACGTTCGCGCTGCAGCTCGCTCAAGCCGGCCTGCTCAGTCCTTGCCTGCTGCTCGGCTTCGGCCAGCGCCGCCCGGGCGGCCGCAAGCGCCTGCTCGATCGCGGTTATGGCTTCGCCATCGGCTCGGATCTGTTGATCAAGCTCGCGAATCTCCTGTTCTCGCTTCAACAAACCACCCTCGCCGGCCTGGACCAGCGGCTGACGCAACCAGCCCTGACCCAGCCAGAGCCCGTCAGGCGTGGCGACCGACTCACCCGCTGCAAGCCCGCCAAGCATCGCTCGGGCCTGCTCGAGATCATCGGCGCGTCGAACCCGGACCAGCAGATCGGTCAGCGCCCCGGCACCGATGACGCCCTCGGCCAGACTGCCGGCCGGTGCCGAGACAGAGCGCCCATCGGCGGCAGCCAGGCCGGCACCCGGCAGCGACCCGGAAAGCAAGGCTTCGCTGTCGTCGACGCTCACCGCCTGCAGCCAGTTGGCCAGTACGGTTTCTATCGCCGGCAGCCAGCGCGAATCAGCCACGCTGATCTGCTCGAGCATGCGCTTGTTCGGATCGATGCCGCGCTCGCGCAGCCAGCCAGCCAGCTTGCGGTCCTCCTCGCCGCGGCGATTCAGCACCCGCAGGGACTCCATTCGACCCTTGCGCTCATGGCGGCGCGCGCGCGCCTGCTCCAGCTCGTTGCGCTGTGTCTCGATCTCGCCTCGGCGCCCATCAATGCTCTCGCGCAGGGCCTCGCCGCGCTCTCGCGCCTGCTCGAGTTGACGATCTGCCGCTGCCAGGGCCGCTTCGGCCTGCTCCTTTTCCAGCGACAACCCATCGCTGACCTGCTCACCGGACTGGGCCTCCAGTGCCTCCAGCCGCGCTCTCGCGCGATTCATCCGGTCGTCGAGATGTTCGATACGCTGACGGAGCAAATCGGCCTTGCTGCGCGCCTGTCCGGCCTGGCCCTGATGCTCCTGCCAGCGCTGCTGCCAGTGATTGAGCGCACTATCAGCCTGCTCCAGCGCCTCATTGGCCTGCTGCTCGGCCTCGCGGGCATCGTCGAGACGCGGTGCCAGTTCAGCGATCAGCTCGGATGTTTCCCTGACCTGGGCCTTGTCCAGCACCAGGTGCTGCTTCAGCTCATTGAGCTGAGACTCGGTTTCGGCATGCTCGGCCTGGCGCCGCTGGCGCAGCTCGCGCTGATGCTCGATGGCTTGCTCGAGCCGGGCAATCTCACCAGCCACCTCGTACAGTTCGCCCTGGATTAGGGCTGCCTGTTCGCCGGCCTGGTGCTGATCCTGGCGCAGGCTTTCAAGCTCGCGTTCGGCCGCGCGCTGCCTGCTCAAGGCCTCCTGGAGCCTGTTTTCAACCGCAGCCAGGGCCTTGCGCTCGCTTTCCGAGCGCTGCTTCAGCTCGCGCCAGCGCAGCGCCAGCAGGCGTGCTTCATCCTGACGATAGCGTTGCTTCAGTTCACGATAGCGCTCGGCCGCGCGCGCCTGGCGGCGCAGTTTGTCGAGCTGCTTGCTGACTTCCTCACGCAGATCACGCAGGCGCTCGAGGTTTTCGCGGGTATGGCGTATGCGGTTCTCGGTCTCGCGCCGGCGCTCCTTGTAGCGCGAAATGCCGGCCGCCTCCTCAAGAAAACCGCGCAGTTCCTCCGGCCGCGCTTCGACAATCTGGGAAATCATTCCCTGCTCGATGATCGCGTAACTGCGCGGACCCAGACCGGTGCCCAGGAACAGATCGGTGATGTCCTTGCGCCGGCAGCGCGTGCCGTTGAGAAAGTAGGCCGACTGGCCATCTCGGCTCACCTGGCGCTTTACCGAAATCTCGTTGTATCCGGCATACTCACCGCCGGCCCGACCATCGCTGTTGTCGAACAGCAGTTCGACCGTGGCCGTGGCGACCGGCTTGCGGGCACTTGAGCCGGAAAAGATGACATCGCTCATCGACTCACCGCGCAGCTGCCGGGCCGAGCTTTCGCCCATGACCCAGCGCACGGCATCGATGATGTTCGACTTGCCACAGCCGTTCGGCCCGACGATCCCCATCAGATTGGAAGGAAACCTGACGGTGGTCGGTTCGACAAATGACTTGAAACCCGACAGTTTGATTGCGGTCAGTCGCATTGACGTCTTTACCAGCGCTTTTTTGTTTTAATCTTGCGGCTTCAAGATTCGAAACCGAGGACATCCGAACATGCCAAGCCAGCCCAGCAGGGATCTGGAAGTTTTCCCCAACCCGCACCCGACGCGAGATTATACCATTCGCATCCGAATTCCCGAGTTTACTTGCCTTTGTCCGAAGACGGGTCAGCCAGACTTCGCCGAGCTGACCCTGGAATACGTGGCCGACAAGCTTTGCGTGGAACTCAAGGCCCTGAAAAACTATGTCTGGAGCTTCCGCGATGAGGGCGCCTTCCACGAAGCGGTAACCAACCGTATCCTCGGCGACCTGGTAGACGCTACCCAACCTCGTTTCATGCGCCTGACGGCGGATTTCAACGTTCGCGGCGGCATCTACACAGCGGTGGTGGCCGAGCATCGCGCCGAGGGCTGGCAGCCCCCGGTACCTGTCAACCTGCCCTGAGTTTTCAGTTGGCCTCTTCCAGAGGCAACATCGGCGTAATTTCCGAGGCCTGGTAGAGATCTTCCACCAGAGCCTCCAGGCGCTGACGCACCAGGTGACGGGCAATGCCTTCACGAACGTCTTCGAGCGGGGGCACGTCCACCGGACGGGTGTCGCTGACCCGAACGACACGGAACCCGGTCGGCGTCTGCAGAGGCAGGCCAATCACGTCTGAAATCTCGGCCTCATTGAGCAGGGCCGCAATGTCGTCAGGCACCTGGCCGAGCTCGATCCACATTGGCCGATCCACCAACAGGCCCCGCTCGCGAGCCTCCACGCTCAGCTGCTCGAAGTCGATCTCGCCATCGTCAATTCGCGCCAGCGCCGTCAGCGCCTGGGCCTGATCCGGAAAAACGATCGTTTCTATGGCGTACTGATAGCTGCCGGCCCGCTCCACCTGCTCCCGGTAAACGGCCTGAATGTCGGCTTCCTGCACGGGGAAGTCATGATAGACCTTGTCGAAATAGCGCAGTCGCAGGGCTTCCAGGTCGCGCAACATCCGCCGGGCCCGAACCTGGGGTTCACGATCCAGGCCTTCGCTGCGAGCGGCATTGGCCACCGCCTGCAAACGAATCAGTTCTTCGAGGATCTCGCGCATGGTCTCGTGATCATCCTCGGCAACACCACGCGCACTCATCAGGTATTCCAGCATTGGCAAGGTGATCGGCTCACCGTCAACCAACACCAGAACGACATCATCGGGATCGATCAGATCAGAGCCCCCAGGTGATGGCTGACAAGCAGCCAGGGGCAGCAGAAAAACGAGAAAAAGCAGTCTATTCAACTTCATGGGGGGAAAAGGCCTCGATGGAAAGCGCGTGAATGTCAGTTTGCATCAGCTCACCCATGGCTGCATAGATGCGTCGATGGCGAGCCAGCCGCGGCAGGCCGTGAAAGACTTCACTGACGATGCGCAGACGGAAATGGCCGCGACCGTCGCGGGCACCCGGATGGCCGGCGTGCAGATGGGACTCGTCAACAACCTCGAGCTCGATCGGCGCCAGGCGCTCGGTCAAGCGCTTGCGGATCATGGCAACACGGTGTTCACTCATGGCAAAACGGCCTTGAAGGGCCGGACATCGGCATCCAGCCATGCACCGCTTTGCAGATAGGGGTCGGCGTCTGCCCAGTTGCGGGCCGCGTCCAGACCGGAGAATTCCGCTACCACCAGGGAGCCGCTGAAGCCCGCTGGCCCGGGATCCTCAGCGTCGATCAGCGGCAGCGGCCCGGCCAGTACCAGCCGCCCCTCATCTGCCAGGGCCTGCAGGCGGGCCAGGTGGGCTTCACGGGCAAGCTGTCTGCGCGGCAGGCTGCCTTCGGCATCACGGCCGAGAATCATGTAGAGCATCACATTTTTCCGGAATCCAAACCCCCATTGTAGAACAGCACAACCAAAGCGCTGCGTTGGCGCACTCATGTGATTGTTCATTTCCGCTACACTGCCGTCCCTATGGCAGACGCAAGCGAAATCCCGGCTTCCCAGACAGAAATGCCCTTTGCGGTGGTGCAGGGGCAACCCCTGCTGAAACTGCCGGACGACCTCTACATCCCGCCTGATGCGCTGGAGGTGTTTCTCGAAGCTTTCGAGGGGCCGCTGGACTTGCTGCTGTATCTGATTCGGCGACAGAACCTGAATATCCTCGATATCCCGATAGCCGAAATCACCCGCCAGTACACCAGCTACATCGAAATGATGGCCGGCATGAAACTGGAGCTGGCTGCCGAATATCTGGTCATGGCCGCTATTCTGGCCGAGATCAAGTCGCGCATGCTGCTGCCACGACCGCAGGCCGATGACGAGGAGGAGGACGACCCGCGTGCTGATCTGATTCGCCGCCTGCAGGAGTACGAACGCTTCAAGCAGGCCGCTGAAGATCTCGACGAGCTGCCGCGGCTGGAGCGCGACATCGCGCTGGCCTCTGCTGCTGTCGAGGAGCATGGGCGTATCCAGCTACCGCCGGAAGTTGATCTGCGCGAGATTTTGCTGGCGCTGCGCGATGTCATGGCGCGGGCAGAGATTTTCGCCCATCACCACGTCCAGGCCGAACCGCTTTCGGTTCGTGAGCGCATGTCACGCATCACCGATCTGGTCTCTCGCAGGCCGTTTATCGAATTCGGGGATTGCTTCGACCTGGCGGAAGGCCGACTCGGCGCCGTGGTCACCTTTCTGGCCCTGCTCGAACTGCTGCGCGAGCACCTGGTCGACCTGGTCCAGCAAGAGTTGTTCGGGGCAATCTACGTGCGCAGTCCCGCCCAGACCCAGGAAAGCTGAGCAAGACGATATCCATGAACCCAGTCAATGAACAAGATCATCCGATCGACATCGAGTACCTGAAAAAGGTCGTCGAAGGCGCCCTGCTGGCGGCTGGTGCGCCACTGAGCCTGAACCAGCTCAATGCCCTTTTCCCTGACGACGAAAAGCCAGGTCATGGTCCGATCAAGGAAGCGCTGGCGGCCCTGGACGCCGAGCTGGCCAACCGGGCCGTGGAGCTGACCGAGGTCGGCAGCGGATACCGGTTGCAGATCAAAACCCAGTTGATGCCCGTGATTTCACAGCTGTGGAGCGAAAAGCCGCCGCGTTACTCCCGAGCTCTGCTGGAGACGCTGGCCATCATTGCCTATCGCCAGCCGATCACGCGCGGCGAGATCGAGCAGATTCGCGGCGTATCGCTGAGCGCCAATATCCTGCGCACCTTGCAGGAACGCGACTGGATCAAGACCGTTGGCCACCGTGATGTGCCTGGCCGACCGGAACTGTTGGGCACGACCAGGGCCTTTCTCGATTACTTCAACTTGAAGAGTCTGGACGAACTGCCCACGCTGGCCGAAATCAAGGATATCGATAACCTGGAGCCGGAGCTGGAGCTGATCCACCCCGCGCTGCCACAAGCGGACCAGGCAACGCCGGCGCCAACGGCCGACAAAGTCGCAGCCGAGGATGCCGAGGAGAATGCAGATGAAACACAGCAGGAAGAAAACCGGTCGAGCTCGCCAGGACCAGCGGAACGGCCCGGACAGCAGCCGGCCGACGCAGCGGAAAACACGCGGCAAGCCGGGGCCGAAGACCCGCCCGGGCAGCACGACGAGCCGCAGCGGACGGCTGACAGCTAGGCGCGGCGAGGCCGCTCCCCCGGAGCTTGGTCCGGAACAAAGCGAGCGCCTGCAAAAACTGCTCGCCAGCGCAGGGCTGGGCTCGCGCCGGGCACTGGAAAAGCGCATCGAAAGCGGAGACGTTGAACTCAACGGCAAGCGGGCCACTCTGGGGACAACGGCCGGACCGGGCGATCTGATCGCCATGGACGGTCGCAAGTGGCGGGTCGACACGGCCCCAGCCAGCCATCGCACATTGATTTATCACAAACCAGAAGGCGAGGTCACCACGCGCAGCGACCCGGAAGGGCGCAAGACCGTGTTTGACCGCCTGCCCCGGCTGAAGGGCCAGCGCTGGATCGCCATCGGCCGGCTCGACATCAATACCGCCGGCTTGCTCCTGCTGACGACTGACGGTGAGCTGGCTCACCGGATGATGCACCCCTCTGGCCAGGTTGACCGGGAATACCTGTGTCGGGTACGCGGGCAGGTCAGCGAGGACCAGCTGCAGCAGTTGCGCAAGGGTGTTCAGCTCGACGATGGCCCGGCTCGCTTCTCCGACATCGTACCAGGCGAGATGACCGGCGGTCATGCCTGGTACACGGTCACCATCATGGAAGGTCGCAACCGCGAGGTGCGCCGGCTCTGGGAAGCCGTTGGCGCCCAGGTAGCACGACTGAAGCGGGTCCGCTTCGGACCGGTTTTCCTGCCCGCCAGGGTGCGCAGCGGCCGCCATGAGGAGCTTTCGGCCAGCGATCACCGGATCCTGCGCGAAGACGTCGGCCTGAGCGGTGAAGCCACTGAAGCCTGCCTGGTGCCGGAGCGGTGAAGCGCACAAGCGGCGCCGGGGGATTGTTGCACCGGTAGGCCATTCGGCTCCCGGGTCAATGGTTCATTCTTCTTCCAGCCAGCGGTACAAGCTGCGTCGTCCCACACCCAGCAATGCGGCGGCGCGACGCTTGTTGCCGTCAACTCGCTCAAGCACGTAGCGAACATAGCGTTGCCGAAGTTCATCCAGGCTGGGAAGCATGTCGCCTTCCAGCAGCTGCTCCGGGATCATGGCATCGCCGCCTGCCGTGCTATCGGATGAGCCCGACCTGCCGGCAGCGGCTATCCGATCCGGCAAATGGCCGGGCTGAATCGCTTCGTCCTCGCAGAACGTGACGGCACGCTCGATGGCGTTTTTCAGCTCACGGACATTGCCCGGCCATGAATAGGTATGCATGACCGCCTGGGCGCGTTCGGCAAAGCGCCGCGCCGGCCGCGAGCGGGCGGCCGCAAATCGGGCCAGAAAGCGCATCGCCAGCAGGTCCAGATCCTCGCCGCGCTCACGCAGCGGCGGAACGTCGAGCTGGAATGCCTCCAGCCGGTAGTACAGATCTTCCCGAAACTCGCCGCTGGCCACCCGTTCCAGCAGCTTGACATTGGTGGCCGCCACCAACCGCACATCGACCTTGTGCTCGCGATCAGCCCCAACGGGACGAATCCGTCCATCCTGCACGGCCCTGAGCAGCTTGGCCTGCAGGGCGGCGGGCATCTCACCGATTTCATCCAGAAAAAGGGTGCCGCCATCCGCTTCTTGAAAAAGCCCGGGCCGTGCCTTGTCGGCGCCGGAGAAGGCACCGGCTGCATGACCGAAAAATTCGCTTTCCAGAAGATCGGCTGGCACGCCGGCACAGTTGACCGCAAGAAAGGCCTGCTTGCTGCGGCTGCTTTCGGCATGAATCGCCCGGGCGACCAGGTCCTTGCCCGTTCCCGACTCACCGGTAACCAGGACCGGCCCATCGGCACGGGCGATCTGGCCGATGCGATCGAACAGCACGCGCATAGGTCTGGAACTGCCCTCCAGGCCGTGGAAGGATTCCTGCTCGATGACCGAGCGGAAGCGCTTGACCTGATGCTGCAAGCGGCGATTGGCTAGCAGCCGTTCGACGCTGAGACTGAAGTGATCCATGTCCAGCGGCTTGGTCAGGAAATTGTCTGCCCCGGCCTTGAGGGCAGCAACGGCGCGGTCGACGGTTCCAAATGCGCTGATCATCAGTACGGCAGGCGGCACATGACGGGCGCGCACCCGCTCCAGCAGGGCCAGTCCGTCCATGCCGGGCAGCTGCAGATCGCTGACCAGGACATCCGGTTCGAACGCATCCATTGCCTCGAGCGCAGCCTCAGCGCTGGCATGGGATTCGGTCAAATGCCCCTCTGCCTGCAGCTCTTCGACCAGAAGCTCAGCCAGACCGGCATCGTCCTCGACCACCATGACTCTGTGGGTGTCAGTCATCGCAAGCTCCGAAAACCAGTGCAAAGCGGCTTCCGCCAAGGCCAGGGCTGCGTCCGACCACTATCCGGGCCTCGTGCTCATCGGCGACTGAACGAACGATGGCCAGCCCCAGCCCTGTTCCCTGACCGTCTGCACGCGAGCTCTGGAACGGCTCAAAGATGCGCTCGGCCAGCGCTTCGGGCACGCCGGGTCCGTCATCATCTACCCACAGGCACAGCGTGTCAGGTCCGGCTTCCACCCCCAGTTCCACGCGACTGCGCGCGGCCTGAATCGCGTTGCGCACCAGGTTGATCAGGGCATGTTCAAGACGAATCTCGTGACCGAGGACGCTGGCCTGATCAGCCAGCGTGCTGATCGAGACGGCGATGTTCTGGGCCTCACTTTGGGGATGGGTCGCAGACAGTACCTGCTGAATCAGGCGCTTGAGGGCTACCGGCCGCTTCTCGCGCTGGTCCGAGCGAACGAACTCCATCAGCTGACGGATGAGCTGACGGGTGCGCTGGACCTGGGCGCGCATGCGTTCGAGCCGGCGCTGAGCGTCGGCATCCAGATCTGAATGTCGCAGCAGGCGCCGCGCGTCGCCATCAATGACGCTTAACGGCGCACCCAGTTCATGCGCCACACCCGACGAAAAACGCCCCAGTGCAGCCAGACTCTCCTGCTCGCGCAGGCGCTCCAGCATTGCGGTTCGCTCCAGCTGCTGGCGGTCCAGCGCCTGCTGCATCTGCGCCAGTGCATCAAGCATGCTGTTGAGCCCGCCTCCAAGAGCGGCCAGTTCGCGGGGCCCGCGGACGTTGGCCCGATGCTCGCGCTCACCGGCTTCGACCCGACTCATGCTTTCCAGCAAGCGCTCAACGGGCCGGACTATGGCCAGACGATGCCCCAGCAGCAAGACCATGAACATAAGCACCAGCACCCCCGCCCACAGCCACCAGCCGCGATCGCGAAGGGTACCGAGGCGCTGGGCGATTTCGCTTTCCTGGCGGACGACCTGCAGCAGGCCGATGATGTGCCCGACCTGCGAGGTCAACGGCACGAAGTAGGAAAAGACAGGCTCACCACCAAGCTCGGCGTAGCGACCCAACTCCTCGCCCAGCGCCACCACTTCGGCCGCCTCGACCTGCTCCTGCCAGCCTGGTCGCGCTTCGCCGGCCAGGGCAAGTCGTCGTCCGTCCGCGTCGAACACATAGGCGCCGTAGACCCGGTCGATGTCGAACACGGCGGCCAGCGTTCGCTCCATTCGCGCCATGTCCCGTTCTCGCAGCGCCTGCTGAACGGGCTCGCGCATGGCCCTTGCCACCAGTTCGATTTCCTTTTCCAGGCGATGCTCCAGCAGGCCTTCAACGGTCTGGAAGGTCACCCACAGAACCACGGTGGCGAGCACGGCCAACGGCACGAAGATTTGAACGATCAGTTGGATGCGCAGACTGTTGATCATGACCTGTATTCGGATAACACATGCGCCATTATGACACATGCCAGCCTGCACTTTGGCCAGCGCCGATATGCAAGACTCTGATTTTACTAGCCGATATCTTTTGGCCCGTAATTTGCATATAGGCCAGTGCAACTCAAAACTCATCCATTCAGGAGTGCACTATGAAAATTCGTAACGTTCTGACCGCCGCCTGCTTTTCCACTGCCCTGCTCTTCGCAGTGACTGCCAACGCGCAGGATTACCAGATGCAGCAACAGCCAGCCCAGGTCGAAGTCAGCGACCAGCAGCTGCAGCAGTTCGCGGAAGCGCAGATTCAGATTTCCGAGATTCAGCGCGACTTCTCGGCCCGACTGCAGGATGTGGATGACGCCGAGCGCGCCCACGAGCTGCAGGTACAGGCGAACGAGGAAATGACCGAAGCGGTCGAGGATGCCGGCCTGGACGTGCAGTCATTCAACGAGATCGCAATGGCCATTCAGAACGATCCGGAGCTGCAGCAGCGTCTGACCGCCATGCTGCACGACGGTCGCTAACAGGATCCAGAGGAGCGCTGCTTGCCACTGGCAGCAGCGGACTCCACAAACGAGAATCGGGCGCCAGCAGGCGCCCGATTTTTTTTACCTCGTGAAGACCACGGACCAGAATCGACAACCCTCGACGGCGGCCAGAGGCCATGGTCATTTCCCTGCAACCCTGCTGTCAGGACCATATATGGTCTTCCCGCTGCGCGCATAAAGATCGAGCACTGCCGCGGCCTCGGCACGCATCAAGCCGATATGGACCCGGATACCTCGCGCAGCCATCTTTTCCATCCATTCATCCGGACGATCACCCTCATCAAAGCCGGCCGCTTCGGCATCGGCCTTGGTGGCACCACACAGCACCGACGCGACGCCTGACCAGGGGATCGCGCCCAGACACATGGCACAGGGCTCGCAGGAGCTGACCAGCTGCAGCGGCGCCGCAGGGTGCCGGCCGAGGTTCCAATCAGCAGCAAGCCGCTGCGCCATGCTCAAGGCGACAATCTCGGCATGCGCCGACGAACAACTGCCGGGTTCAACACGATTGACGCCCAGCGCCACCACTTCGCCACTGTCCTCGGCCACGACCAGCGCGCCGAAAGGGCCGCCGCTACCGGCCAGCACATTCTGCCGCGACAAGTCAATGGCAACTTCCATGCGCTGCTCCGGTGTTTCCAGACAAGCTGGCAGGGCAGCGCGAAACCCGGCGATCCAGGGCGGAAGCTCGACTCGCAAGGCCAACAGATCGCTCATGAGCAGCGCTTGAGTCGACGCACTTCAAACAGGGACACGCCAGCCGCCACCGACACATTCAAACTATCGATCCCGCTGGCCATGGGGATGCTGACAAGCTGATCGCAGCGCTCACGGGTCAGGCGACGCAGACCGCGTTCTTCACTGCCCAGTACCAGCGCCAGCGGCCCGTCGAGCCGGGCCTGGTACAGACTGCTGTCGGCCTCCCCGGCCAGGCCAAGACACCAGATACCCTGCTCAGCCAGCTCGGCCAGACATCGGGCGAGATTGGTTACCTGGACCAGGGGCACGCGCTCGGCCGCGCCGGCAGCGGCTCGCCGTGCTGTCGGGGTCAGACCTGCGGCGCGGTCGCGCGGCACGATCACGGCCAGCGCGCCGGCGGCGGCCGCCGTGCGCAGGCAAGCGCCAAGATTGTGCGGGTCCTGAACCCCGTCCAGCACGAGCAACAGCGGCGCTTCCTCGGCGGCCTCCAGCAATGCCTTCAGACCATGCTCATCCAGCGGCTGGCGTGGCCGAAACTCCGCGACCACCCCTTGATGACGGACTTCCCCGGAGAGCCGATCCAGCGCCCGGTCGTCGGCGTACTCCACCGGCACCCCGAGCGCGGCCAGCTGCTCGGCCAGCGCAACCAGGCGGGCATTTCCGCGGCGCAGCCACACGCGCACCACTCGTTCCGGCGCGTGCCGGATCAGCCCCTCGACTGAGTTGATGCCCATGGCCAGTTCGCGCTTCATTGCTGCTTTCCGACCAGTTCCAGATCAATCTTGCGCTCATCAACACTGACCGCCAGCACCCGTACCCGGACGTTGTCGGCAAGACTGAAGCGCAGGCCACGGCGCTTGCCAGTCAGGGAGTGATGCGTGGGATCGAAGTTATAGTAATCGTCCGGCATGGCGGTGACGTGGACCAGTCCGCTGACCCCGAAGCGAGACAGCTCGACGAACAGCCCGAAGCTGGTCACCCCGGTCACCACGCCATCGAACTCATCCCCGAGATGGCGCTGCATGAACTGACACTTGAGCCGTTCGTCAACACTGCGCGATGCATCCTCGGCGCGACGCTCGGTCCAGGAACAGTGCCGGCCGAGCTCTGCCATCCGTGCTGATGTGTAGGCAAAACTCTCCTCGGACTGGCGACGACACAGATGCTTGACCGCCCGATGCAATAGCAGGTCCGGGTAACGGCGGATCGGCGAGGTGAAGTGCGCATACTGCCCCAGGGCAAGGCCGAAATGCCCCAGATTCTCCGGCTGATAGACCGCCAGGCTGAGACTGCGCAGCAACACTGCATCCAGCAAGGCAGCATTGTCACGGCCGGCAGCCTGGCTTTGCAGAGCTGCAAACTGGGCGGGTTCCGGGGCCTCTTTCCAGGCAACCTTCAGGCCCTGTCCACGGAGAAACTCGACCAGCCCCTCCAGCTTGTCCGGCGGCGGTGGCTCGTGCACGCGATACAGCATCGGCACGGCCGTCTTTCCAACGAAGCGCGCCGCCTCGACGTTGGCCGCCACCATGCACTCCTCGATCAAACGATGGGTGTCGTGGCGACTGCGCCGACGAATATCGATCACCAGTCCTTGCTCGTCGAACTGGAAGTAGACCTCCTGCGAATCGAAATCCAGCGCTCCGCGCCGCTGGCGGCGCTTGAACAGTGCACGATAGACTTCAAACAAAGCGTCGAGATTGCCAAGGACATGTCCGAAGCGCTCCCGCAGCTCGCTGTCGCCAGTGCTCATCATGCGCTGGACCTGGTCATAGGTCAGGCGCGCATGCGAGCGCATGACGGCCTCGTAGAAGCGACTGGACTTGACCTTGCCGCCCTCATCCAGGCGCATCTCGCAAACCACGCACAAACGGTCCTCATCCGGCCTGAGCGAGCACAAGCCGTTGGACAGGGTCTCCGGCAGCATCGGCAGCACGCGATCGGGAAAGTAGACCGAGGTGCCACGGCGCTGGGCTTCCTCATCCAGGGCCGAACCAGGCTGGACGTACTCGGCCACATCGGCAATGGCCACCAGCAAGCGAAAACCACCGTCGATCCGCTCGGCATAAACCGCGTCATCGAAGTCTCGGGCGTCAGCACCATCAATGGTCAGCAGCGGCAGCTCGCGGAGGTCGCGCCGCTTCTGCACCACGCCCGGATCAATCACCGAACCGAAGGCCTCGGCGGCCGTCGTCACCGCCTCCGGAAACTCAGCCACCAAGCCATGACTGAAAATGGCAATGTCGGTGGCCATACCGGGTTCATCGGCATGCCCGAGCACGGCCACGATCTCACCCACAGCGGCTCGCTCCAGACTGGGCACCTTGTCGATCCGCGCAACTACGATCTGGCCGGGCTTGGCAGCGCCAACCCGTTCGAGCGGTATCAACACATCCTGGGTCAATCTCGGATCATCGGGCACCACGCTGGCCACGCCGCTTTCCAGCAACAAGCGCCCGACCACGGTCGGATGGGCCCGCTCCACCACCTCGACAATGCCACCTTCCTTGCGACCACGGCTGTCGACTCCGACGACGGCGCCAAGCACGCGGTCACCGTCAAACACCTGGCGCATCTGGCGCGGAGACAGGTAGAGATCATCGCCACCGGCATCGGGCACCAGAAAGCCGAAACCGTCCCGGTGAGCACTAACCCGCCCGCGCACCAGGTCCATGTCCGCAGCCAGACCGTAAGCGGCGCGGCGATTGCGAACGACTTCACCGGCCGCCATCAGTTGCTCGAGCACCGGTTTGAGCAGGCGGTCGGACTGCTCCTTGTCCAGACCCAGCAACTCGGAAAGGTGCCGTCGCGTCAGCGGCCGGCTGGCCTCTTCAAGCAGGGAACGGACGCGGTCGGCGCTGACCGCGGCAACGGATGAACTCGGCATGTGGATGTCCTGGAAGTATCTGTGGCTACAATTGTAGCCGTCCGGGCAAGGTTGCTGCTTGACCTGCGGCGCTGGCAAAGGATAATGACCGGCTGGTTACAACGGCACTGCAGATCTTAACGAATGCCTCTGACGACGAGATTTCAATCGCCACTGCACCGCCTGCTGGCCAGCATTCTGCTGGTCCTGACAATCGCTGCCTGCGCAACCTTCGACAGCCAGCCGGCGCCGTCCCTGGAGTCCGAACCGCCACCGCTGCCGCCTTTCTTTCTGAGAGCCGAGCTGGATGACCCCTTTCAGACCATCGACGATGCCGTCAGGCGCGTCGGCAGCCTGCGCCGTGTCAAGGAGCTTGAAGACGACGATGGCGGCGATCTGTGGCAGCGCCTGGTCGACCGCTTCAGCTTTGCCTACTGCCCGGACGGCAGCCAGGCCGACCAGTGGGCGCGCTGGTTCGGCGACCGTCCGGACTACATGGAGCGGGTGCTCAACCGGGCCCAACCCTGGCTTTACGACATCGCCAGCCAGATCGAGGCCCGAGACCTGCCCGGCGAGCTGGCGCTCCTGCCGATCGTGGAGAGTGCCTATGACCCGTTCGCCTATTCACACGGACGGGCCTCGGGCGCATGGCAGTTCCTCAGCGGCACGGCACGCGATTTCGGCATAGAAATCAATGAGTTCTATGACGGCCGTCGTGATGTCTACGCAGCCACGCGCGCTGCCCTGGACTATCTGCTCTACCTCGGCAATCGATTCGACCAGGACTGGGAACTGGCCCTGGCAGCCTACAATGCCGGCCAGGGGCGCGTGCACCGCGCCGTTCAACGCAATCTGGCCAGGGGCCGACCCGCGACTTTCAGTGATATCTCGTTGCCCAGGGAAACGCGCGCCTATGTGCCAAAAATGCACGGCCTCGGCTGCCTGTTCAGGGAGCCGGATCGTTTCGGCTTCGAGCTGCCACAATGGCCCAACCAGCCGCGCCTTGCCCGCATCGACCTGGATGGTCCAACCGACATTGTCATGCTGTCGGCCCGATCGGGACTGGACCTGGCGGAACTGCTGGCGCTGAACGCCGGTCTCAACCGTCACCTGACCTCTCCCACCGGCCCGCACCATTTGATCGTGCCAATAGACCTCAAGGACAGCGTGCTTGACGTACTGCCGACCCTGAATGGCGCCGACAGCATTGTCTGGCACGAAATCACGGTTCGACGCGGTGACACCCTGTCCGGCCTGGCCCAGCGCCATGACACCAGCGTGCGCGCCCTGCGCGAGGCGAACGGACTGAACGGTGACATGCTCTCCATCGGCCAGGTATTGCGCCTGCCCGGCAACGGCGTGCCGCCGGAAGACTCCCCTTATGCCGACCGCTACCAGGAGCTTGCCAGCCTGCAGCAACGCCTGCTGCCAACCCGCCGCTTTCAGCACCAGGTCCGCCCGGGTGAGAGCCTGTGGCTGATTGCCCGTCAGTACCGCGTCAGCGTGGCCGATATCCAGCGCTGGAACGGACTCGGAGGCAACAGCCTGATTCGACCCGGACAGCGCCTGCTTATCCATATGGACAGCCCCGGCGCTCCGACCGCAGCGCCGCCAGCACGCAGCATTCAGTACACTGTTCGCAGCGGCGACTCTCTGTGGCTGATTGCCCGTCGCCACCAGGTCCGACTGGCTGATCTGATGCGCTGGAACGGGCTGAACGAAGGCAGCGTGCTGCGGCCCGGCCAGACCCTGACCATCCACCGCGGCGGCAGTGCCTGAGATGCCTTTGACCCCCAAGCGCTTCAATACCGGGATTCCGAGCGTTGTCTGGATTTGCTTGCTATTGGCAGCATCAGCGGTCGGGCCGGCACAGGCTGAAGAGCCGGTTGTCCTGCACGGTGAGATCGTTCAGGGCGGGCTGGTATTCGGCCAGGCGCCGCCAGGCAGCGAGGTTCGCCTTGGCGGCGAGCGGCTGATGATTTCGCCGGAGGGCCTGTTCGTGTTTGGTTTCGATCGCGATGAAACTCACCGACGCGAGCTGATTGTCAATTTGCCCGGCGGGGAGTCCTGGCAGCAATCCATTCTGCCGCTGGAGCGCGAATTCGACATCCAGCGCATTGACGGCCTGGACAGCGCCCATGTCACCCCGCCACACTCGGTACTCGAGCGGATTCGCAACGAAGCGGCCATGACCCGGCGGGCACGGGAGCGCCGCGACCCGCGCACGGACTGGACCGATGGCTGGATCTGGCCGGTCAAGGGGCCAATCACCGGCGTCTATGGCAGCCAGCGCATTCTCAATGGCCAGCCGCGCAACCCGCACTGGGGCCTGGACATAGCCGCGCCGACGGGCACGCCGGTCAAGGCCCCGGCTGGCGGCATCGTTACCCTGACCCATCCGGACATGTACTTTTCCGGCGGCACCATCTTTCTCGACCACGGTCATGGTCTGGTATCGGCATTTCTCCATCTAAGCGCGATCCTGGTCGAGGAAGGACAGCGCATTGAACAGGGTGACCTGATCGGCGAAGTCGGCGCCACCGGACGCGCGACCGGCCCGCACCTGGACTGGCGAATCAACATCGGCAATGTGCGGGTTGACCCGAAACTCCTGTTGCCGCCCCTGGAACAACCCTGATGCTGCGCCCGGCAGCGCTGCTGGCGACACTCGCCCTTGCGGCCTGCGCTACCGTGCCCGAGCAGACACCACCTGCCCTTATCGATCACGGCCCGACCTTGAGCCAGATCGATCGCGTTCTACCAGGCACATACCTCTCCAGCAGGGACCGGGGGCAGCGTGAACGGGGCGAAAGCCCGCTGACCCTCATCATTGAGCGCCTGCCCTCTCAACAGCCGGGCCAAAGCGGT
Source organism: Wenzhouxiangellaceae bacterium (assembly GCA_007695005.1). Taxonomy (GTDB): domain Bacteria; phylum Pseudomonadota; class Gammaproteobacteria; order Xanthomonadales; family Wenzhouxiangellaceae; genus Wenzhouxiangella. The sequence continues at coordinate 1,828 of REEQ01000028.1, read as the reverse complement.
TTCGTGCTGCGCCAACGTCGTGCCGACGAGCCTCCGCGGCACTTCCTGCTTGCAATGGAAGGCTCGGCTACCGCAGATCAGCTGGCCGGCGCGTTCGCCCCGCTGGATGGGTCCGGCGCAGTGCGGAGCCGCTGCGAGATGCGTTTCAGCCTGCGGGTCGACGGTTTCAGCGGAGAAACCGATCCACGCGACTGCCGCTTCGGTCCCGATCAATCCGTAGGCCTGATCAAGGAGGTCGCGTTTGACGGCAACCAGCTGGTGATCGCCGACCGGCTGCTGAACCTGAACACCGGAGAACCACACGGCGAAGACCAGATCCATCGGTTCGTGCGCGTCCAGAGCTATAGCGGCTGGGCCGGGCGTCGGGAGCCTGGCGGCTGGCGGCTGGCTCGGGATTTCAGTCTGCAGGCCGGCAACGCCATCACCCTGGAAGACATCGCCGGCATGGCGCTGGGCGTCGACCTTGAAATGGAGTTGATCAGCCTGCGGGACAGCGATCAGATCATCTTGCGCCTGAGTGCCATGGATACTGAAACAGGACAGCTGCTCGCACAATCCTGGGCCGACCCGGGCGCCGAGGCGATTGGCCTGGCATTACCCGACCTTCAAATCGGCCTGAAGCTGTTGCGAAACTGAGGCCGGCCGCGGCGACCGGGACCCTGGAACAGCAGGCTTACTCTACCCAGCCGCGCGGGTGGCCATCAATCGGCTGGTAGCCGTCGCTCAGACCCTTCGTCACGATGGCCACGGCGTTATGCGGATGCAGGCTTTCAAAATGGCTGCAGCGGGCCCAGAAATCCATCACCCGCTCTTCAGCCTGCAGTGCCGTCTGAACGCGGCGGGCTGCGTCCTCACAGAACATCAGGTTCTGCCCGTTTAGCAGGGCGAAAGCCTGCTCGTCCTCTCGTTTGACGGCGGACTGCACCGGTGTCTTCAGCGTGTCCTCGACCAGGTCGATCATCTCGACAAACGGAAAGGCCTCAAAACTGGGCGCGAGTTTCAGACGCAGATCGGCCGCACTGCGTTGGCTGTGGGGCGTGGCGACGATACCCTTTTCGCTACCGAGCCAGTCAATGACCGCGTTGGGATCAAGCTTGCCCGTACTGGCGAAATCCTTGCGAAACTGCTGCTGAATGAGCTGTCGAGCCAGCGCGGCGGAACAGGGGCAGGTGCTTGAATAGACCACCTGCAGGGCCAGCTCGAGCTCGAAAGCCTTTCCTTGCAGGCTCGCGATGACACTGATCGGGTAGCTTTTCCAGCCGGTATTGTCACTGACCAGGGACTGGCGTCTGACCATGTAATCAAAGTCAATCCGAACCATCGCGCGGGTACTCAGGTCCTCGTGCGAGGCGAGGAAATCGCGCAGCAGGTGCCGCAGCGCCAGCGGCGTCAGACTGTGCTCGGCGAGGGTGCGGTCCAGATGCAGGTAAAGTCTGGACATGTGAATGCCTCGCTTGTCGGGCACAGCGAGGTCGACAAAGGCGCTGACCCGGGCAGCAGTCTGGTTGCGGACGCCATCCGGACCTTCAAGCAGAATCGGCAGCTCGATATGGTTCATGCCAACCCAGTCGAGCCTGCCGGCGACCTGCGCCTTGGCATGGCTGGCGATATCGGGCATTGACACTGCTTTGGAGGATTCTTTCATCGACGCTTGTCTCCGTAACTGGCAATCACCGGGACAACCCCGGGGGAGCGCGTATTTAAGCTCAAAAGAATAAAGGAATCGTGAGCAGTTGGCGAGCCCTGCAAAAGATCGACTCGCCTGACGCCCAAAAAATGGTCGGAGCGGGGAGATTCGAACTCCCGACCCCCACAACCCCATTGTGGT
>REEQ01000207.1 GCA_007695005.1 Wenzhouxiangellaceae bacterium | reverse complement strand
CACAAAGAAAGCCCATGCCCGGCTCTGCGTACTCAGTGCTTTTCGGGCAATCAGGGGTTTGCGAGATCCGGATATAACCTGAGATGGGATGCTCATGATGTTTCTTCGCCAGCTTTAATTGGATGGCTATACCGTGGCAGCCAGCGCTTGAAGATGGATTGGCGGGCAAATTCAGGTTCATAACTCGAGCGCTGTTGTCAGCCGTTTCGAGGCTGCTTGCCGGCTCGCAGCAGCGCCAGGTCGTGAGCGACCAGCCTGAAAAAGCACCGCAGCCCGAAAACAAGCAGCAGGGTGCCCAAAGCCAGCCATGCCAGGTCAGCCCTTGAGGGACCGGGCTCGATAACGGCCCGTTCGGGATGGCGAGGATCAATCCAGACCGTCACCATGCTGCCGACCGGCAGGCGGCTGACCGCTTCGCGCAGGCCGCCGCGGTGACGGTAGACATTACCGACGTACAGCTCGCCGCGGTAGAGATAGTGATAAGCAAAGGTATGCCGGGGCCAAACGCGATCAAGGGCGGTGGCGACCGGGAGCTGTGCCGATTCAACCACCAACGCGCGAACCGGCGTCGAATAGTCGGCCCGGACATGATGCAATTGCGGCAAACCGATCAATGCCAGCACAAACAGGCCGAGCAGCAGCGCCGTCACCGGCATGAGTAATCCATGCGCGTCCCTGGCAGGGTCAGGTTGACTCACCGTTGAACTCCTTTGGCTCGAATCGCGTTTTTCAGCGGCCATGATCAAATGGCGGTGCCCGTGGTTGTTGAAATCAGCTTGAAATTTGCGTGAAAGTTCAGCCTTCTCAGGTCAGCAAGGCATGACAAAGAACAAGAATGATGGCAAGCTAGCAACGTCCCAGCTCGGCATCCAATGGCCCAGGGAGCTTGGGCTAAAAGCAACGCAGGGGACGATAGTTCATCTTGAAAATCCAGTTCGACCAATTCGAAATCGATACCGAGCAGAAGTCGGTCTCCGGACCTGACGGCCCGGTCAGCCTGCGTCCGCAGACCTTCGCGGTGCTCTGTCATCTGATCGAGCAGGCACCATCTGTGGTCAGTCGCGACGACTTGCTGGATGCGGTCTGGGGCCATCAGGCGACCTCGGTCAGCTCGGTCGCCCAGACCATCAAGGAACTGCGCCAGGCGCTGGGCGACTCCAGCAGCGAACCGCGTTTGATTGCCACGCGACGACGCCTCGGTTACCAGTTCGTCGCCCAGGTCCAGCGTCCTGATGAAGCGGAAGCGGCCACATCGACGCCTGCCGCGGTCGAGCCCGAGTTCCAGCCCAGCCTGTCTCCACGTACCCTGGGACTGTGGCCATGGCCGGCCCTGGGTGCGCTGGTGATGGTCGCCTTCGTCGCCGCTTACTGGACCACGCAGCGTACCCAGCCGGCCTTTACCGGCGAGCGCTTGCCAACCCTGGCCGTCGCCCAGATGGTGAACGCCAGCGACGACCCCGAGCTCAACTGGTTGGGTCCGGCCCTGGAAACCTATCTGGGTCATGCGCTGGTAGAGCTTGGCGGTTTTCGGGTGCTGGTGGTTGATCCGGCCACCGCCGCCGATGAGTCGCAGCTGACCGATATCGACTTCCTGATCGAGGGGCGCTACCTGACCGCCGGTGTTGATGGCTCCCGTTTGCTGGCCAGCCTGCGCCGCCCCGGTTCGGGTGAAATTGTCAGCAGCCTGGAATCCGGCCTGGGCGCCTGGGACGTGGCCGCGCTGAGCATCGACATGGCCTCATCAATCCGCGACCGCCTTGGCTTTGCCGCGCCTCCCGGCGCCGACAGTTCCGCCATTCGCGCTCGCCTGCCGCGCCTGCCCGGCAGCCAGCGCGCCTACTTTGGCGCGCTCGAAGCGCTGGAATCGAACCGTCCCGAGCAAGCCTTGGCCCGTATCGCCCAGGCCCGCATTGATGAGCCGGACAATCCGCGCCTGGATCACCTCGAAGCGCTGGCCTGGATGAGCCGCGGTGACTGGAACCAGGCGCGCAATGCCAGCGAGCAGGCCCTGGCAGCTACCCGGCTGTGGCCGCGCCGAGACCGCCTGGAACTGGAAGCCACTGCAGCCGCACTGGATTTCGATTTTGAACGCGCCGCCGACAACCTGCAGGCGCTGACCCAGTTCTACCCCGAGCCGGAGAGCAGTCGGCGCCTGGTTGATGCGCTGATCCGTGCCGGTCGCCTGCGGGCGGCACAGGAAGCACTGGACTCGCTGCGCTTGCAGCGCCCGCGCGACCCGCGCGTGGCCCTGCTCTCTGCCCAACTGGCCCAGGCCGAGAACCAGCATGAACAGCGCCTGGAAGCCGCGCGCCTGGCGGTGCTGCTGGCCAATGAAGAGGAGCTGGACGCGCTGTTGCCCGGCGCCTTGCTGATGGAAGCCGGTGCCCTGATCGAGCTCGGTCGACTCAATGAAGCTCGGCAGATACTTGATGAACTGTTCGCCCTGAACGAACTGCTGACCGACGCCGAACTGGCTCAGTCCCACCTGGGCCTGGCCCGGGTGCGCTTTCAACAAGGCGAGCTGGGTCCGGCGCTGGAGTCGGCTGAACTTGCGTTCACCCTGTTCGATGCCATTCCGCATCCGGCCGGCCAGGCCGAATCACTGCTGGTTGCCGGGGCCATCCATGACCGGGCCGGGCGCATCGAGGCCTCGCTGGCCGTGCTGGAACAAGCTGTTGAACACTTTGCAGAGCTGGGCGACCAACGTCGGCAGGCCAGAAGCCTGGTGCAACTTGGCGTCAGCCTGATGCGTGCCAACCAGAGTGAAGCGGCGATCGAGCATCTTGAGCGTGGTGCGCGCCATTTTCGCCACATCGGCGATCGTCAGGGCGAAGGTGCAGCCCTGATCAACCATGCCACCCTGCTGGCACGCAGCGGCCGCTTGATCGACTCCGAGCCGATTTTCGAGCGCGCCCTGGAAGCGTTTACCGATGCCGGGGACCTGCGCGGCCAGGCCATGGCCCTGGGCAACCTGGCCGGCATCGCCGGTGATCGGCGCGACTGGAGTCGCTCCATCGCACTGGCCGAACAATCTCTGGGCCTGTTCGAGCTGCTCGGTGCCCAGACCGACATTGCCCGGGTGTCCTACAACCTTGGTGTGCTGCATCGCCGGCGCGGTGACCTGCTGAACGCCGAGTTTCGCATCGAGCAGGCGGCTGAGGCCTTCGGCGATCAGGGTGCCGTACTCATGCAAACCCGCACCCTGACCACCTTGGGCGCCATCTTGGTCAGCATGGGCCGCTTCGATGAGCTCGACGCCGTGCTGGAGCGCATCGAAGCGCTGGATATCGAGGATGATGCCGAGCTGTCTGTCTACCATGCAGTGATCGGCGAGCGCGCCTTGCTCAGCCAGGATCTGGATCGGGCTCGCGAGCACTTCAGTGCGGCCAGAGATCTGATGATGGCAATCGGTGCCGACAACCATCTGAAGGTGTCGCGCTTGAACCTGGCGCGTCTTGAACTGGCCGAAGGTCGCCTGGTCAGCGCCGAGCAGGCCGCGCGAGACCTGATCGTCGGCTTTGGCGAGATCCGCAGCGTCAACCGCCAAATCGACGCGCTGATGCTGCTGGCGGAATCATTGATTGAGCAGGATCGACATGCAGATGCCGCCAGCACCATCGGTCGCGCTGAAGAGCTGCTCGAGCAGTCACCCGATGCCGAGCAGGCCCTCAAGCTGGCCCTGCTGCGCAGTCGCGTCAGCGACCCGGCACTGGCCGCCCAGCGCCTGGAGTGGGTCGAGCAAACCGCCGGCGAGCAAGGTTTCATGCCCCTGCTGAACCGTGCCCAGGCCATGCGCCAGAACCAGCCGCAACTTTCACGTTAATTTCAACCTGATTTCAAGTATGCCCCGCACGTCAGGCCGATGCTACCCGCACCTGTTCATCGGCTTGAAATCACGCGAGGCACAACATGCAACAACACTGGAAATCGATCGCCCTGGCCGGCGCATGCCTGGCCGGCACGATGCTGACACTCTCGGCCCAGGCCATCGACGGCGACTGGACCATCCGCAGTCACCCCTGTCTGGCCAGCCAGACCAATGCCCTGC
>REEQ01000121.1 GCA_007695005.1 Wenzhouxiangellaceae bacterium | reverse complement strand
CTAGACGCAGTGCTTTCCAGGCACCCTCCACCTCCGCTGCCAGGGACGGCAGTTCGCGCAGGCTGGCGCCGTTACCAACAAAGCCGAAGTCCATCCGGCCGTTGGCGGATATCACCGTGGCATTGAGGCCAACACCCACCGCAATCGCCGAAATCGGGTAAGCGCCGACCAACGGCGCACCGTTGAGATAGAGCTGACGGTCCCATCCGGGGACGTTGGATATGACCAGGTTGGCCGAAGGCGGCGTGACCCGATCGACATGAGTTACCGCCGTCAGACCAGCAATCCCCATCAGACCGGCTGCATAACCGAGCGCCGTATCCTTGCTCATCGCCCGGACCTCGTCCTTGGCCTTGTTCATCGACGCTGAAACCTGGACCAGGCGTTCGGCGATGGTCACTCCCGGTTGCCCCAGGCGCACGAACACCGCCGACACCTTGGTACCGGCGGATGAGTCACCCTCCTCGCGCATGGATACCGGGCACATGGCAACCAGGCGGTGGCCGAATGGCCGTTTCATGCCATTCAGGTAGCGATGAACACCAGCATCGATCAGGGCCATGGCTACATCATTGAGCGTTGCCCCATAGTGGCGGCCCACCTGGCGCATTTCCTCCATTGGCAAGGACAAGGTGGCCACGCTGCGTGCGTTCATCACCGGGTCATTCATCGGCCCGCGATGAGCGGCAAAAGGCACGCTGCCTTCGGTTGCGCCGCCGACGAGGTTCCAAAGCCCCTTGCGCAGGCTGCCCAGCAAGGCCAGGTACTGGCTGGTGGCCGTCGTGCCCATCCCCAGCAGTCGCTTGACCAGGGCCTTGGGCGGGTGCGGTCTGCGTACCGGCAGATCGACCGCAAACAGCGGGCTTGGCACCCCGCGGTGACGGGTCTTGCGCAGGCTGGCATCGACCCGCCTGGCCGCGCTGACCCCATCGATGATGGCGTGGTGCATTTTCAGAAAGATCGCGAAACGCTGGCCCGGCACCTGGTCGATCACCCATACCCGGAACAGGGGTCGGGCACGATCGAGCATGGTTTCATGCAGGTCGCCGACCAGGTGCAGCAGGTCCTCGTAGCGCGCACCGGCCGGCAGCGCGATGTGCTGGACGTGGTAACGCGGATCGTAATCCCTGGCCGGCAACCAGCGCGGCGTATGCGCGCCGCCAATGTCCGGAATGCTGTCGAAAGGCGGCGTTGGCCGGGCTGCCCGGTAAGCGCGCACGATCTGCGCCACCAGATCCTGCCGCCCCTTGGGTTTTTCAAACAGCATCAGCCCACAGACATGAATCGGATTGGACTGGGTTTCGGCCAGCAGCCACATCAGATCCATCAGCGGTATTTTTTTGGGCACGAGCGACTCCGACAAAACTCCACGCCAGTATAGACGGGGCCGTGGGCCCTTACACTAAACCGACCATGAGTCATGTGCCGCTGCCCATCGATACCGAATTACCCGCGCTGCTGGCGGCCATGGCGGAGCACGCCTGCGTACTTCTGTCCGCACCGCCCGGGGCCGGCAAGACGACGCGCGTGCCACTCGCGCTGCTCGATGCGCCCTGGGTGGCCGGCAGGCGCATTCTGATGCTGGAGCCGCGGCGGCTGGCGGCACGCTCGGCCGCACGCTACATGGCCCGAAGCCTCGGCGAGCCGGTCGGCCAGCGAGTCGGTTACCGGACGCGCCTGGATACCAGGGTGTCTGCCGCCACCCGCATCGAGGTCGTCACCGAGGGTGTTCTGACTCGCATGGTCCAGTCCGACCCGGCCCTGACCGAGGTCGCCTGCGTCATCTTCGACGAATTCCACGAGCGCTCGCTCAATGCCGACCTCGGCCTGGCCCTGGTACGCGAGAGCCAGCAGGCCTTGCGCGAGGACTTGCGGGTGCTGGTGATGTCGGCGACGCTGGCCGTCGAAGCGCTGAGCAAACTGCTGGATGACCCGCCGCTGATCGAAAGCGAGGGTCGCAGCTTTCCGGTACAGGTGCACTATCGTCCCTGTTCGCGCGGCAAGCCGCTGATCAGCCACACCGCGGCCACCATCCGCCACGCTCTGGACCAGGAAGACGGTTCGCTGCTGGTTTTTTTGCCGGGTATTGGCGAAATCAGGCGCCTGGTCGAGCAGCTTGGCGAGCTGCCCGGGAACTGCCAGCTCTGCCCACTGTATGGCAACCTGCGACCGGAAGCCCAGGACGCCGCCATTGCCCCGGCACCGTCCGGTCAGCGCAAGGTGGTATTGGCCACGGCCATCGCCGAGTCCAGCCTGACCATCGAGGGGGTACGGGTGGTGATCGACAGCGGCCAGCAACGCCGTTCGGCCTTCGACCCGAACTCCGGCATGAGCCGACTGATCACCGAACCGGTCTCGCGCGCCTCGGCCGAACAGCGCGCCGGCCGTGCCGGACGCATCGAGCCCGGTGTTTGCTACCGGCTATGGAGCGAGGGCGAACAGGCCCGGCTGAAACCCCATACCCCGGCCGAAATCCTGGAAGCCGACCTCGCCGGCCTGGTCCTGGAGCTGGCCCAATGGGGCGTGACTGACCCAAGCGAGCTGACCTGGCTGGACTTGCCGCCAGCCGCACACTGGCAGCAGGCCGCGGATCTGCTCAAGTTGCTGGAGGCGCTGGATTCGCAGGGCAGGATCACCGGTCATGGTCGCAAGCTGCTGTCTCACGGCCTGCACCCGCGTCTGGCCCATCTGCTGGAGCGCGGTCGCGAATACGGTCATGGACAACTGGCCGCCGAACTCTCGGCTCTGCTCAGCGACCGCGACCTGCTCGGGCCCGGCCACGGCGCCGATATGTACCTGCGCCTCCAGGCCCTGCGCCACGGCCAGGCCGGCCTGCCCAAGGGGCGCCTGAAGCAGGCACGCGAGCTGGCCAGGCGGCTGTCCAAAGCCAGCAAGTCAGGCCGGGAAATTGGAGAAGAAAACATTGGCGCCCTGCTCGTCCTGGCCTTCCCCGATCGCATCGGCCAGGCCCGCGGTGCGCGCGGCCGCTATCGGCTCAGCAACGGTCGCGGCGCCAGCCTGGCCGAGGACGACGCGCTGGCCGGCAGCCAATGGCTGGTCGCCGCCGAACTCGACGGCCAGGCCCGGGAAGCCCGGATCTTTCTGGCTGCCTCCGTCGAGCAGGCGCAAATCGAGGCCCTGTTCAAAGACAAGATCGAGACCGTGGAAACAGCCGACTGGGACGAACGCCGCGGCACCGTCGTCGCCCGCCGCCAGCGCCGCCTCGGCGCGCTGGTGCTCGATGAGCAGGAGCTGGACCGACCTGATCCGACAACGATTGAAGCCGGCCTGCTCGCCGCCGTGCGCAGCAAGGGCCTGGAAAGCCTGCCCTGGACCAACGCCGCGCGCCAGTGGCAAGCCCGAGTCGAACTGCTGCGCAGTCTCTGGCCCAACGATTGGCCGGCCGTCGACGATGCCAGCCTGGCAGCGCGCCTGGACGAATGGCTGCAGCCTTACCTGGCCGGCCTGCGCCGCTGGTTGGATATGGAAAACCTGGACCTCTTATCGGTGCTGTCCGGCCAGCTTGACCATGGCCAGCGCCAGCGCCTGGCCGAGCTGGCCCCGGCGTCACTGACCATCCCCACCGGCCGTGAAGTCCGCCTCGACTACCAGGCCGAAGGTGGCCCGGTACTGGCAACCAAGCTGCAAAGCGTGTTCGGCTGGGACTGCAGCCCGCGCGTGGCCGGCGGCAAGGTGCCCGTCGTTCTCCACTTGCTCTCCCCGGCCCGCCGGCCCCTGGCCATCACCGCGGATCTGGGGAGCTTCTGGACCAACGCCTACCCCGAGGTCCGCAAGGACATGCGTGGCCGCTACCCCAAGCACCCGTGGCCGGAGGATCCGGTAAGTGCGGTGGCTAGTGATGGGGTGAAGCGTGGGCAGGGGGAAAGGTGAAAGGGAACAAGCAAGGAAGAAGGCAAAGGGAGAAGGGGAAGTTCTGGTTGGGTTTGGGGTCGGAACCGGATGGGTGGAGACATCTCTGATTGCGGCCCCGGCCGCACGCGCTTAACGGTCTCCGGAAGGGCGCTTCTTACCTTCGCCAAGCCGCACCCTT